>JALFWW010000022.1 GCA_022786605.1 Clostridia bacterium | reverse complement strand
TGAGATGGTAGCACTTCTGAAAAGCGGTCGGATTAACAACCGTCTGCTCTGCGAACTTGCCACCCATAAGGACTTTATCAAGTTTCTTGCGGACATTGAGATTTATGTGGATGGGATTGCCACCATGCAGATTCAAAACCTGAACGCCCTTGTCGATACCGTCCGGCATGAAATCATTGAACGGTATCGCCCCGGCGAAGATGACCCGCATTTGAAGGTGCTGCAAGCTGCCCATATCAGTGATGATGAATATTTCAGTCACATGGTACTGGATGACCTCAACCTCATTATCCGGGATATTCGGGAAGCTCACAAAAAAGACAGCGAAAGTGCTCCCCAGACCACCGTTGCCGATGAACTGAAAGAAAATCTGGAAGCAATCGAAAATTTCAAGGGCAGTCGGGATGAAAAGCTCGTTGTACTTTACTGCAAGCAGCTCGGCATCAACTATAAAAATCTGTCAGACGAAGAATTTCGCTGGCTGATTCGGATTCTCAAAAAATCAAAGAAAATGGGAACGCCTATCAGCCAGAGGAAAAAACGGTAACAAAAAACCGCTGTTGCATGGTTTGTTGGCTTCCATGTAGCAGCGGTTTGTGTTGTGGCTATTCAGTTGAATTTTCAGAACGACACTGGAAGTTGTTTATCCAAAATGAAATGGAATAACCATATCAAGTAAAACTGCAAGAACTATACTAATTGTTCCCATTAGCACAGAACTTTTCAATGTGTCCCTCCTCAAAACAGTAAGTCCGATGATAAAGACTATCAATTCTAAAACAGAGCGTGCTTCGAAATATCCCCATCCATATACGAAAGTCATGTTAAACAATACTGCTAAAATCAATACTGATAGCATAAATGCAGGTCTGCTTTTTCCTTTCGCATACCAACAGACAAATGCCAAGAACGGAGAAATCATGGTAAAGCCAAACCAAATCATAGCGTAGCTTCTTGGAAAAAATCCTGCGACATAGTTTGAATACAAATAGTAACTTGCAACCATGCCAGCAAAAAACGCAAAAACATTAACACTTACTCTTGTTGCAGAATTACTATAAATAGAAATACACAGTGCAATCAATACCCAAATTGCAAAACGCCCAAGGAAATTATGAACATCTAATGCCCCATCTATTGCCATAAGCACACTTGGCAGTTCAGCTTGACGAAAATCCAAAAATTTTGAAAAAGTCCCCAAAGCTATTCCAAGGAACAATACAGCTATGGTATTTATAATTTTTCTATTACCAGATATAGGATTTTCCGCACTCCTTATATCATTCAAAAACTTCTTCATAGGCATCTCCCAAATTCTGAATTTATTAAACTTCTCTTATGGGAAAGTACAGATAATCCTTTCCTGTTGTCGGCTCAGTATAATCATGAACTGCTCCGACCAGAGAAATACCATGTTCATTCATTTTTCTAATAGTTTCTTCAAACGCTCCCTTATGATTTTCAACAACTATATACTCATAACTTGGTATTATCCATTTTGTCCATCCATCAGGTGCTTCTGCATTATCAATACATTCCACACCTGCCAGATATAAGCCTTTGCTAAAGCCATTTTCCCATGGTTTGAATGAATCCTTCGCCTTCTAATGTTGAGCCTTCTTTTCCAATGACGACAAATTTTTCTTTTATCACTTTGACCATCCTATATCACCTCACCCAAAAACTTTACGACTTTTTATTTTTCAAAAAGTCAATCGTTCTCTTCACGATAAAAGCTACGCATATCAAGGCTACAGCCCCACAAATAACTCTATCCTTTAAGTCTGCAAATCCTCCTGTGTACCGCATTGCATAGTAATAAACCGTCCATATCAGTATTAACACAAACATACTAATGCTTAACCAATAAGATTTTTTATTCATTTGATTTTCCTCACATACTACTTCATATTTTGATAATACTGGGCTTTTATTTCAAGTGTTTAAGCTAAGATACTTGCAACAATAGCAATCGTACAAACTAATAATACTCCCACGCTAAATACGACAATTACTTTTTTAACCTTTTTATTCCCTTTGACAGCCATATCTATTTTATCAGCAAATAAAGCACAAACAATAGCTAATATCATCAATAACACAGAAAATTTTTTCATGTCTTTCCCTCCATAACTTTCCGATTTATAGTCATAATCCTAACATACTGTTACGAATAAATCATCTCATGCAAAATAATTTCTTCTGCCCGGTTGTGAATGTTATTGCAACGCTGCACCCATTCCATTTGATGGGTACGCTTTAATTCTTCGGTCACGCCCTCGGCAGCTTTCATCTGTTCCATGATGGTGTCTAACCGTTCCTGTGCCTGTTCGTTCAGGTCTGCAAGATATGTCCATAGCTCTCCGGTCAATATCAATGTGTTCAATCTGGCTGGGTGGACTTCTCTTAAATATTCCCGGTGTAGCCGTCCATACTTTCCAATGGGGCGGTGTTCTTCCGGCAGCTTCAAGTCTGGGATGTAGTAATCTCCGACAAGGATATAATCAATTCCGTTTTCCGTTATTCTTGGTTTCAATTCGCTCATATTTTTAATCTCCTCATTCTGGCCCATTTTTTTGCAAGTCTGACTCTCCAGAAATATTGGTAAATCTTTGGTAAATTTGAGGTCGAAACACAAAAAACGCTTAAAATCGAGGGTTATGAGACGATTTGAGACGTTTCATCATGCCCGGTAAATCCTGCCGTGGCAGATAAACAGCACTTTTTTCATCTTCTTCCATTCCTTTCTCAAGCTTCACCATGATTTTTTATTGTATCACATCAAAGGTACATATTGCAGCAAAAAAATTCTGTAAGATTTTTTCTCCAAAATAAATTTGTGCCTGCGCTGTCTTTTTTGTCCCTTTCGGTCAACAGAAAGGTTCAAAGTCCTTCCGCCATTCTTCCAAAAATGAAATACCCAATATCATCTATTTGCTTACATAAAAATTACAAAAAATGCTATGATTGTATATATCTTACAATCATGTTTGTAAAATACATACAATTGTGGGACTTTCTGTTGTAATTGCCATTTTGGTTCATTAAAATAAAATTACATTTTATATTGTGTTGGTTCCCGGGGCGTTCTTTTGATAATTGTCATGTAATACCTGCATAACTACCTGCAGATTTACAAACAGCGGCGAACTCTCCACAAAACATTTGGGATTCCAAATGAAACCAAATCTATTGTAATTTATTTTCAGAAGGGAGAGCAACGAAACATGAAAAAACGTATTTTAGCTTTATGCACAACGATCTGCCTTGCCGTATCTCTGGCTGCCTGCGGCGGAAAAGACGCTGCGCAGGATGCTTCCACTGCTGATGGCTCCAATCAGTCCACTACCGTTTCCGATACATCTGACAGCGATCTGCCTTCTCTGGAAGATTACTTTAACTCAGATACCACACAGAGTTTTGTGGATGCTGCCAAAACTCAGTATGAAGGTGAGGGCATCAGCGCCAAACTCTATGCGGAAGGTGATGAACTGCGGTATGAATTCAGTATGGATAATGTCGTAACGACTGAAGAAGAACGTCCAGCACTGGCAGAAGCGCTGAAAACCAGCATAGAAGCAAACGCCGAATCTTATGCCAACACCGCCGCACAGATCAAAGAAGGCGTTTCTAATGATGTTGTTATCGTAGTGGTTTCTTTCTTCGACGGTGAAGGCAATGAACTGTATACCCAGTCCTTCTCCTCAGCTGACGCACCAACAGAATAAGATTTCCTTTAGATAAAGACTTATTCCACAGAAAATCCCGTTCTATTTCCATAGAACGGGATTTTTTTATCTTTCTGCCGCCGGATTCACATGAACCATACAATGTTTTACTTCCGGGAAATTCTGCTCAATGGCATCGTGAACGCCTTCCGCAATGGCATGGGCTGCTGTCAGCGTCAGATTGCCATCTGCGGCGATTTCCACATCCACATAAGCTCTTGCGCCGAACTGTCTGGTCTGGATGCAGTCAATGCCCATAACGCCATTCTGGGCTGCCACAACAGATTTCATTTTTTCCAGTGTTTCTGTATCACATGCGGTATCCATCATTTTATCAATGGCATCTTTGAAAATATCATAAGACGCTTTGATGATAAACAGGGAAATGACAACGCTGGCAATGGGGTCGCAGATGGGGAATCCCAGCATTGCGCCGCCGATACCTACCAAACTGCCTACGGAGGACAGGGCATCAGAACGATGGTGCCAAGCATCTGCCATAAGCGCGCCGGAATTGACCTTCTTTGCCGCAAGTCTGGTGTAATGGTACATGCCTTCTTTCACTACAATGGACAGGATAGCCGCTGCCAAAGCCAGTTTACCGGGAACTTCCAGGGCACTTGCTTCCCCGCCAAAAATCTTTTCCACGCCGCCTGCCCCAATGGCAAAGCCTGTCACACACAATACCATTGCCAGCAAAATAGCGGCTACACATTCCATCCGCTCATGTCCATACTGATGGTTTGCGTCTGATTCCTTGGCAGACATCTTATAGCCCACCATAACGATAATGGTGCTGAACACGTCTGATGCGGAATGTACGCCGTCAGAAATCATAGCGCCGGAATGGGCAAGAAATCCCGCTGCCACTTTGAACACTGATAAAACGATGTTGACGATCATACTGTTGGTAGAAACCCGCATGACGATTTTCTCATTTTGTTTTGCCAAATCATTTGTCATAAAAAATCCCTCCTAAATGTTTACCTCTCCGCCCCTTTTGATTTTACACAAAAAAAGACACCCGTAGAACATAAAACTGTCCCACGAATGTCTGTCATTCGCTGCAAAAATGCCCGACCACACGGAAAAATCCGCTGTCTGCTCAGTTTGTACTGTATGTGCGAAGGTCACTTCGTATGTGCAGTGCAAAGAGTTTTTATGATTTTATCCTAAAAAATCGCAGTTTGTCAAGCATAACATTTTTTAGATAATGCTGCTGCCAAAATCAAAGAGATGCTGTTTGATCAGCATCCCTTTGGAAAGTTTCTTATTTGTCCTTTTCGAAAAAGTCCCGGACCTTCTCACCGAAAGTTTTCTTTTCTTCCTCCGGCGCCGCAGAAGTTTCGGGCTTGGTCGCCCCCGCCGGGGCATCACCGTAAAACTGCCGCAGCAGGTCTTTCTGGCGTTCCGTCATGCTGGTAGGAATTTTTACCTTCAGTGTGACGATCTGGTTCCCTCTGATCTTCGGGTTCCGCAGGTTGGGTACCCCTACGCCCCGCAGGGTAACCACCGTATCAGGCTGTGTACCGGGTTTGATGGTATATTTCTGTTCCCCATCAATGGTCTTGATGATGATTTCGCCACCTAGTGCCGCCTGTACAAATGTGATGGGCACATCACAGTAAATATCGTTGCCTTTCCGAACAAAGACACGGTTGGGCTGTACGTATACGCTTACCAGCAGGTCGCCGTAGCCGCCGCCGTTTTCGCCCAGTTCCCCTTTGCCGCCCAGACGGATGGTCTGACCGTTGTCGATGCCCTGAGGAATCTTGACTTCGTATTTCTTTGTCTTTTTGACTCTGCCGGTACCACGGCATGTGGTACAGGGTTCTTTGATGATCTTACCAGTACCATGACATGCGGAACAGGTACGAACGGATGTGACAGCGCCAAACATGGACTGCTGTACAAAACGTTCCTGACCGGTACCGTGACATTTGGAACAGCTTTCCGCATGGGTGCCAGGTTTTGCGCCAGTACCATGACAGGTTTCGCATTCGTCCAGAACAGGTACGGAAATTTCTTTGGTACAGCCAAAAATGGCTTCTTCAAAAGTCAGCTGAATGCTGACATTGATATCTCTGCCACGTCTGGGACCATTTCTTCTGGCAGAACCGCCGCCGCCAAAGCCGAACATACTGCCGAAAATATCTCCCAAATCGCCCATATCGAAGCCTTCAAAGCCGCCGCCGTAGAAACCGCCGCCCATGCCGCCCTGTTCAAAGGCTGCGTGACCAAACTGGTCATACTGCGCACGTTTTTCGGGGTTGCTCAGCACTTCATAGGCTTCGTTGACTTCTTTGAATTTTTCTTCTGCTTCTTTATCGCCAGGGTTCTGGTCAGGATGGTATTTTACCGCCATCTTACGGTAAGCCTTTTTCAGCTCCGCTTCAGAGGCGCCCTTCTGTACCCCCAGGACCTCATAATAATCTCTTTTATTAGCCAACTTTCTCACCACCTTGTTTTACTGAAAAAAACTGTAAACGGCAAAAGCAGGGGCGGGACGAAACCCACCCTTGCCTTCACTTTATCGCAATTTTATTTATTTTACAGTTCTTTGCCTTCGCCGTCAACCACATTAGGATCGCCGCCATTTGCCGCGTCGCCGCCCTGGGCTGCCTGTGCCTGCTGGTACAGTTTTTCGGAGATTTTGTAGAATTCCTGTGTCAGCGCTTCTGTAGCGGATTTTACGTTTGCTACGTCTGTTTCTGTCATTGTTTCAGGCTGCATATCTTTTACAGTATCTTTCAGGCTGTTCAGTGCGCCTTCTACTGCCGCTTTTTCGTCGTCGCCCAGTTTGCCTTCCAGTTCACCCAGTGCTTTTTCTGTCTGGAAGATCAGGGAGTCAGCTTCGTTTTTCGCGTCGATGGCTTCTTTTCTCTTCTTATCCTGTTCCGCGAACTGTTCCGCTTCTTTTACAGCTTTGTCGATTTCTTCTTCAGACAGGTTGGAGCCTGCTGTGATGGTGATGTGCTGCTCTTTGCCTGTACCCAGGTCTTTTGCGGATACGTTTACAATACCGTTTGCGTCGATATCGAAAGTAACTTCGATCTGAGGCACGCCACGTCTTGCGGGAGCGATACCATCCAGTTTGAACTGACCCAGCGTTTTGTTATCTCTTGCCAAAGGTCTTTCACCCTGTACAACGTGGATATCAACGGCTGTCTGGTTATCTTCTGCTGTAGAGAAGATCTGTTTTTTGTTTGTAGGGATGGTTGTGTTTCTGTCGATGAGTTTTGTTGCAACACCGCCCAGAGTTTCGATACCCAGAGACAGAGGTGTTACGTCCAGCAGCAGAACGCTGCCTGCGCCTTCATCGCCAGCCAGTTTACCGCCCTGAATTGCAGCACCTACGGCTACACATTCGTCAGGGTTGATGCCTTTGAAAGGTTCTTTGCCTGTATATTTTTTCACCGCGTCCTGTACAGCGGGGATTCTTGTGGAACCACCAACCAGCAGGACTTTGTCGATTTCACTTGCGGACAGACCAGCGTCGGACAGAGCCTGACGAACAGGACCCATGGTGCCGTCTACCAGATCAGCTGTCAGTTCATCGAATTTTGCTCTGGACAGTGTCACATCCAGATGTTTAGGACCATCCTGATTCATTGTGATGAAAGGCAGGTTGATGTTTGTTGTTGTAACGGTAGACAGTTCTTTTTTCGCTTTTTCTGCTGCTTCTTTCAGACGCTGCATAGCCATTTTGTCTTTGGACAGGTCCATGCCTTCTGCTTTCTTGAATTCAGCTACCAAGTAGTCGATGACTCTCTGGTCGAAGTCGTCGCCGCCCAGGTGTGTGTTACCGTTTGTGGACAGTACCTCGATGACGCCGCCGCCGATTTCGATGATGGATACGTCGAATGTACCGCCGCCCAGGTCGTAAACCATGATTTTCTGTTCGCTTTCGTTATCCAGACCATAAGCCAGTGCTGCGGATGTGGGTTCGTTGATGATACGTTTTACATCCAGACCAGCGATACGACCAGCATCTTTTGTTGCCTGACGCTGTGCGTCGTTGAAATATGCGGGAACTGTGATAACTGCTTCGGAAACAGTTTCGCCCAGATAGCTTTCCGCGTCAGCTTTCAGTTTCTGCAGTACCATTGCGGAAATTTCCTGAGGAGAGTAAGCTTTACCTTCGATGTTTACTTTATAGTTTTCACCCATGTGACGTTTGATGGAGCTGATGGTGTTGTCAGGGTTTGTGATTGCCTGACGTTTTGCTGTTTCACCGATCAGTCTTTCGCCGTTTTTCGCGAAACCAACGACGGAAGGAGTGGTTCTTGCGCCGTCGCTGTTTACGATAACAACAGGCTGGCCGCCTTCCATTACTGCTACACAAGAGTTTGTTGTACCTAAGTCAATACCAATGATTTTACCCATAATCTATTTCCTCCTAAATTGTCAAATCAAACTTTCTGTTTTAGTTTGCCACCTTCACCATGCTGTGACGGATGACTTTATCTTTATATTTATAACCTTTCAGCATTTCCAGAATGATTTCGTTTTCGCCGTAGGCATCATCATCTTCATGTGCTACAGCCGCATGGAAATTGGGGTCGAATTTTTCGCCCAGGGCTTTGATTTCCTCCACGCCCATGCCATGCAAAATTTCCTGGAACTGCTTCAAAGTCATTTGCACGCCTTTGAAGAAAGCGTCTTCGGCGTCTTTTCCTTCCTGTACCGCAACGGCACGTTCCAGATTGTCCACCACTGACAGCAGTTTTTCCACGGTATCTCTCACACCGTCGTCATACATGCTTGCTTTTTCTTTGGAAGTCCGTTTTCTGAAGTTATCGAACTCCGCCAGACATCTTTGATATTTATCCAGATAATCCGCAGCTTTCTGTTCCAGCTCCGCCATTTTCGCTTCGGTTTCATCAATCACTTCCGCTTCCACAGCTTCTGTCACTTCTGCTTCCGCCTGCACTTCTGCGGCTTCTTCCTGCAGATTTTCTTCTCTTAAATCCTTATCTTCCACATCTGCTCCTCTTTTCTCTAGGTATTTTTATTGCCTTTCGACAGATTTTTCAATACTTTTTCCATATTGGTGACCATACCGTTGAGGACGGATACCACCTGAGAATAATCCATTCGGGTGGGTCCTACGATACCGATGGTACCACGGGTTTCGTCACTCATTTTGTAGGTTGCCGTAATGACACTGCAATCCTTCATGCATTGCACGCTGTTTTCGCTGCCGATGAGAATCTGCATGTCATTGGTATCGGTACTGCCCTGCAAGAGGGTAACCAACACATCCTTTTCCTCCAGCGCCTGAAACAGGGACTTGGCTTTCTGGATATCAGAAAACTCAGGAAAAGCCAGAATGTTTTTGGTACCGCTCATGTGAACCTGTACCTTTTCCGCAGAACGCATGGTGCTTTCGATTGCCGCTAAGATATGCGGCAGGATCTGTCGGTATTCATGGAGTTCTGCCTGTAGGCGGTTGATGACGCTTGCGTCTATATCATGGAGGGAATATCCCTGCAACACCTGATTCAGCCGCATGCCCATGGTGAAAATTTTATCTTCATCCGGTGCCATACCCATCTGAATCACATGATTTTTGATGAAATTATCTTCCGTCGCGATAACCAGAAGCACCGAAGTGCTGTCCAGCGGCAAAAGTCGAATCTGTTTGATCCGTGTGCGCTGACTCACTGGCTCTGAAATAATGGTGGTATAATTGGTCAGTGCGGAAAGAGCCTTTGCCGTTTCCTCCAGCAGGTAATCAATCTGTCCCACGTTTCTGGTGATGACATTTTGCAGATACCGCTGTTCCTCGGGTCCCAGTTCTTTTTTCTGCATCAGATGGTCTACATATAAACGGTAGCCCATGTCTGATGGAATTCTGCCGGAAGAAGCATGGGGCTGTAAGATGAATCCCATCTCCTCCAGATCGCTCATTTCGTTTCTTATGGTTGCTGAGCTGATGCCCAGATTGTATTTTTTGGCGATGGTTCTGGAACCGACAGGCTCCGCCGTTTCAATATAGTCATTGATGATCGCCTGTAAGATTTGAATTTTTCTTTCATTCAACGACATAGCCTTTCGCCTCCTCATTCATGAAGTAAATTTCCGTTTACGCACTTCCGACCTGATACAAAGTGTCACGAGGAAGTAAGTGGAAATTTACGGAATGGTTTTTCTTCTGATGATTTTTCAGAAGAAAAAAATTTCCGTTTTTGTTTCAAGTAAATTTCCGTTTACGCGTTTCCTGACGTTGCACAAGGTGCAGCAAAGAAACAAGTGGAAATTTGCGGAACGGTTTTTCTTCTGACTCTTTTTTCAGAAGAAAAAATTTTCCGATTTTGTTTGAAGTAAATTTCTTTTTCTGTCCATTTTCCATTTGGACGCACTTCTTATGGAAATTTGTCTTTTGTTAGCACTCACTTGCCATGAGTGCTAACTCATGTAATAAAGATAGCACTTGCCACCTACAATGTCAAGTGCTAATGAGAAAAAAATTATGAACTTTTTTTGAATTTCATATTTCGTATTTTCTTTTGGTTTTTCGAGGTTTTTCAGGCTTCTTCCTTGAGAAATTCCATGAAAACCTGATTGCTCAGATCCAGTCCACGCTCTGTCAGACGGAGCCATCCATCCCTTTCTTCCAGCAGACCTTCTTCTTTGCATTTCTGGATTTCCGCCCCGTAAACGTCCTCCATGCCCACGCCAAAACGCTGGGCAAATCGTTTTTTCTCAATGCCTTCTGTCAGACGAAGCCCCATGAACATAAATTCGCTGTACTGGTCTGCCAGAGAAAGCTCCTCCACATCCTCCATGGAAACATTTCCGTTTTCTGCCTGCTCCATATATGTATGCAGGTCATAGGGATTGTGGAACCGTTTTCCTGCCCAATAGGAGTGTGCCCCCAGACCAAAGCCCAAATATCCCTCATCCTGCCAGTAAATGCGGTTATGGCGGCTTTCTTTGCCATCTTTGGCAAAATTGGAAATCTCATACTGGTGATACCCTTCCTCCGCCAGAATCTGCGCCGCTGTGTGATACATGGCTCTGTCCAGTTCTTCATCTGTTGCCTGATACACTTCCTTTTCGTACAAATCATAAAAAGGCGTTCCTTCTTCTATGATCAAGCTGTAAGCGGAAATATGCTCCGGCTGTAACGCGGTGATTTCCGAAAGGGTTTCTTCCCACTGCCCCAAGGTCTGTTCCGGCAGGGCAAACATCAAATCTACATTAATATTGTCAAAACCAGCTTTTCTGGCACTGGCAAAATTTTTCAGAAACTGCTGACGTGTATGGATTCTGCCCAATCTTTCCAGCAATTCATCCTGCCACGCCTGCACACCCATACTCAAGCGATTGAATCCCATTTGCCGCAAAGCAACGCATTTTTCCAGACTCAGTGTACCGGGATTGGCTTCGGTGGTGATTTCCGCGTCATCTTCCACATCGAAACATTGAAAAACAGTATCCAAAATCCGCTTCATCTGCTGGGCAGAAAGCACCGTAGGCGTTCCGCCGCCAAAAAACACAGTCTTGATCTTCCATTCCTTTGCCAGATGGCTTTTGGCTTCGATTTCCCGGCACAAAGCTGCTGTGTACCGCTCATATTCCTTTTCCTGTCCGCCAAAAGACGGAAAATCGCAGTATAGACATTTCTGCACACAAAAAGGAATATGAATGTAGATTCCTGTTTCCCTCATAAAATCCCCTCCTTCTCTTTCCAAACAGTGTACCATATCCATCAATATCCGCGCAAGATTCCCCTTTTTCCTCCATTGCGTACTGCCAGAAAATGTGATACATTTTATCCTTAGGAAATCTGATTTCAACAAAAGAAAGGACATCTTATATGGATATTTTGAAAATTATGGGACTGCCGGAAGGCTACTGCACACGCCACACCGACATGCCCAACCACTTACAGACAAAAACAAAAACCCTTTGCTGGGAATACAACCAGACCTCCCCTACGGAAACAGAAAAGAGAGCTGAAATCCTGCAACAGCTTTTCGGAACCTGCCACCCGCTGACGTTCATCGAACCATCTTTCCACTGTGATTACGGCTTTCATATCCATACCCATGGTCTTACCTTCATCAATTATAACTGCGTCATTCTGGATACTTCTCCTGTGCATATCGGTGCCAATGCCTTTATCGGTCCCGGTGTCTGCCTTGCCTGTGCAGGACATGCCATGGATGCCGCTCAGAGAGGGGAAGGCATCGGCACTTCTGCCCCCATCACACTGGAGGATGATGTGTGGATCGGTGCCAACGCTACTGTCTGCGGTGGTGTCACCATTGGCGCGGGCAGTGTCATCGGTGCGGGCAGTGTGGTGACCCATGACATTCCCAGTGGTGTCCTTGCCGCCGGAAATCCCTGTCGTGTTCTGCGTCCCATTACAGAAAAAGACCGCCTGACACCTCTGGAAATCACATCCGACAGAAAATAAAATTCCTCTCATTTCCCCCGCCAGCGTTGAAAATACGCCATTGTCATGATAAAATAAAACCTCGGGGTAATTGAAAAGAAAGAAGGCATTGACCCAATGAAAACATTTTCCAAACAATCGAAAAAACTGCGGAAATTTTTCCATTCCGCCCCTTTGCCCAAAGCCATATTATGGATTCTTACTCTCGCATTTCCTATTTATATGACCCTTGTGGCAAACTACATTTCTTTTGGCTCCCGTTCTATGCTGTCCACACTCATTACAGCACAGACAGGCGCCTTTGTTCTGGGGCTGCTTCTGGTTTACGGCGTATACCTCACATTTGTGTTTCTGTTCCGCCGCTTTTCCACAGCCGCGGGCATCACGGGATTTTTGTTCATCCTGCTGCCCCTCATTGACTATTTCAAGTCCATCATTCTGCAGGACCATTTTTATCCTTGGGATTTGACACTGGCACAAAATGCCGGCAGCTTCACGGAGTTTTTAGGCTCCATTTCCTTCCCATGGCAGTATATCCTGCTCTTTGTGGTGACCATCCTTTACTGGCTGTTCCTTCATGTGACCCGCCCTATGCTGCCGATCCGCAGCAAAGTGCATTTTGTAGGAGTTCCGGTATTGGCGGCACTTCTGGTAGTATTTGTCACTAACACAACAGTCCGTGGATGTTATGAACCCCTTTTTGGCATCGTCATCAACGAAGAAACCGATCAGGATTATATTTACGACAATTACGGCTTTTTGACAGCCTTTGCACTGAACTTCGGCACCGTAGATACACTGATGCCTCAGGATTACAGCGAAGAAATCATGGCTGAGATGTTCGCGCCCTTTGTTCCCACTGGGGAAGAAGATACTTCTGACTTTGAAAACCCTGACGTCATCGTTGTACTGTCCGAAGCCTTTTGGGACCCGACCAAACTGGAAGGGGTGACCTTCTCCGATGATCCGCTGAAAAACTACCGTGCCATTGCGGCAGAACATCCCAGCGGTGAAATGGTTTCCTGTACCTTTGGCGGCGGCACTATCCGACCGGAATTTGAAATCCAGTCCGGCATGTCCACCAGCACACTGCCCTCCGGCAACATGCCTTATCAGCAGTATTTAAAGGAAAAAACATTTGCTTACGCACAGCTTTTCAAAAGTCTGGGATACGACACTTTGGGCGTCCATACCTACCAGAAAACATTCTATGAACGTGACCGGGCTTATCCTCTCATGGGCTATGATGATTTTCTGGGTGAAAACGACATGCATGCGGAACTCCACTGGAACAGCGGTCCTTATATCGCCGACCAGACCATCGCGGAAGAAATCATTTATCAGTTGGAACAGCCCCATGAAACAGGTCTATATCTGACTGCCATCACCATGGAAAACCACAGTCTGTATACAAACAAATTCGATTCTTCCGACTGGGACATCAAAGTCAGCGGTGACAATCTGTCCGAACAGGAAGTCATTTCCCTGCAAAACTACGCCAAAGGCGTCAGCGATTCCGACGCGGCATTGGGTATGCTCTATGATTATATCATGCAGAGAGAAAAACCCACTGTTCTCCTTTGGTACGGCGATCACCTGCCTACACTGGGGGATAATTTCACACCCTATACCTCCACAGGCACCATCCATGCGGATAAAGCCGCGCAATGGACCGATGAGGAAAAATATACGATGTTCTGTACGCCCTATGTCATGTTTGCCAACTATGACACTGGCAACGAATATCGCGCAGACAACCAGCAGGTTTCTCCTTATCTGCTTCCAGCGCTGTTGTGTGACTACATCAACGCGCCACAGTGCCTGCAGACCAATTTCCTGCTCCATGTATATGAAACCTGCCCTGTGATGAGTTCTTATTACAATCTCTATACTCCTGGAACCACAGAGGAAGAGCGGGCGGAAATCCAGAAACTCCATCGGTACCTGACCTATGATGAGCTGGTTGGAGAAAAATACCTGAATAAAATGCAAGGTTTTGATTTTTAATCACTTTTTATACAAAAGCACCTGACGAAAAATCGTCAGGTGCTTTTGCATTTCGTGTTATTTATTTAGGATTGAAAGGAATCATGTTTAAATCACTTCTTTGATGGAATGAAAGCGGGAAGAATGAACTGCTCCAATTTGTGCGGACAGTACAAAAAGCGTTCTTACGAGGATAATATTTGATTTTCAAGTGGAGTGGCGTAGCGTGAGCGGCGCCACTCCTGTTTTTAATTGAATTCTCTCATGGTTATAGAAATGAATATA
>JALFWW010000011.1 GCA_022786605.1 Clostridia bacterium | reverse complement strand
CCGCCTGCACCGCCGTATTCCTTGGGGAAGGGAATGCCCAGGAAGCCGTATCTTGCCAGTTTCTTAACGGTTTCCACGGGGAATCTTTCTTCTTCGTCCAGTTCTTCCGCCAAAGGTTTTACTTCTGTTTCAGCAAATTTTCTGTACAGGTCTCTCAACAGTACTTGTTCCTTTGAATAGCCAAACTCCATAATTTGTTTCCTCCTTAAAAACAATTTTGATCGTATAAAATGTCTTTCTGACATGCAGCGGGATATTTCTGCATGCCGCTGGTACCAATTATACTTGATAAATCAAGGCTTTTCCAGCATGTATCTAAAAAAATACATCGTTTCCATCAATAAAAACTTTTGTCTTTCAGTGGTTGTACAAACAGGGGGCGATAGATGAGATTCCGCCCTTTGCGCACACTTTCCATGAGGGAAATTGCCTTTACTTTTATGGAAATATTTCCCAATTTCACCTGTTTTTGCACATCAGCAAACCCACGATAAGGTTCCACCTCGCGTCCCAATGTGATGTGAGGGCTCAAACCTTTTTTCTCTCTGGCAAATCCCTGTTTGCCCAAAGAGATTTCCAGCTGCTGAAACAGCCGCTGAAGAGGTGCGCTTTTTTCCACCCCTGCCCACAGGATGCCTTCCCGTCCTCTGGGAAAGAATCCCAATCGATCCAACTTCAGCTCAAAGGGGCGGTTCCGTCTGGTGGTTTCCATCATAGCCTGTACCACATCGTCCACTTCTTCCGGTCTGATTTCCCCCAGAAAATGCAGGGTCAGATGGAAATTTTCCTTAGGTGTATAATTCCCCTTGCGGCAAAGTTCTGCCGCCTGCTGCTGTGCCCCTTCCAGGGCGTCCTTCACTTCTTCTTCCAGTTCAATGGCAATAAATGTCCGCATGCTTCCTCCTTTCTGTAAAAAAGGACGGCGAGGTCCCTTCTTTTGGAAAGAGCCGTGCCGTCCCTTCATAAAATACAAAACTTCTTATTTTACAAGAGCCATTGCTCTTTCCACAACCTGTTCCACGGTGAAACCGAAATCTTTGAACAGGGTGCCTGCAGGTGCGGATGCGCCGAAACCTTCCATGCAGATGACGTCGCCGTCCAGACCTACAAATTTATGCCAGCCAAAGTCCGCCGCTGCTTCCACAGCCAGTCTTGCGCGAACAGCCTTAGGCATAACGCTTTCTTTGTATTCGTCGCTCTGTTCTGCGAACAGTTCCCAGCAAGGCATGCTGATCACTCTTGCTTTTACGCCTTTTGCAGCCAGTTCGTCATATGCTTTGTAGATCAGTTCTACTTCGGAACCGCTTGCCATGAGCAGTACATCAGGTGTACCTTCGCAGTCACGCAGGATATAAGCGCCTTTCAGAGCGTCTTTGCCGGTGCCTTCCAGAGCGGGCATGTTCTGTCTGGACAGGATCAGACCGGTAGGTGTTGTGGTATGTGTCAGGGCCGCATACCAGCCAGCTGCTGTTTCTCTGGTATCGCAGGGACGGAATACCATGTAGTTAGGCAGGCTGCGCAGCATTTCCAGATGTTCGATGGGCTGATGAGTAGGGCCGTCTTCCCCTACGCCGATGCTGTCATGAGTAAAGATGCTGATAACAGGCAGACCCATAAGCGCTTCCATACGCAGACCAGCTTTCATGTAATCGCTGAATACGAAGAAACCAGCGATATAAGGTCTTACGCCGCCGTGTACAGCCATACCGTTTGCCATAGCTGTCATGGCAAATTCACGGATACCGAAGTGTACGTTGGAGCCAGCGGGGTTTTCTTTGCTGTAGTATTCTCTGTCTTTCATAACAGATTTATTGGAAGGAGCCAGGTCAGCGCTACCGCCGAACAGGTTAGGAACTACTTTTGCTACTTTCTGCAGTACTTTTTCGGAAGTTGCACGAGTTGCGATGTCCCCTTCATCTTTCCAGAAATCTTCGTCATCCAGCAGATCTGCTGCCAGCTCTTCGCTGTGCCACAGTTCGTATTCTTTTGCCAGTTCAGGGTTTGCTTTTGCGTATGCTGCAAACATTTCGTTCCAAGCTGCTTCTTTCTGAGCGCCTTCTGCTGCCCATGCTGCCATGTGCGCTTTTACTTCTTCAGGAACGAAGAAAGATTCTTCATAGTTCCAGCCCAGATTTTCTTTTGTCAGCTTGATTTCTTCTTCACCCAGAGGTTCGCCGTGAGCGGATGCTTTGCCCTGTTTGTTGGGCGCACCAAAACCGATGAGTGTGTTTACTTTAATCAGGGAAGGCTTGTCTGTTTTCTTTGCTGCCGCAATAGCTGCTGCGATAGCGTCTACATCGTTGCCATCTGTTACTTCCGCAACATCCCAGCCGTAAGCTTCGAAACGTTTCATCACATCTTCTGTGAATGCAACGTCTGTGCTGCCTTCGATGGTGATTTTATTGCAGTCATAGATTACGATCAGTTTGGACAGACCCATTGTGCCAGCCAGAGAAGCCGCTTCGGAAGCAACGCCTTCCTGCAGACAGCCGTCGCCGCACAGTGCGTATGTGTAGTGGTCAACCACTTTGTATTCAGGTGTGTTGAATTTTGCTGCCAGATGGCTTTCAGCCAGTGCCATACCAACAGCGTTTGCGATACCCTGACCCAGAGGACCTGTAGTTGTTTCTACACCTACTGTGTGTTTGTATTCAGGGTGACCGGGTGTCAGGGAATTTCTCTGACGGAAGTTTTTCAGATCTTCAATGGTCAGACCATAGCCGAATACATGCAGCAGGGAATACAGCAGTGCGGAACCGTGACCTGCGGACAGTACAAAACGGTCTCTGTCGTCCCATTTAGGATTTGCGGGGTTTGCTTTCATTTCCTTTGCCCACAGCGCGTAAGCAGCAGGTGCAGCGCCCAGAGGCAGACCGGGATGACCGCTTTTTGCTTTCTGGATCGCTTCTGCGGAAAGGAAACGCAGGGTATTTACAGTCAAGTTATCAATATTCATATTGTTTTCCTCCCATTTCGAAAATTGCCCTTTCAAAAAGGGCAATCTTCATCAAAACATATTTTAGTTTACTTTACAAAAAGATGTTTCTTATTTCTTGGGTACGCTTTCCCAGTCTTTCAGGAAACGTTCGATACCGATGTCTGTCAGAGGGTGTTTTGCCATCTGGATCAGTACATTGTAAGGGATGGTTGCGATGTGGCAGCCAACTCTTGCAGCGTCGATAACGTGCAGAGGGTTGCGGATGGAAGCAGCGATGATTTCTGTTTCGATGCCGTGTACGTCAAAGATTTCCACGATTTCTTCGATCAGTGTCATGCCAACGAAACCAATGTCGTCCACTCTGCCCAGGAAAGGACTTACATAAGTTGCGCCTGCTCTTGCAGCCATCAGCGCCTGTGTAGCGGAGAAAATCAGTGTCACGTTTGTTTTGATGCCTTCTGCTGTCAGGATTTTAACCGCTTTCAGACCTTCCAGTGTCATAGGGATTTTGATAACAATGTTTTTGTGGATTTTTGCCAGTTCTCTAGCTTCTTTTACCATGCCTTCATGGTCCAGGCTGATAACTTCCGCACTGATGGGGCCATCCACGATAGTTGTGATTTCTTTTACCACTTCAACGAAATCTCTGCCTTCTTTTGCGATCAGGGAAGGGTTTGTGGTTACGCCGCAGATCACGCCCAGATCGTTTGCTTCTCTGATATGATCCACGTTAGCGGTGTCGATAAACATTTTCATGATGCTTCTCCTCTTTCTTTGTATATGATTGTAAACAAGTTACCATTTGCACATAGGATGCTAATTTTATTTTACTGCATAAAAAAACCAAAAGCAACGGATTTTCGCCACTTTTTCGTTTTCCGTCAATCTGCCCAAGGTCATAGGACAAGAGAAAAAATCTTTTGTTTGAAACACAAAAAAGAGTAACTGTCCTTATAGGAAAAACAGTTACCCTTTTGTGTTTTCTTATAACAGCCAGCCTTTGACAAAATCGGCGATAGCATCTTTTTCACAGACATTCTTGTGTTTGATTTCTCTTGTTTCAATGCCCCGGATGGGTGCAGGGATAGCTACACCGCTGACTTTTTCCATTTCATTCATCAGCGCAAAAGCGTCGCCGTCTGCATATTTTTCATCCAAAGCAGTCATAACGTCTTTTGTAAATTTGTACGGGCTTGCAGTGGAAACGATGACCATAGGGTTCTTTGTACCGCTTTCGGCTCTGTATTTTTCCGCCGCCGCATAAGCCACTGCTGTATGGGTATCCATCACATAGCCTGTATTTTTATATACTCTGCGGATAGCATCGAAAGTTTCTGCTTCATCAGCAAATTCACCGGAAAGCCGTTCTTCTGTGATTTCCGCTGTATACTTCCCATCAGCCTGCAACGCAGCCATTTCCGCCTTTGTTTTATCCTGTCCGCCCATGTGGCACAGGAGACGTTCCAGATTGCTGGAAATGAGGATGTCCATGGAAGGAGAAACGGTCACATGGAAGGCGCGGTTTCTGTCATAAACGCCAGTACGGAAGAAATCATACAGTACTTTATTGTCATTGGATGCGCAGACAAAATGATCTGCGGGCAGACCCATCTGTGCCGCATACCAGCCAGCCAGAATATCACCGAAGTTCCCTGTGGGTACGGTAAAGTCCAAAAGTTCTCCCCATTTGATTTCGCCCATTTTCACCGCCTGAATGTATGCCCAGTAATAATATACAATTTGGGGCACCAGTCTGCCGATGTTGATGGAGTTTGCGGAGGAGAAACGATAGCCTCTCTTTTCCAGTTCATCCGCCAGTTCTTTGTCGGTGAAAATCCGCTTTACGGCACTCTGGGCATCGTCAAAGTTCCCTTTGATGCCTACCACACAGGTGTTGTCCCCTTCCTGGGTAGTCATCTGCAATTTCTGCACAGGGCTGACGCCATCTTCCGGGAAGAATACCATAATTTTTACGCCGTCTACGCCAGCGAAGCCTTCCAGCGCCGCTTTTCCTGTATCACCAGAGGTTGCTGTCAGGATAACGATTTCCTCTTTCTGTCCCTGACGTTTTGCCGCTGTTTTCATAAGATAAGGCAGGATGGACAGGGCCATATCCTTGAATGCCAGTGTTCTGCCGTGGAACAGTTCCAGATACAGCATATCCCCTTTTTTCACAAGAGGTACGATTTCTTTTGTATCGAATTTTTCATCATACGCATGTTCGATGCAGTATTTCAGTTCTTCTTCTGTAAAGTCCAAATACAGCTTCAATACTTCATAGGCCAATTGCCCATAATCCATCCCCATGAGTTCTTCGGGAGTCTTGTCCATTTTGGGGATTTCCTTGGGAATATACAGACCGCCATCAGGGCAGATGCCACGCAGGATAGCTTCTGATGCAGACGCGGTAATGTCTTTGTTTCTGGTGCCTATGTATGTTGTCACTGCCATATTCACTCGCCCTTTCTTCCATGCCGATTTTCAAATAGAATTGATGATAGTTCTATTTTACGAATATTTTTCCATTTGTCAACCACAATCGCACATTTGTTTTTTATCGAAAGACAATTTTGTATTCTGTATTTCTTATTCCCATTTCCAACCTACAGCATATTTATTCTTCAAACGCCCTTTCTGGGTCTTGCCCCAGCCCAAGGGATAACCATCCACGCAGACCAGTGTCCAGCCGTCTTTGGCTTCCGGCGCTTCCAGCGTTTCCCCTTTCAGATAACGGATCACTCTCTCGTCAGAAAGAGGCATATCCAGCACGTTCTTCACTTCTTCTTTTTTCAGCCCCATGGCAAAAGCCTGCGAAGGCTCAAATCGACCTTTTTTCAGTGTTCCCAGCTGCCAGCCGCTCCGCAGTACCCGCAGACCTTTTGTAGCAGGTGCCCCTTCCGGCAAAAGACACAGACTGTCCCCATAAATCTGGAAAATACCTTTCCATTTTCCCGTAAGGGTTTCTTTTGCAAACTGGCGGAAAGGTTCCAGTTCCTTTTCACCGATGCCTGCTTCTGTGGGTGTACTGCATGGTGTTGGCTCTCCTGTTTTTTGCAGCAACGCCAGAAAATGCCCTTCCCCTTTGATTTTGTGTGGATACAGCCGCACACATTCTGTGAGAGGCTCGCAGCCCGGCGCAAAACCCCAGTTCTTTTCCAGAGGAACCAGTGTAAATTCCGGGTGATTGTCCAAAAATGTCTGGATACTGTCCTCGTTTTCCATTTTGGCAAAGGTACAGGTGGAATAGAGAATCATGCCTCCTGTTTTCACCATGGAAGCGCAGTGTTCCAGAATATCCGCCTGCTGTTCTCTGCAAAATGTGAGCAGTTCCTCATTCCAACTTTTCACCATATCCGGCTCTTTGCGGAACATCCCCTCACCGGAACAAGGAGCGTCAATCAAAATCTTGTCAAAAAATCCGCCGAACCGTTCTGCCAGCTTCTTGGGCGGTTCACTCATAACAATGGCATTGGTGATGCCGCTGATTTCCACATTTTTCAAGAGTGCTTTTGCCCGTCCAGCGCTGATATCGTTGGAAATGAGCAGTCCTGACCCGCCTAGTCTTGCCGCCAGCTGGGTAGTCTTTCCACCGGGTGCGGCGCAAATATCCAGCACAAAATCCCCTTCCTCAATGGGAATCATAGCGCCGGGTGTCATAGCGCTGGGTTCCTGCAAATAGTACAGCCCCGCATGGTAATAAGGATGCTTGGCAGGGCGTTCCCCTTCCCCGTAGTAAAATCCGCTTTCACACCATGGTACAGGGGAAAGAGAAAATTCTCCTTTTTCCGCTAGTTCCGCCGGAGAAATTTTCAAAGTGTTTGCCCGAAGACCATAGAGTCTGGCTTCTTCAAAGGACGCCAGATAATGTTCGTATTCTGCCCCCAGCAATGCTTTCATTTCGTTGATATATGCCAATGGTAATTCCATGTTTTCCTCCTCGTTGTATGTCAACTGCTTCTTCTGCCTATCATCATACGAAAAAAAGAAGGTGGATGCAAGAATTGAACAAAAATTCAAACACCTTTTCTACGTTTTTTCGTCTTTACAAATATACCATGGTCGTATATCATATTAACGTTAAAAATGACTTGGCAAAAAAAGGAGGGCTCCCATGGAAAAACAGATCTGGAAACCGGGCACTGTATTGTACCCCGTCCCTGCCGTCATGGTATCCTGCGGCAATATGGAGCAGAAAAATATCATCACCGTAGCATGGACTGGCACCATCAATACCAATCCCCCCATGACTTATGTTTCCATCCGTCCCGAGCGTCACTCCTATGAGCTGATCAAGGAAAGCGGAGAATTTGTCATCAATCTGGTCACCAAAGACCTGACTTATGCCTGTGATTTCTGCGGCGTCAGAAGCGGCAGAGATGTGGACAAATTCGCTGAAATGCACCTGACAGCCAAAAAAGGGGAAAAGGTCGACTGCCCCATCATACTGGAAAGCCCGGTCAATATTGAGTGTAAGGTAAAAGAAATTGTTCCTTTGGGCAGCCATCACATGTTTCTTGCGGAAGTGGTTTCCGTCAGCGTCAGCGAAAAATATTTCGATAAGACAGGAAAATTCCACCTGAACCGCAGCAAGCCCATCTGTTATTCCCACGGGGGATATTTCACACTGGGAGAACAGGTCGGCTCTTTCGGCTATTCCGTGCGGAAAAAGGACACACCCAAAACAGGGACAAAACAAAGAAAACGCCGCTCCGGCAAAAAACAGCGGCAGAAATAACAAAAGAGAGCGTATATAATTTTTAAGGAGGCGTATTATCATGCTGCAAATTACAGAAGTAAATATTTTTTCTTTGAGCAAAGACGAAGACGCATGGACAATCGAAGGGGAAATCATTTTTGAGGACGACCTGACCTCTGCTTTTGAAGCGGATTATCTGCCTGACGAAGACGAACTGGAAAACCTTTCTCTGGAACTGGAACTGGATGGGTTCGATACCAAAGTGCTGAAAAACATGATCTTGGACGCAGCCAACGACTACGAAGACTGATATGGGAGGCGAGGGAGCATGAGCCTAACCATTTGTCCTGCCTATGACCGACCGGAAGAAGTCAAAGCCCTGTTTTTGGAATATACAGATTTCCTGCTGAAAGCCGATCCATCCTTTGCCGATTTTCTGAAGCTTCAGAATTACGACAGAGAACTGGATCATCTGGAAGAAAAATACGGGATGCCCAAAGGCAGACTGTATCTGGCACTGGTGGATGACGCCATCGCCGGCTGCATTGCCCTGCGTCCCCTTTCGGATACGGAATGTGAGCTGAAGCGGCTTTATGTAAAAGATGCCTTTCGTGGTCAGGGCATTGCGGCGCATCTGGTGGAAAAACTCATTGAAGATGCCAGAGAAATAGGCTACGATGCCATACTGCTGGATACCCTGCCTTTTCTGAAGGGTGCCCTGCATCTGTATAACAAACTGGGATTTCAGGAAATCCCACCCTATAACAACAGCCCCATGGAAACATCTATTTTCCTGAAACTGGACTTAAAAAAAGCATAAAAAACGGTTGTGATATCTTGCCATAAGATTTCACAACCGTTTTTCTGTTCATAAAATTCGTTTTGGACAAAAATCCAGATAGTCCGCCGCTACCAGTTCATAGAGGATGCCGTTCCGCTCGCCCCGCAAAGCGTTCTTGTGGTTTGCCGCTCCGTGAAGGTGCCCGTAAACCACCCGTTTCACCGGATATTCCGCCAGAATCTCCGTAAAAGCCGACGGCTCCCGTTTTTCATTGACCGGCGGGAAATGCATCATAACGATGATATCCTCCGCCCCTGCTTTCATAGCCGCATCCAAAGACAGCCGCAGGCGAATCTGTTCCCGTTTATAGATTTTCTCATCCTCCGGCGTAAAGCTGCGCTCATTGGGACAGAGCCAGCCTCTTGTACCGCAGATAAAGCTCTTTTCCCAAGGCACCGCGTCATTTTTCAGAAACGCCATTTCCGGGTACTGTCCTGCCAGACGGCTGGAAGATTTCCACCAGTAGTCATGGTTGCCGGAAAGGAGTATTTTCCGTCCCGGCAGGCTGTCAATGATATCCAAGTCCGCCGCCGCTTCCTCAAGACGCATGCCCCAGGAAATATCCCCCGGCAAAAGCACCGTATCTTCTTCTGTCACTTCCCGTTTCCAGTTCTCAATGATTTTTTCACTGTGATTTTTCCAGTTTTCTCCGAAAATATCCATGGGCTTGTTTACGGCAAAGCCGAAATGCAAATCCCCAATGGCAAATAATCCCATACAAATCCCTTTCTATACCCGATACATTTCCGCCATGATGTTGAGCTTCTCATTGAACTCCTGCAAAGCTTCCATGTCATCGCCGTTCCAAAGACGGATAAATTCCTTATTGATTTCGTTCATATCATCCAGTTTTGCCACAAAATACAAATTCTGTATATTTTCCAGAATATTGGCTACCAGATTATTTTTGATTTCATTGAGCCGCTGGGCGTTGGTGATTTCCTCCCGGATGGTTGCCATTTCCTGATCCAGATGAAAAGCGGCTTCTGCGCAGTTTTTCAGTCTGTCCTGCAATTCCTGAGGGATATTGCCGCTGTATTTATATCTGAGAGAATGTTCCGCCGTTGCCCAAAAATTCATGGCATTGGTGCGGATCTGGATTTCCGCCGGCACGATTTTTTCCCCCAGTGCCGTGAAGAGAGGATAACGGATGATCATATGATAACTGCGGTAACCGCTTGGTTTTGTGTTGGTGATGTAGTCCCGTTCCTCGATGACAGTCATGTCCTTTCGCTTGCGCACCATTTCAATGACCTTTGGAATGTCCTCCACAAACTGACAGAGGATACGGACACCGGCAATGTCCTCAATTTCTTCTTCGATTTTATCCGGCGGAATCTGTTTTCTGCCTGCCTTTTCCAATATGCTGGCAGGACGTTTCAGCCGCCCTGTCACGGAGTCAATGGGCGAATAAATGCCCAGATGTCTGCATTCTTTGTCCAGACTGCGGAACTTTAACAGCAGCTCGTCAACGGTCTGGGCGTAAGGATAGAGCAATTCTTTCCAGTTGATGATTTCCACATTCTCACCCCATTTTCTTTTCTGCCTTTATTATACGATATGAGGCAGGTTTCGGCAACGGACGGACAAGACCTTATGAGGAAACTCACCGTCTTTTTTCGTCATATTCCGCCTTTGTGACAGAATAACAGCGAAAATCCTGCACTTTGCCGTCAAAGCGGATCTGTGCCTGCCGCAAAGTGCCTTCGTATACAAAACCGCATTTTTCCAGCACTTTCGCGGAAGCGGGATTGTCGGGATAACATGTGGCAGTGATGATGGAAAGATTCAGCAGGTCAAAGCCATACACCAACACCCCTTCCACCGCTTCTGTCATGATTCCCTTCCCCCAGCAGTCAAAAGCAAGAGAATATCCGATCATTTTGGCTCCCGTATTTTCCCGTTTGCCGTCATTCACCAAACCTATGGTACCAATGAGCCTGCCTTCCCGCTCTATGGCAAACACATGAGGCTCCTTCAAAAACACCTGCTCCAGCATCTCCCGGCTTTCTTCCAATGTTTCGTGAGGTTTCCAGCCAGCCCTTGGTCCAACAGCAGGATGACTGCAATAAGCAAAAAGCCCTTCCGCGTCCTCCTCCGTCAGCGGGCGCAGCCGCAAACGCTTTGTTTCCAGTTCCATGTCTCTCCCTCCTTTTGGCTTATGATACCACAGTCTGTCCACAAAAAGCAAAAGCCGCTTTTCTTCCGAAAAAGAAAAACGGCTTCTGTTCAAATATGCGCGTGATAACCGGCTTTTTCCACAGCGGCACAGAGCTTCTCCACAGGGATCTGCGCTTTCTGCCGTACCTTTGCCCGATTCTGCTCCAAGTCTACTTCCGCCCATACGCCGTCTATGGCGTTTAAGGCGTTTTCCACCCCTTTGGCGCAGTTCTGACAAGTCATCCCCTCTATTTGCAGCATCACATAATGGCTGTAATGGTCGGGATTTTTGTCTACCTTTCGAGGCTTTGGCACGTCACCGCCTCCGCAGCAGCCAGACGTCAATTTTTTGGAATAACTTTTGACGGAAATGACAACCACAATCACCAGCAACCCTGTCAAAACCGCCGTTGCCACACTTCCCATAAAAAGCCTCCTTTCTGCCCTCAGGCAGTCTGTTCTTCTTTCTCCTTCGGCAGCAGCGGACGCATGCTGGTACCGCTGATGGCAACGGTAGAAAGATTATGGAAGAAAGCGGAAACCGTAGGCTGCAAAATGCCTGCCAGTCCCAACAAAAGCAAAGATGTATTGAATCCGATGATTGCCTTGTAATTTCTGGAGATACGTCCCATGAGCGCCTGACTCAAATGGCGCAGTGTCACCAGCTCCCACAATTCCCCAGAGAGCAGGGCAATATCTGCCACTTCTCTGGCTAAGTCTGAGGCGTCCTTCATGGCAACGGACACATTGGCAGCGGACAAAGCCGGAGAATCGTTGATGCCGTCCCCTACCATAATGACCGTCCTGCCTTGGGCTTTGATTTCTTCCACCTTTGCCGCCTTATCTTCTGGCAGCACACGGGCGTAATATTCCGTGATACCCAACTGCTGGCAGGCATTACGGGCTGCTTTTTCCCCGTCACCTGTCATCATGATGATATGCTGGATGCCTGTCTGCCGCAGGGCTTCCATGACTTCCGCCGCTTCCTGACGGACAGGGTCATGGATGAAGATCGCTCCTGCCAATTCCTCACCAATGGCAAGATATACCGCGGAGTCTGTGCTGTCCACAGTATCCAGTTTTTCCTTGTCCGCTTCTTTTAAGGAGATACCTTCATCCTCAAAAACAAAGTGCGGGCTGCCAATGATAACTTTTTCCCCTTCCAGTTCCGAAGCGATGCCATGAGCAACCACATATTTCACTTCCGCATGGCGTTCCTCATGGAACAGACCTTCTTCCGCCGCCTGTCTGACGATGGCACGAGCCACACTGTGAGGGAAATGTTCTTCCAGACATGCCGCTGTCCGCAGCACTTCATCCCGTTCATAATCCCCAAAGGCAATGACCTGAGAAACCTGAGGGCAGGCTTCTGTCAGTGTACCAGTTTTGTCAAAGATAATGGTATCTGCCGCCCCAAAGGCTTCCAGATGTCTGCCGCCCTTGACCATCATCCGGTGGTTTGCCGCTTCCCGCATGGCGGAAATGACAGCAATGGGCGTTGCCAGTTTGATGGCACAGGAATAATCCACCGTCAGAATCGCCATAGTCTTTGTGGTGTTTCTGGTAAGCAGGAACACCGCCGCCGCTGTCAGCAGATGGTAAGGCACAATCCGGTCTGCCAGCCGTTCCGCTTTTCCCTGCACATTGGCTTTCAGTTCTTCCGAAGCGGCAATGAGGTCCATGATCCGCTGAATGCGTGTCTGGGCATTGACTGCCATAACTTCCACCGCCACAGAGCCTTCCTCCACCAGCGTTCCGGCGTAGACCATAGCGCCTTCCGCCTTTCTGACTGCCAAAGGTTCTCCTGTCATGGTTGCTTCGTTGACCATGGCTTCCCCTTCCCGGACTTTACCGTCAATGGGGATCATGGTACCTGTGCGGATGCGGAGCCAATCCCCTGCCTTTACATCAGAAAGAGGAATCTGCACATCTCCTTCCGGCGTTACCAGCCAAACTTTGTCGATCTGGATGGCAAGGCTGGCGGAAAGAGCGGTTTCCGTCCGTTTTCTGGTGTAGTCCTCCAGAATATCCGAGAAGGACAGCAGGAACATGATAGATGATGCTGACGAGAACGACCGCTTCAGCATAGAAGCGCCAATGGCTGCCGCATCCAGCACATGCACATTTATGCGGCCATGGAGCAGGCTGTGCAGTCCATGCCACAGGAAAGGCACTGCCCGCAGACAGGTCTTACAAATCTGCAAAGGTACTGGCAGCAGCAGTTTTTCCGCCGCCCGACGCAGCACCATGCCACAGATTTTTTCCTGAAACCGCAGATCAATGGCTTGCACCTCTTCTTCTCCTGTAGGCTCCACCTGTGGGATATCCGCCCGCCGCAATTTCCCTACAGCATCCAACAAGGTTTCTTTGGCAATTTCTTTACCATAGTAAATGAGGATACTGCCGTTTTGGGCACAGGTACGCACCCGTTCCACACCGGCTTTCTGCCGCAGCAGACTGGCAATGCCCCAGCCTTCTTCCTCAGAAAAGGCATACTGTCCCAGACGCAGACGAAGCCTGCCGGGACCGTCATAGCAAATGGCATATCTCATATAACATGCCCCCGCTTCTTACTGTTCGCAATCGCACGCTTCCGCGGCCTGCTGTTTTGCGTCAAAGCAGATGTCTTCCGCTTCTTCTTTGATGTTTGCGAAAGTGGTCTGAGCGTCTTTGTGCAGCTTCATGGCCTGTGCCACAGCGTTCACTGTCACTTCACGAGTTTTTTTTCTCTTGAGAATCTTTCCGCCAACAATAGCTGCGGCAATACCGCCCAAGAATACCCATTTTCTGTCACATTCAAAACAATTTTTCCACATAATGCATTCCTCCAGTCATAAAGTGTTCATTCTTACCACATAAGTTTACTATCGCTAACTTTTGTTGTCAATGACTATTTACAAAAAATGGTGTATCCTTTAAAAAGAAGGATGATGAGAAAAAGGTTGGTGTAACACTTATGAAATTGCAGGAATCTGGAGAAAATTATCTGGAAACCATTTTGATACTGGAAAAACGAAACGGCATCGCCCGCTCTGTGGATGTGGCAGCGGAACTGGGATTTTCCAAACCCAGCGTCAGCCGTGCAGTCAGCATATTAAAAGAAGGCGGCTATGTGACCATCGGCAATATTGGACAGCTTCAGCTGACAGACAAAGGCAGGCAGGTGGCACAGAACATCTATGACCGCCATTGCTTCATCAAAGAATGCTTGATTTTTTTGGGAGTCAGCCCAGAAACAGCGGAAGCAGACGCCTGCCGTCTGGAACATGTGCTCAGCGAGGAATCCCTTTCCTGCATGAAAACCCATTACGAAAGTCACATGCCAGAAAAAGAATCATAATTTTTTAAAAATCCTATTGACAGCCTATGAAAAAAGTGATAGGATGTATCCATAAGTTAGCTGACGCTAACCATTTATTTTGACAGGGAGTTAGTTAAAACTAACATCCATGAATCAACTGGAAAGCAAAGGAGGTTCTGCACATGAGCGTTGTTATTGTGGGCGGTCATGACCGCATGGTCCGTCAATATATGGACATCTGTAAGAAATTCAACTGCAAAAGTAAGGTCTTTACACAGCTGCCCGGAAATTTTCGTTCCCAGATCGGACAGGCAGATTTGATCATACTGTTCACTTCTACCGTTTCTCATATCATGGCGACAGGCGCCGTACAGGAAGCGGAGAAAAACAACATTTCCATTGCCCGTTCTCACAGCAGCTCATCTTCTGCCCTGAAACGGATTCTGGCAGAACACTGCTGTTGATTTTTCGGCATTAGTTAGCAATGGCTAACATTTCTATAGAAAGGAGGATTCCCATGTCTGATTTTGAAGCAGAGCTGATCCATCACGCCGCCCCTACCTTGCTGGGCAGAAAGCAATCCAATCTGTTTTCCCTGCCCCTTTCTCTCCTGCCAAAATGCAGAGAAGAAATTGCCCTCTATGGCAAAAAACTGGCAGAAAAAGGCATTTGCATCGTTTATCTCTACAGCTGCAAAAAGCGTGTATTTCTCATGGTTTATCGTCAGAAAGCCATGATGCGGTATCTGCGGGTACCCCATGTACGGGATTATCTTATTTCCCTTGGCTATCCTGTCCGCATCGGCAAAAAAGACGCCATGACCGAAACCCTTGCCCATCTGCGCAAGCGTATGCAGGCAGGCAGTGATTTTCCTCATGAAATCGGATTTTTTCTGGGCTATCCCCCTGCCGACGTATTTGCTTTCATCCGGGAAAAAGGACAGAATTACAAATGCGTTGGATTTTGGAAGGTCTACGGCGATGAAAAACGGGCGCTGCGTATTTTCCAGTGCTACCGTGACTGTCGGGACCAGATGATGGAACAGGTAACTGCAGGCACGTCCATACTCTCCCTCTTGGGCACAGCCTGAACAGATACATATTTTTCAGAACTTTTTTCAGAAAAAAGGAGGACTTTTAATGAGTAAAATTGCTGTAATCTATTGGAGCGGCACCGGCAATACCGCTGTCATGGCAAATGAAATTGCCGCTGGTATTGGCACCGATGCTGAAGTTTTTTCCGTAGATGCTTTTCATGGTAACGTAGCAGATTACGACAAGATCGCTTTCGGCTGCGCGGCTATGGGCGATGAAGTATTGGAAGAAGCTGAATTTGAACCTTTCTTCACTGCTGTGGAAAGCAGTCTGAAAGGCAAAAAAGTTGCCCTCTTCGGCTCCTATGGCTGGGGCGACGGTCAGTGGATGCGCGACTGGGAAGACAGATGCGCAAAGGCTGGCGCAAACCTGTTTGACGATGGTCTCATCGTTTGCGGCATGCCCGACGCTGACGGCAAAGCAAACTGCAAAGCATACGGTGAAAAGTTCGCCGCTTACTGATTCCATAAAGGTTTCCGCTTCACACACCCTATATATCGGAAACCAATGACATTTTCTGTGATACACTATCCATAAAGAATACAACCAATCCTTCTGTATTCTATAATAAAACACACATACCTTCTTACACAAAAAGGCTGTGAAACTTCGGTTTCACGGCCTTCTCTCTTTGGTGTTTTTCCTTTTCTTATAATGTTTGTTCTATATCTTCCATTGATTAATGCCTCCACCCATATAATCACCGTGATCAACCGCAATATCTGTTTACAGGCTCCAGTGCAAATAAGCGCAATGACATTTTCAGCGTCTTTTTTAGGGGATGTTCCAGCCGCTAGTCTACTGGTCGTTTTGATCGTATATCTTTTTTCCTTCCGCTTCTGGCAGTATCTCCAGATCCTGCTGCTGGCAAGCCGAAATCTGGCATTTTGCCACCAATGCTTTCAGCAGGTCTTTCCAGCAGCCTTTCACCTTGCCATGAACCAATATCATTTATCGTCCTTTCACATACATCTCATTTGTCTGCCAGACACCTGTTTGCGCCTCACAATAGGACAAAGGCAGTGGTTTGCCGTGAAATACTGGTCATTCCAAAACCTCCAAAGCCCATACTGTCCTCCCAGAGAACTGCGTCTTTCTGCCCTCCTCTTATCCATTTCTCAGGGCTTCTTTCCTGTTCCTGCTTTCAGATTCCCCTTCCCTGTCCATCATGATCTCTCTGGGCTTTTGGGATATCGAACACAGAGAACGGCAGATTTTCCAGAAAATCTACCATCTATCCCCTTTCTTTGTTCTTCCTTTCATAACACAGACCTTACCGGGCACAAGATGATCAGCGGAATACCGATTCATATCCAGCGGATATGGTTGCAGCGAGGCATGTCAGCGCAAAACAAAAAGCGGATTCCGTCTGCTCTCTGTACGCCATCAAAGCTTTCCCATCATCAATCTGTTTCCCGATGCGTTCCCCACCTTCCTGCTGACCGCCCCATACCAAAATAGGACATATACACAAAGTCAAAGTTTGCATAGCGAAAATACACCGCTTTTTATCCATGCATACAAATCACTTTCTTTCCCAAAAACAAAACCAGACAGAACATTTGTCCTGTCTGGTTTTTAAGAGAAGGTGTATGCAGTTTTATTTAATGATGATGGCAATGTCCGCCGCAGGAACCGCAGTCTCCGCCGCAGCCTTTGCCTTCTTTTTTGTCTTTGCGCAGTTTATAGACTGCGGCAGCAACCACTGCCACAAGTACCGCGCCTACGATCCATGTTCCCATGTGCCGCACTCCTTTCTGTTTACGCTGTCACTTCTTTTTTGCTGACTTTTCTGCTTGCTTTATCGGGACGGAACAGCAGATATAAAAATCCTACTACTACTGCCACTGCCAGAACCGTTCCGATACCGAATGTACCTGCCCCTGTTACCACAGTGCCGATCTGGTACACACAGAACGCAACCAGATATGCGAAGATGGTCTGATAGCCCAGAGCGAACCATGTCCATTTCGCGTTGTTCATTTCCCGTTTGATGGCACCGATGGCCGCGAAACAAGGCGCGCACAACAGGTTGAATACCAAGAAGCCATAAGCTGCCGCAGGGGTGAAGAATGTTGCCAGTGTGCCCCAGTATTCCGCACCATTTTCCGCTACTTCCGCAAAGCCGAAAAGCTGACCGAAAGTTGCCACAACGTTTTCTTTTGCCACCAGACCTGTTACCGCTGCCACTGCGGACTGCCAGTTGCCCCAGCCCAGAGGACTGAAAATCCAAGCCACTGCAGAACCTACATTTGCCAGCAGACCGTTGCTCAGGTCATCCACCATACCAAAGCCGTTTTCTGTGAAACCGAAGTTAGACAGGAACCAAATGACAATGGTGGACAGCAGGATGATGGTACCTGCTTTTTTGATGAAAGAGGAACCTCTTTCCCACATGCTGCGCAGGACACTGCCAACAGTGGGCAGATGATAAGCAGGAAGCTCCATAACGAAAGGAGCAGGATCACCTGCGAACATGGTTGTTTTCTTCAGAATGATGCCGGAAACGATGATTGCCGCAATGCCCACAAAGTAAGCGCTTGGCGCTACCCATGCCGCGCCGCCGAACAATGCCCCTGAAATCAGAGCGATGATCGGCAGTTTCGCACCGCAGGGAATGAATGTGGTCGTCATGATAGTCATTTTCCGGTCCCGGTCACTTTCAATGGTACGGGACGCCATCACGCCAGGCACACCGCAGCCAGTACCAATGAGCATCGGAATGAAGGATTTGCCGCTCAAACCGAATTTGCGGAAAATTCTGTCCATGATGAAGGCAATACGTGCCATATAACCGCAGCCTTCCAAGAACGCAAGGAAGATAAACAGCACCAGCATCTGCGGCACAAAGCCCAGAACCGCACCGACACCCGCAACGATACCATCCAGAATCAGACTGTTCATCCAGCCCGCTACGTTCAGTTTTTCCAGTGCGTTGCCAACCAGAACGGGAATGCCTGGCACCCATGTGCCGAAGTCCTCTGTGGCAGGCTCTTCCGCTGTGAGCGCCGCTTCATAATCCGCCGCTGTCACAGCCAGTGTTTTTGTCACATTGCCTTCCTCGTCTGTTACTTCCAGCACAGTCTGTACGCCAGCAGTTTCTGCCAGAAATGCCACAGGGTCCGTTTCTGCCAGTTCCGTATCTACACCGGCTTCTGTTGCCGCTGCCAAAAATGCGTCAATCTTCTGTGTTTCCAGTGTATATGCTTCATTTGCCGCTTCATATTCCGCTCTGCCGTTGCCAAAGAGATAGAAGCCATCGCCAAACAGTCCGTCATTTGTCCAGTCTGTTGCCATGGTACCCACTGTGGTAACAGAGAAATAATATACGATAAACATAACTACCGCGAAAATGGGCAATGCCAAGAAACGGTTTGTCACCACCTGATCGATTTTATCGGAGGTAGACATGCCGCCTTTATTCTTTTTGGTGTAGCAATGCTGGATCATTTCGCCGATGTACACATAACGCTCATTGGTGATGATGCTTTCGCTGTCATCATCCAGCAGGTCTTCTGTTTTCTTGATGATGTTTTCCACATCGGGGGCTTTTTCCAGCTGTTCCATGATTTTTTCATCCCGCTCAAAAAGCTTGATGGCATAGAACCGTTTCAGCGCCGGAGATACATCCTCCAGTTTTGCCGCGATGTCATTGAGTGCGCCTTCTACTTCCGGCGCGAATGTATGCTGGGGCGCGCTGCTTTCTCTTGCCGCCGCTTCCACAGCCGCTTCTGCCGCTTCTTTGACCCCAGTGCCTTTCAGCGCGGAAATCTGCACCACTTTGCAGCCCAGTTCCTTGGAAAGACGTTCCACGTCGATTTTGTCACCGTTCTTTTCCACAACATCCATCATATTGATGGCAACCACAACAGGAATCCCCAGTTCTGTCAGCTGTGTGGTCAGATACAGGTTTCTTTCCAGATTGGTACCGTCGATGATGTTCAAAATCCCGTCGGGTCTTTCACCAATGAGGTAATTTCTTGCCACCACTTCTTCCAGTGTATAGGGAGAAAGGGAATAAATGCCCGGCAAGTCCATGATGGTCACTTCTTTGTTGCCTTTGAGTTTCCCTTCTTTTTTCTCTACAGTTACCCCCGGCCAGTTCCCCACAAACTGGTTGGAGCCTGTCAATGCGTTAAACAATGTGGTCTTGCCGCAGTTGGGGTTTCCGGCAAGCGCAATCTTCATGCCCATGTTGTATCTCCTTCCTACTCGTTAGTCATTCCTAACTCTCTGCCAGAAAAAATGGCTCGTTCTCACGAACCAATCATCTGACTGCAATCATTTCCGCGTCAGCCTTTCTGAGGGAAAGTTCATATCCTCTGACTGTAACCTCCACAGGATCCCCGAGAGGCGCTACTTTTCTGACAAAAATCTCTGTGCCTTTTGTGATGCCCATATCCATGATGCGGCGTTTGACAGCGCCTTCGCCTGTCAGCTTCACTACCGTCACTTTCTCGCCGATTTTTGCCTGTTTTAATGTCTTTGTCCCTTCCATATTGTCACTTCCTTATACCATGATACGCGCTGCCATGGATTTGCTGATGGCTACGCGGGATTCTTTTACATTGACGATCATATTGCCGTTGATTTCCGATACCACCGTCACCTGACCGCCGATGACAAATCCCAGACTTTCCAGAAACCGTTTGGTATCATCCCGTCCGCTGATTTTTCTGATGGTTTGTACTTCTCCTGTTTTTGCCAGTGCCAAAGGCATCAGAACTCCTCCTTCCATACTTCGCCACGTCCTTTAATACTTACAGATGATGAGATAGACAATCGTTAGTTTTAACTAACATTCTGCAAAGAGTTTACCATTGCTAACTAAAGTTGTCAATAGCTTTTTTCTGGTTTTTGCAAATTTTTCCATTTATAACAGATTTCACAACAAAAAAACAGACACGAATCTTTCACGAAAAATCCATGTCTGTTTACTGTTTCTTATTTTTTGCCACATTTGCCGCAGCTGCCGCAGTCTCCATGACAGGTACCGCACTTATGTTTTTTCACTGCCACAAGTGCCCCTATAATGGCTGCCGCGATGACTGCCAAAATGATGATATCCAAAGGGTTCATAATCCCCCTCCTTTTATACGAATAAGCCCAAAAGCAAATGTACGCCGAAGGCTGCCAACCATGCCACCACGCACTGCAAAATCACAACGCCCAATGCCAGCCAGCCAGATTCCAGTTCCCGTTTGACTGCCGCGATGGCTGCCACACAAGGGGTATACAGCAGTGTGAACACCAGAAAACTGATGGCGGAAACAGGGGTAAAGAGGGTATGGAGCGCAGGTCCCAATGCCGCTGTGGAAGTTCCCATCAATACGCCCAATGTACTGATAACGGCTTCTTTTGCTGTAAAACCAGTGATCAGGGCTGTGGGGATACGCCAGTCGTCAAAGCCCAGAGGCGCAAACAAAGGTGCCAGCAGATGCCCAATGGCTGCCAGAATGCTGTCCGCACTGTCTGTCACCACATTCAGTCGACTGTCGAAGCTCTGGAGGAACCAGATGATGACCGTTGCCAGGAAAATGATGGTAAAGGCACGCTGTAAGAAGTCTTTCGCCTTATCCCACATCAAAAGCAGTACGCTTTTGGCGGAAGGGAAACGATAGTTGGGCAGTTCCATTACAAAAGGAATGGGTTTGCCCTGAAATACAGTTCTGTCAAAAATCAGCGCAACAATGATGCCGATGATGATACCTGTCAGGTACATGCCAATCATCACCAGTGCCGCATAATGGGGGAAGAAAGCCGCCGCAAAAACCGCGTAAATGGGAATCTTGGCAGAACAGCTCATAAAAGGTGTCAGCATGATGGTCATGCGGCGGTCACGTTCCGAAGAAAGGGTACGGCTTGCCATGACCGCAGGCACCGTACAGCCGAAGCCCACCAGCAAAGGCACGATACTTCTGCCGGAAAGACCGATCTTACGCAGCAGTTTATCCATAACAAAGGCAATTCTTGCCATATAGCCTGTATCTTCCAGAATGGACAGGAAGAAGAACAGTACCACGATGATAGGCAGGAAGCTGAGGACACTGCCCACACCGGCAAAGATACCGTCAATAACCAAGCTGTGTACCACAGGGTTGATGCCGTAAGCCGTCAAGCCTTTATCTACCAATGCCGTAATATCATCAATGAGCATGGACAGCAAATCGCTGAGGACTGCCCCAAAGACGTTGAATGTCAGGAAAAACACCAAAAACATCACCAATATGAATATAGGGATGGCAAAGTATTTATGGGTCAAAATGCTGTCGATTTTCACACTGCGGATATGCTCTTTGCTTTCCTCGCATTTGATGACTGTATCGGCGCAAACGCTTTCGATGAAATCATAACGCATACCTGCCAGTGCGGCGTTTCTGTCCATATCCGCTTCCGCTTCCATTTCGATGATACTGTGTTCCACCAGTTCCAATTCGTTCTGGCTCAGCTGAAGCATATCCACGATACGGGTATCGTTTTCGATGAGTTTGGAGCAGGAAAAACGCACGGACAAACCAGCTTTTTCCGCATGGTCTTCGATCTGGTGACAAACGGAATGGATACAGCGGTGGACAGGACCTTGTTTACAGAAGTCAATGACCTTTGTGGTCCGTTTCTCCTTTGCCACACGGACTGCCGCCTGCACCAGTTCTTCGATCCCTTCATTTTTGGCAGCACTGATGGGAACCACGGGAATGCCCAGTGCTTCGGACATTTTCTCCACATTGATGGTACCGCCGTTGTTGCGGACTTCGTCCATCATATTCAGTGCCAAAACCATGGGAATCCGCATTTCCATGAGCTGCAATGTCAGATACAGATTTCGTTCAATATTGGTGGCATCTACGATGTTGATGATGCCGTCAGGTTTTTCATTCAACAGGAAATCTCTTGTAACGATTTCCTCGTTTGTATAAGGTCTGAGAGAGTAAATCCCCGGCAAGTCCACCACGGAACAGTCCGGCTGGCTTTTCATCTGCCCAACCTTCTGGTCTACAGTTACGCCGGGAAAGTTGCCGACATGCTGGTTAGAGCCTGTCAGCTGGTTGAAAAGAGTGGTTTTCCCGCAGTTCTGATTGCCTGCTAACGCAAAAATCATAGGTCAACCCCCTCTTGTGTAATTTCAATGTTTTTGGCGTCCTCCACACGCAGGGTCAGGGTATAGCCTCTGAGCCTGATTTCGATGGGGTCACCCATGGGAGCCACTTTTGTCACCGTTACTTTTGTTTTGGGGATGAGCCCCATATCCAGAAAACGGTACCGCAGTTCCCCTTCGCCGCCCACCTTGGTGATGATGGCGGACTGTCCAATGGGTAATTGATGCAGTGTCATATTTTCTACCTCTTATCTATCATCATCTGAAAAGTAAACCATAACTAACATGAATGAGTATAGCATAGCCCCAAACCCATGTCAATAAAGGCGGCAGCAAATCCTAGAGAAATTATATGAAATCTTTTTCTGTCACATTTATACCAAAATTTTTCATAGGTTCTGCCATTTTTGCACCCGCCATCAAAAAGTATCCCCAAAAAGAAAAAGAGCAGAAAAAAATCCGTTTATCAGATGGTTTTTCCGCTCTCTTTTTCTCTCTTTTTATGCTATGGAAAAAATCTTATTCCTCTGCAAAAAGGTCACGATAGGCATTTTCATCATATCCCACAGTTTCTTTCAGCAGCACCGTCAGGTTTTTCCCTTCATGGTGCAGGTCGTCCATTTCCACGTCCGCCGCTAGTTTTCCTTTGTGAATGACAATGGCTCTGTCAATGAATGTTTCCACAGCCTCCAGTTCATGGGTGACCAGAACGAGAGTTTCCTCCCCCGTCAAACTGCCGGACAAAATCTTCATGAAATCCTGTCTTGTCAGGGCATCTTTCCCCAGAAACGGCTCATCCATAAAAATATATTTCGTCCGTTTGGCAAGCCCCGCTGCGATCTCCAGCTTCGCTTTCTGCCCCCGTGACATATGCTTTGCCGCCTTTTCCTCCAGTTTGAAAAATGTCACCAGCTTATCATAATAGGCTCTGTCAAATTTCGGGAAGAAATCCGCCAGAAAATCCCCATACTGTTTCGGTGTCAGATCCGGCAGGAAGGTACCTTCTTCAAAAATACAGGCAATCTCTCCTCTTACCTGCGTGGCAGGCTTTCCGTCCAGCAAAATCTGGCATCCTTTCTCCTTCTGCACCAGAAGCCCCGCCATAAGCCGCAGAAGCGTGGACTTTCCGGCACCATTTTCTCCGAAAAGCCCCACGATCTGCCCATCGGGAATCTGTAAATCCACATCATTCAGTACAGGATTTTTGTCTGTTTCTAGAAATCCGTATGTAAAAATGATTTGTTTGCCTTCGATCATGTCGTTTCCCCCTCGTAAGTGATTTTGAAATCCTGCCAGTATCGTCTATGCGGCACATAGTCCCACGTATCCGCCGCCATCACATTTCGCTTCCTGCCGGCTTCTTTTGTGAAAAAAGCACCGTAAATCCCTTTCAGATCATCATTTTTGTCTGTAACGATCTCTCCGCGATACAATATCTTTGTCATAGTTTCATCATATACCGTCAGAAATGTCTGCTGTGACTGAGGACCTCCCTTAGGAAAGTATACAGCCGTTTCCGGCGTCTGAAGCAGAGGTTCCTCTATTGTCAGTACACTGCCTTTTCCCGGCACTGCCCATGTCCAGGGATACCCCACTTTCAGGAATTGATGGGTCATCTGTCCCGATGCGTCCACGGTAAAACCGTGATGCTCCATGGCATTGCCGCCATAGGTATCTGATTGACCAGCCCAAGAAAGAATCAATGAAGCCCCATCTTCCCAAGCGGAAACCTTTGCCTCTACGCTGGTAAAGGGTCTGGCAAAAGAAATCTCCTCTTTGTCCAGCAGATTCCCCTGAGTGTCATACAGTTCCACGATCCCCTGATTTTCCGCTCGTTTCAGCAGAAGGAGTTTGTCTCCCACACGTTCCAGCCCCAACACCTGATGCCGATGATCCACAGCGCTTTCCCCAAACACCAGACAAGGTTCTGTTACCACTTTTGTCACATAGGGATTGCCGCTGTCATAAACCTCCTGCAAGTCAAAGACATAGATGCCCATGGTGCCACTGTCCTGTATATCCGTGGGAAACGTCAGATAAAGCCTATCCCCTATCACGGCATTATCTGCCATCCAAAACCCATCATGCAGCCTACTGCTTCCCTGATAATGGATATAACCGCTTTCCATCTCATCAGCAGGCATCCATTCCATGGTGATCTTGCCAGAACAGTTCAATGACATAGGGATACGAAGCCCTCGACAGGCGTATCCTTCCACATCCCCCAGAATATTCCCTTGTTTATCCTGTGTGAACGTAGGATTTATGGTACTGCCCGGTTTCTCACAGAAATAGACATTCTGCCGCATCACATACTGCCCATTCCAGAACGTAACACTGCCAGATGTAAAATCATCTCCGTTCGTCCAGATATTATCTGGATAAGCATATTCTTTCTGTACCTGCGCCAATTCTTCTCTAGTATCCGGTTTGCCTGCTGTTGCCTGAATCTCCGTTCCTTCCAAAGGCAATATATCTGCCCATGCGTAATTATCCAGCTGGAAATACCAGTTTCCCTCTTGCAGACCCACTTGCCATTCTTCCGACTCCTCTTCGCGCAGATTTTCTGTATCCGTTGAAAAGTTTGTCTGCCATTCCCCTCGTTCCAGCGAAAAACCAATGTTATGGGAGGAATCATCCAGTACACCTGTTACGGTATAAGACGCCAGTGCTGGCCGTTCTCCTTCCATATCCTGTAAATATAGATTTTCCCGATACCGCATCTGCCAAATCCCAGCCATCATTCCTACAGACACCAGCAAAGAACACCCAATCAATAATGGTACCATGAACCTTCTTCCCATATTGTTTCTCCTCCTTTGCCCAAAATATCCTCAACCATCAGATAACGTTTCCATCCGGTTGCCCCCCTTGTGTTCTGCTCCTGAATACTTTTTCTTCCTTTTGCCGTTTCACAGGACATGAGAACTTCCAGCGTATCCTCATCAATATCCGTTTCCAGCTTTCCCCGGTAAATCATTCTGCCGGCAGGATCTTCGCTGACGTCATACACACACAATTCCAGAACATTCGATGTGTATATCTCTGGCACTTTTGCCTTTCCATCCCACAGTTCCTGTAGGTAACGGACAGTCAATACCCTGTCTTTCCCCACTACTCCATGAGTCACATCCCCCAGACTGCTTTCCGGCAGATAAACCGCTTCGAGTTTGCCGTCTTCCACCCAATATCCAGCGAATAAATGGACATAATGAGAATTTTCGTCTATTTCGCTGGTTCCTATGACATAGATTCCTCTGCCGCCTTCCCAGTCCGTCTGCTGTATCTGCAATCCATCCACAGGTTTTTCTGTCTGCTGTTTCAAACTGCCCAGAAGCACGCCGTCATAGCTGTAATACTCCACTGTCAGTCCATCGGCTTCCCCGATGAATAAAAGCAGACCTTCTTTCACATCTTCCAACCCCAAAACCAAACGGTTCTCGCTGACGGGGATTTCTGCCATTGTGGCAAAAGGTTCCGTCATTTTCTGTCCATCTTTTCCAGAAGCGGATGTGTAATCCTCTGCCGGGTCAGGACCAAAGCAATACAGCCCAATACTGCCGCTGCAATATTTGTTCGTTGCCATGGTGCCATAAAGCATTTGCCGCTCCTTGGACCACACCAGCAGAGGTGCCTCACGTATCCACAATTCACTGCTTTTGGTTTCTCTGTATTCTTCCCCATTTTCCACACAGACTTCTGCCAGTGGTTTGTCCGGCGTATACACCAAATTCGTTGGAATCTCGTAATTCCATTGTCTGTACTTGGCGCCTCCATCGGCTCTGGCTTCCATCTCCAGTTGAAACACTGCCTGTCCTTTGTCAAAAACCGTCGTGGTACCCTGCAAAGTGCCGTCTGGCTGATAAGCAAGGTTGGGAAAATAGGTATTCCCCTTCAGCACAGTCAAATCCACCGTATCTTTTGTTTCTGCCTGACTGTCTGCCACAGGCACAAAGGTACCAGAACTGCTCCAGACTTCCAATTCTCCTTCTTTCCATGTACCGCCTGTTTGTTCCCTTGGATATGCCATTTCCACTCCCATACGAAAGCTCATCTTTTCCAGCTTGCCGTCCTCTATGGAAAAATCCCATGTATTTTGTGAATCAGCAATTTTCCCTTTTATGGTGAAATCCGCCAAGGCACCTTCGTCCCCCTCCAGATGCCGCAGTTCCATCTGTCCATTCCACACACTGCCACGAAGAATCCCCCAAAGGATGCAAATCACCAGCAGACTGCCCCAGAAAGAAACCAGCGGGAAATAAATCTTCCATTTTCTCATACAGCATCACCTGCGCCCTCTGTTACAGAAACTACTTTCAGCAAACGCCAATTGCTGGCACTTTTCATAGTCTGATGCTCCACATTCTGTTTGTATGCTTTTGTGGTGAAATAGTTGAAGAACTCCAATGCATCCTCATCAATATCTGTTTCCAGTTCTCCACGATAGACTTCCTTACCGGCAGGGTCTTCTGTGATGTCATAGACAGAAATCTCAAAGCCATTGAGGGTATTTCCCCGAACAGACTTTGCCTTTCCATCCCATCCATCCACTGTCCGTGTCAGGGTCAGCACTTTTTCCTTCCCCACTGCCGTCCACTCGCTATGTCCCTGATAAACAGGTTTCACAGTACCATTTTCCACCCAGTAACCAGTGGAAAAATGCGTATAGTATGAATTTTCACCTGTTTTCTGAGAACCTTTTACAAACACGCCTCTGCCGTCTTTCCACTTTGTCTGCTGTATCTCCATTTCGTGGACAGGTTCTTCTGTCTGTATTCGATTGCTGTCCAGCAGAGTTCCATTGTAGTCATACAATTCCGCTGTCATAGCGTCAGGTTCTCCGATGAACACCAGCAGTCCTTCTCCCACATCTTCCAGCCCCAATACCCAGCGATTTTCGCTGACAGGGATTTCCGCCAATGTAGCAACAGGTTCTTTCTCCACCTGATGTGCCATACCATTTTCATCTTGAAAAGATTCCTCCTGACGAGGACCCAGACAATACAGCCCAATACTTCCACCGAAATCCGCATTTGTCTTGACGGTAGCAAAAAACATTTCCTGACTTTCAGACCATACACTCACAACAGCTATGTCATTCCACCAATAATTTTTGTAGTCCATGGAATGCTCCCCATTTTCAATCTGAATATTTGCCAGAGGTTCTTCAGGTGTATACTGTAAATTGGTGGGGATTTCGTATGACCAACTGCGAGAAGCCCTGCCTTTCTTCTGTACCGCTTCCATGCGCATATTCAACACAAGCTGCCCTTTCTCAAAAATACAGGTAGTTCCATGGAGGTTCCCCTCATGGTCATAAAGTCCTGGATAAATATAAACATCATCCTCCAACAAACTCAAGTCCACCCTATCCAGAGTTTCCACCTTACTGTCTGCCGCTGGCTGAAATTCCACATCATCGCCCCACAGCTGTATGGTGCCTTCTTTCCAATTTCCTATAGTTTCTCTAGAGCCATAAACAGGTTCTTCTTCATAAGACAGGGTAAAGGATTCCTTCCGCAAAGCGCCGTCCTTGATGGAAAAATTCCATCTATTCATCATATCGGTGATCTTACACTGGATGTCGAAATCCGCCAGCGCCCTTTCATCCCCCTCCAGATGCCGCAATTCCAGCTGTCCGCTCCATTTGTGATTCCAGACGCTTTTCCAGATACCGCCAACTACCAGCAAAGAACCGCAAAGCAGTCCCAAAGGAAGATATGCCATCCATTTTTTCATCGTGCCTCCCCCTTTCTATTTCCCAAGAGGTTCTCGCAAATCCGCCTGCAATCGGAAAATAAGCCAAACGCCTACAACCGGGAACAGGAATCCCCCGAAAAGCAGCATGTTCTTCATTTCATTGGCACCATGTCCCTGCAAATACAAAGCTAAAGGAATCATCAGTCCCATGAGGCAGACAAAAATGCCTGTCAGTCCAACAGCACGCTGCATACTGACGGATACGATCCACACACCCGCGTAAAACAACAGGAACAGCACACAGAGCAGATTCTTCCAATCCAAACTGTAAACGATACCCAGAAACTCACTGCGCAGAAATGCCAGAAACAGTCCATTGTGCCGTGTGGCGTCGATGCCTGTCAAAATACTGCCGTCGTTCATGAGAAATTCCTGTTTTGCCGCCAGACTTACCATCCAATGCATCATGGGAAAATACATGACCACAATGACCATGAGCCACAGGGCATAGTACAAAAATACCATCGCCAAAGACTGGAGCAGAAAAGCGTTTGCCACCTGTGTCCCTTTCATGGGCAGCGTCAGGAAGGTATAAATCCCTTTGCCTTCCCGCTGATATTTCCGCAGCTGCAAAAACTGCAAAAGCAGCAGTGCCAAAAGTCCTATGCCAAAGAAAATGGGAACCAGGCTTTGATCAATGATCAGTTCATAGGGCAAAAATCCCTTTGCCCGGTAAGGAGATGTTTCTCCCGCCATTCCCGCGTATCCACGATAAATGGCGCTGATGACCCCTGCCAAAATGGAAAAGACATAAACCGCCCATCCTCCTTTTTTCATGTTCCACTGAAATACATATCCGCTGAGCAATGCTGTTTGTTTCATAGATTTTCCCCTCTTTCCTGCCATGCTTCTTCTACCATTTTCATCACTTCTGCCAGCGTCAGACGGTTTTCCTTGGCCTCCGCCACAAACTGCCGCACCAAATCCCCCGTCATTTCCTGCCGGATCCTGCCCAATGTTTCTTCGTCATAAAAAACCGTGCTGGCTGCGTTTTTCGGTGTCTGAATAAGTCCTTCTTCCTCCATGAGCCGAAAGGCTTTCTGGGCTGTGTTGGGATTGATGCAAAGCTGCGCCGCCAGCTCCCTTCGGGAAGGCAGGCTTTCTCCCACAGCCGCTTCCCCCAGGAATATTGCCCGTTTCAAATGCCGTACGATCTGCACATAGACCGGCTCCATATCGTGCAGCTGCAAATCAGAAAAATTCACCACCGTCTGTCACCTCCTTTCAAGTGTACTATACTCATCATACACTTCTTAACTGTATGATAGCAATCATACACTTTTCTGTCAATGATTTTTGCAAAATTCAAAAAAAAGAAAGACTTTCGTCATATTTTATTTATAATGATTGTATATACTGATAATATAAAAAAGAGCATTTGTTATTTTGTGATAGATTCCAAAGGAGGAATATTTATGAAAAAACTCACATCTTCTCTGGTGATCTGTATGCTGATGTTGGGCACAGCCGCCTGCACTGCCAATACAGAAAACGATGAACCCCCACAAACACGAGAAATGACTGCCGAACAGCAGGCACAAGCCATTGATGACATGACAGCGCCTGTAGACTCTCTGGTGCGGTGCATGCTGGAAAACAATATGGCATATGATCCGCAGGACCCGGAATTTTTCTGGACAGCTCTTGCCTATTTTGCGGGACAGTATGGCAGTGAACATGAACTGGCGGAAGTGACTGACGATACCATCACACTGCCCAGCAAAGCCGTTCAGGAATATGCCATTGCCCTCTTTGCGGACTATGATGATCTGCTGGAACTGCCCGACAGCCTTTCCAGCCGCGTAACCTATGACGAAAGCACAGACGCTTATACCTTTGGCAGAGGTGACATTGGTCTGGCGGAAACCAAACTGACCTTAAAAGAGGAAAAAGACGGTATCATAACCGTACAGGCGGATCTGGTTTCTCTCATGGAAGATCATGACATCATCGGTTCCTGGACTGTTGCCATGACCAATAATACATACGCTGACGGCATTTCTGATCCATTGTTCCTCTACAGCGTTTCCAGCGTAACGCCTGTAGAAACAACAGACAATCAGCAAGGGAATGAAGGACAGGCGCAGACCACGCAAACCTCCGCTTCCAACAAAACCACAGTCACCGCTGTTTATAACGGTCTTTCTGACGGACACACAGCGGAAATGACACTGCCTGACGGTACTGTCAACGCTTACCAGTTCACAGACAGTCAGGTAGCATCCAAACTGCAGGAATATAAAGTAGGCGACGCTATCACATTCACCTATACCCAGGAAAGCAAAGACGCCGCTATGGTCATCACCAATGTAGAATGATGCTTTTGTAAATCAAAAAGGACAGGTAATTCCCATCTAAGGGAAATGCCTGTCCTTTTTTTGCATAAAGTCTTTCTGAAAGACTTCTTCATATGTTCTGTATTTTCTCAGACGTCCATTGGAGCAGCAATGTGCTGTAATGCCCGAAATCTTCGGAAGAAACCACCACCTGTCCCTTCAGTTCTTTGTACCCTTGCAATATCTCTTTTTCCATACCTTCCGCCATCCACTCCAAGTCCGTCCTTTTCTTTCCATAAACGCCCTTTTCCAGATAAACCACCGCCTGCACCACAAAAACGGCGCTTTTATAAAAAGCTTTGAGCATCTCTCCATCTTTTTCATGGAGGAAATTATGGACACAGCCGTGGTACAGGTCACAGGCGCCTTTATGAACTGCCCGCTGGATGTCCTCTTTTGTGATTTCATGCCAAAGGGCATCCAGACTGCCCCGCAAGGTCCTAGTATCCTGTATGAACTGGAACAGATCGGCTTTATCCCAATGAACCAGCTCCTCCCAGCCCCCTACAAAACCGCAGAGTTTCTCCCGAAAAGGCAAAGCAGACACAGCCTCATCATATGCCCGCAAATCTTCCAGTTGCAATTCGTCCAACAAAAGCACCACATCAATGTCGCTTTCCGCTGTGGCTTCACCTCTGCCGTAACTGCCCTGTATGCCCAGAAAACGTATCCGCTCCCCGAAAATGCCATCTACACAGGCTGTCCAATCTGCCAGCCATTTTTCCAAGTCCATGTCCGCTCCTCCTTTGCCTAAATAACATTTCAAATACAATCTAAAAATAGGATAGCTGGAATCTTTTGTATGGCAAAGACTCCAGCTATTTTTTTCTGATGAAGCAACCCCTAAATAAAAAGGGAAATTGCTTTCTAAAATTCTTTATTTCACATGTCTGCGGAAAATATGCTCTGCCGCCACAACGCCGTCCACTGCCGCTGAAACAATGCCGCCGGCATAGCCTGCTCCTTCGCCTGTGGGATACAGTCCTGTCAGGGAAAGGCTCTGTCCCCCTTCTCCACGCAAAATACGCACAGGGGAAGAACTGCGGCTTTCCACTGCCGTCAACACAGCGTCATGCCGGTCAAAGCCTTTCAGCCGCCGCCCCATGGCAGGCAATGCTTCCGCCATAGCTTCCGTCATAAAGTCCGGGAAAATTTCTTTCATATCCGCAAAAACCGTTTTTGGCGCATAAGTAGGACGCACCTGTCCAAAAGCGTTTTCTTTATCCTGCAAAAAACTGCCTACAGTCTGGACAGGGGCTGTATAGTTGCCGCCTCCAGCCCGAAAGGCTTTTTCCTCCAATTCCCGCTGGAAATACATGCCCGCCAGGGGATGTTCACTGCCGAAATCCTCGGGGAATACCTGTACCAGCAATGCGGAATTGGCGTTCTGCCCATCTCTGGCGTGTTCGCTCATGCCGTTGACAGCCAGACGACCTTCTTCCGAAGCCGCCGCCACCACATAACCGCCGGGACACATACAGAAAGTATAAACCCCTCTGCCTTTTGTAGTGGTATAAGTCAGACGGTAATCTGCCGCCGGAAGCTGGTCTGCCGCTTCGCCGTACTGGGAAACATTGACCATTTCCTGTGGATGCTCAATACGCACCCCCATGGCAAAGGGTTTCTGTTCCAGAGCAAAGCCTTTTTCATAAAGCATGGTAAAAGTATCTCTGGCACTGTGCCCCAATGCCAGCACCACATCAGAAGCATCCAGACGTTCTTTTCCGTTGATTTCCACGGCTGTCACCATGCCGTTTTCTGAGAAAATATCTGTCACTTTGGAGAAAAAGCGCACTTCGCCCCCCAAAGATATGATTTTCTGCCGGATTTCTTTCACAACGCCACGGAGCAAATCTGTTCCAATGTGAGGTTTACTGTCGTACAGGATTTCCTCAGGCGCACCTGCCGCCACAAATTCCTCCAGCACCTTGCGGCATCTGGGGTCTTTGATGCGGGTGGTCAATTTCCCATCGGAAAATGTCCCTGCGCCGCCTTCGCCGAACTGGACGTTGTTATCCACATCCAGCTGTCCTGTCTGCCAGAACTTGTCCACAGCTTCCTTGCGGCTGTCCACATCGCCGCCACGCTCCAGCACAATAGGCTTCATCCCCATCTGTGCCAAAAGCAGCGCCGCAAACATACCAGCCGGACCAAAGCCCACAACCACCGGACGTTTTTCCATCTGGCATTTGCCTTCTGGGAAATGGTAGGACAAATCCGGGGTTTTAGAAACAGCTTTGTCCCCTTTCACCCCTGCCAGCACCTTGCTTTCATTGTCCACAGCCACATCCACCACGCAGACATAGTGGATGCGGTCTTTTTTCCGGGCATCCAGTGATTTTTTGAAGATCCGCCATGATGTGATCTGTTCCACAGGGATATGCAGTTGTTTTGCCGCCCGTTTTTTCAGCAGGCTTTCTTCTCTGCCCAAAGGCAGTTTTAAGTCAGCAATCCGAATCATGGCATCTCTGTTCCTTTCCCATAAGGTTCATAAAACACTTCATCCAGCATCAAGCCACGGGAAGGTGCCGTAAAGCCAGCTGCCTCCCTGTTTCCCGCCGCCAGAATTTCTTCCATTTCCATAGGGCTGCGTTTGCCTTCTCCCACTTCAATGAGGGTGCCTGTGAGTATCCGCACCATCTGATACAAAAAGCCGTTGCCTGTAAAGGACAGCACCAGCCGCTGTTCCTTCTGCTTGATGTCAATATTATAAATGGTGCGCACCGTAGACTTTTTCATACGTTTGTTTGCACAGAAGCTCTTGAAGTCATGGGTACCCACAAAAGCAGAAGCCGCCTCTTTCATGGCTTCCACGTCCAATTTCTCTTTGCACCAGAAACTGTATTTCCGCCAGAAAACGGGAGGCATTTCTCCCGTCCAGATGGTATAGACATATCGCTTCGCTTTTGCGTTCAGTCTGGCGTGGAATCTGGGTTCCGCTTCTTCCAAAGAAAGGGCGCCCACATCTTCTGGCAGTTGTCCATTGATTTCCGTCAAAAGTTCTGCCGCTGTTCCTTTCCAGTCCATGCGGAAGCTGGCAACCTGCCCCTTGGCATGGGTGCCTGCGTCCGTCCGACCGGAACCGGCGATTTCTGTTTCCACACCGGCAATTTCTGTGAGGATTTTTTCTAATTTTTCCTGCAATGTATTGTCAGTGTTGCCCTGTTTCTGCCAGCCATTGTAGCGGCTGCCGTCATAGGACAACACCATTTTGTAAGTTTTCATATCCAGACCGCCTTACTGCTGGATGGCACCCAGCACACGGGGTACGAACTGTTTCTTTCTGGAAACCACGCCAGGCAGATAAATATGATTTTCACTTGCTTCACCGCCAAAAGCCGCTTCCACCAGTTCTTTTGCTTTTTCGCCTACAAATACCATATCAGAAGATTCTTCCAGAATATTTGTCAGCAGGAAGAACATCATATCCACGTCGTTTCTGTCGGAGTTTTCCATAAATTCCGCAATTTTCGGACGCAGTTCTTCCAGTTCTGTTTTATCCAGAGAAGAAATCTGACCCACACCAAAGTTCACGCCGTTTGCACTGAATTTCTTGAAATCCATATAGAAGATTTCTTCTGGTGTTTTATCCGCCAGAGAACTGCCGGCACGGAACATTTTTTCCGCATGCTCCTGAATGTCAATGCCCGCGATTTTCGCCAACGCTTCCGCCGCACTCTGATCCACAGGGGTACATGTGGGAGAACGGAACATCAATGTATCAGACAGGATGGCGGAGCACATAAGACCAGCCATTTTGGGTTCAATTTCCACCTGATTTTCCAGATACATGTGATATACAATGGTGGAAGTACAGCCAACGGGCTGGTTGCGGAAATATACGGGCATGGATGTTTCCAGCGCGCCCAGACGATGATGGTCGATGATTTCCAGAATTTCCGCTTCTTCAATGCCGTCAACAGCCTGAGATTTTTCGTTATGATCCACCATAATGATTTTTTTGTTGTCCATTTCCAGCAAAGAACGTCTGGACAGCATACCGATATAATTGCCGTCACGATCCAGCACAGGGAAATCACGGTGGCGGATTTTTGCCATGGTGCCACGAATGTCGCTGATAAAATCATCTTCGCTGAATGTGATCAGGTTTTCTTTCCGCATGAAGTAGCCCAGAGGGGTACTCTGGCTGATGAGTCTTGCTGTCATATAAGTGTCATGGGGTGTGCTGATGATGGAACAGTTGTTTTCCTTCGCCAGTTTCTGAATGGTTTTGGAAACGGGCGCACCCATGCAGACAACGATACAGCCTGCGTTCATTTCCACTGCGCAAAGCTGGGATTCAAAACGGTTCCCTGTGATCAAAATATCGCCGGGTTCCACATAAGTTTCCAGTAAGTCAGGGTTTGCCGCACCGATGAGGATTTTCCCTTCCTGAGGCACCACTTCTTCGGGGTTGCCCACAACCATAGTACCATCAATGGTATCCAGAATATTGGAATATTTTGTTTTGGACATTGCCAGAATTCTGGTTTCGTAAATATCCATATTGGCTGTAGCAATATCTTTGACAGAAATGATACCTTCCAGTTTGCCTTCGTTTACAATAGGCATGGTGGCTTCCTGCATATCTCTCATGGTGATCCATGCGTTTTTCAGAGACATTTCCTTGGACAGGCTGGGCGTGATTTTAATGGTCACGTCTTTTACCTGTGTACCTACATGATTGATAAAGGCAGGGCTTTCCACACCGAAAAAGTCCAGTACATACTGGGTTTCGTTGCTTACCTCCCCCGCTCTTTTGGGTACATAATTACCGTCGGAAATTTTATTTTTCAAATTTGCGTATGCGATAGCAGAGCAAATAGAGTCTGTGTCGGGATTCTTATGTCCGATGACAAATACATCTTTTTTTCTTATCATTTTCTGACCGCTCCTTTCTTTTCTTCTAATATAAAAAGACGCCGAAAGCGTCAAAAACCAATGTTTCTCCATACTTCCAAGCGTCATAATTATATCTTTTTCCAAAAAGCCCGTCAATGATTTTCCGCCAGTTCCAAACAGAAAATTTATATCCGCCCTACTTTTCTCCCCCACAGACTTCCTGTTGGTACCAAAGATAGGACATGACTGTGGGAATCAGGCAAATCAAAAGCATAATGCCCATAGCCCCCCAAAACAATTGTTTTTCCGGCACCATAAAACAACTGATGAGAATCACCAGACCGCCAAAGAAAAATAACCTGCCTCCTAACCGCTGTGTTTTGTTCCAGACATTTTCACTGCTCAATGCCCAAGGTGTTTTCATGCCTGTGAAAAAGTTTGATTTAAACTTTGGCATCAAATTGCCTAGTAGAATAAACATCACAGCAACCATGGCACAGACCACACGTCCCACCTGCAAAAGACCGGGATACAGGCTTTCTGTCAGGGTAATGACCATCATAACGATCATAAACACCAGTAAAATGACTCTGGTACCGAAATAGGCATCCGCAAACCGTTCATAATTTTGTTTTCTGGGGTCAATCTTTGCTAAAAGAGGCATAAGAATCCCAAATACAAGGCTCAAACCTGCCAAAGGAAACAGCTTGATTTTTTCGCCGTAAGTGACACCGCCGTCCAAGTCCCAATGGATGGGAACCATTTCCGGCAGTTTAGGATACAGAACCGCCACCATCAGCAGGGGCAGTATGCTCAGCAAAATCAGCAGAATCGTTTTCCCTTTCATGGCTATCGCCTCCCATCAGAGCCGTCATCCAGCTCATCATTTCTTCTAAAACCGATAAATTCAACTCATAAAAAATATATTTTCCCTGTTTTGTATCACTGATGAGCCCCGCCTGTTTCAAAATCGCCAGATGATGAGAAATGGTGGCTCCTGTTGCTGGAAAATGCTCGCCAATCTCTCCCGCTGTCAAAGGCTTGTCACGCAGCAGACGCAAAACTTCCCGTCTGGTAGGGTCACTCATGGCTTTCCATGTTTCCTGTATGCCCATATCATCACCTCCCATTTTCATTTAGATATATATCTAAATATATTCTATGTCTTTTTCAGGTTGTTGTCAATAACATTTTGATGTTTGTCTAAATATAACGCAAAAAAGAAGCATCCGCAATATGCGAATGCTTTGAGAGGCGCCACCCGGATTCGAACCGGGGATAGAGGTGTTGCAGACCTTTGCCTTACCACTTGGCTATGGCGCCGTAACTGTTGTTATTATAACGCGCTTTGTTCAATTCGTCAAGTAAAATTATGGATTTCTTTTCTTTTTCTTCTTCCTCGTTTCGACATCTGCTAAAAAAACAGTGAAAATCCGCCATTCTTTGGGCTATCTGACGGTTCCTGTCCCACCTTCTATGACAAAGCAGACAAAAATGCTATTCTTTTCCAAACAACAAAAAAGCCCCAACCCCACAGCTAATTCTGTGAAACCGGGACTTTCCAGAGGCGCCACCCGGATTTGAACCGGGGATAGAGGTGTTGCAGACCTTTGCCTTACCACTTGGCTATGGCGCCATAATGATCCGTGCGGGATTCGAACCCGCGTTACCGCCGTGAAAGGGCGGTGTCTTAACCCCTTGACCAACGGACCATATAACTCCCCGAGTAGGATTCGAACCAACGACCCTCCGGTTAACAGCCGGATGCTCTACCGCTGAGCTATCGAGGATTATACTATATTTTGAAAGTTTACACCTTCAAAACCGAATACAGCAAACATTATATCATAAAATCTT
>JALFWW010000024.1 GCA_022786605.1 Clostridia bacterium | reverse complement strand
ATTCATTTCTATAACCATGAGAGAATTCAATTAAAAACAGGAGTGGCGCCGCTCACGCTACGCCACTCCACTTGAAAATCAAATATTATCCTCGTAAGAACGCTTTTTGTACTGTCCGCACAAATTGGAGCAGTTCATTTTGGCTCCTACGCTTTTTGCAGATTTTCAGACCAAAAAAGCCACGGAAAAAAAGACCAGAACCAAAAAAGGAACTTATTCGCCAAACCATAAGATTTTTTGGACATAAAGAAACGGAGGGATTTGTATGCTGTTTTTCCGTGCCATAACTGTGCTCTTTTTGGCTTTATTCACCTTCCAGACCCCTATCAATACAGAAGAAAGCGCCGCTGTGCGGAAAGCCGCTTTCAGCATCGGCATAGACCTTTCTGACGGGGAACTGGTTTCCACCTATGACGACCACGGCGGATTCCACGGGGACGGCACCACCTGCACCATCATACAGTTTTCCGATGATGCTTTCCTGGAAGAAATCCAAGAAGCAGGCACATGGCAGTCCTTCCCGCCGGATGATGCTGTCAACCAACTCCTTTACGGCAATTATCTTGATGACCCCGAAACACAGGAACCCTTTGTGCCGCCCATTGAAAACGGCTATTACCTGCTGAAAGACCGGAACGCACAAGCCGCGGAGAAACCAAACATCATGAAGCGCGGCTCCTTCAACTTCGATCTTGCCGTATATGACACTGACAACCGCACATTGTATTATCTGGTGCTGGACACCTGATGTTTCAGACGCTGATCTTTACCAAAGGTCGGCGTCTTTTTTTCTGTATGAAAAAACATGCCGTTTCACAAAACAAAAAGATGGATTTTCCGAAAAAACATGGGATTTCCTGATATTATCAAAATAAATACAGAAATATGCTGGCTTTCCGCCACAAATTATGATATGATATGCCTCGCATGGAATATTTTGAAACGGAGGAGATATTATGAAACTCCATCTGCCTCTTTTCGCACTTTTGGCAACAGTTACACTGGCAGGCTGTCATTCCGCCAGCGCAGCGCAGGTTGCCGCAGAACAGATGGATATGGAAATTCCCGCCCAGGAATTTTCTGTTACTTACAAGGATCACGGCGCATTCCGCGGTCAGGGCACTTCCTGCACAACACTGCAGTTCTCAGATGACGCTTTTCTGGAAAAAATCCAGGAAAAAGGCACATGGAAATCTTTGCCGCTGGATGAATCCACCCAAAACCTTGTGTATGGTGTTGTCGACAGCGATTATCTGGGCACACCCCTGACAGATGAGGACGGCATGCCTTTGATTCCTGAAATCGAAAATGGGTATTATCTGATAAACGAATCCAAAAAAACTGATGAAGATACATCATTTCTGATGCATACACAGGACCTTTTCGTATCTATTTATGACGCGGACAACAGAGTCCTGTATCACTGCACCCTTGATAAATAACAAAAACAGCGCAAGATCTCATGCAGGGCATCTTCATAAGCAAACAAAGAAAGCTGAAATCCTTATAACATACAGAGGATTTCAGCTTTTTTTATAGCCCTCTTGCCAGTCTTTGGAGCATATCCAGCAAATACCCATCCATAAAACGCAGCACCAATACCAGCGCCGCCAGATAGGCCGCCAGAGAAATGACCTTTTGCAGATGGTTCTGGAAACGGTCTGCCGCCGCCACTTCCAGCACTGACTGGATACACACGATGAGAAACAGCTGTCCTGCCAGCACCAGAAACCCTTCCATCCGCCCTGCCTCCTCAAAAAACAAAATCTTCATACTATCTTATGAAACTTCCAACTTTCTTATGAAACTCCCCCTTTTCAAATGCCCGATTTCGGTTCATAATAAGAGTAACGGGAATTTTGTATTGCTGAAAAGAAAAAGGAGGTAACACGATGATTCAAAAAGCCATTCGGAAACTTTCTCTCCCTCTCTTTGCCTCTGCCGGCATCACTGCCGCCGGACTTATCCTTTATCAGCGCATCAGTCTGCATCGGGCATCCCGCAAGGGAGATAAAACACCTTTTGAAAGCTACACCACCCCTGACGGGGTTTCTATGGCATATGAACGCTTTGGTTACGGTCGCCCTGTGGTACTGCTCCACAGCCTCCATCCTGGGGCATCCAGAAGGGAATGGCGCCCCCAGATCGAAAAGCTGGCAAAAGATTTTCGGGTATACACCGTAGACCTGCCGGGTTTCGGTCAGTCTGATAAACCTGCCAAGCCTTGGACAGCTTATCAGTATGCCAAAGCCCTCCACAGCTTCCTTTCCGACGTCATTGGAAAGCCTGTGGCTCTGGCAGCAGCCAATGGCGGCGCGGACATCGCGCTGGTGCTGTCCATGCTCTACCCGGAAGATCTGGAAAAGATGGTGCTCATCTCTCCTGAGGGTATCGGCAGAGGATTTGCCACACCTCAGGATACCCAGCAGCTGAAAAAACTGCTGTCGCCTGTCATCGGCACTCAGGCATTTCTGGACGGCACATCCAAAAAAGCCCTGCGGCTTCTGGCGGAAGAACTCTTTTACCAGAAAGAACGTATGCCTGTGGACTTCGTGAAGAATCTGAAGCAAAACGCCCGCTACGGCAAAGGCGCCCAGGCAAGCTATGCCGGTTACATGACCCGCTTTGCCGCCGCCGATACAAAACAAGCCTTTGGGTCCCTTTCTCTGCCCTTCCTGCTGATCTGGGGAGAAAGGAATGTACGCAACAGCGCTGTTTATCTGGAAGAAGCCGAAAATTTACAGGAAAAAGGGGAATTTATGCTCTTTGAGGATACTGCCGCCCTGCCCCACATGGAAAACAGCAAGGCATTCGGTCAGATCCTGAAAGATTTTTTGAGCGAAGAAGACTTGGAGCGCAAAGCCATGTGAGCCTCCAGACCAACAAAGAAAAAAGGGACAGCAGCCTCGAGAAAACATTATTTTTTGCTTTCTCCAGAGGAACTGCCATGACTGCTTCAGAAGAAAACATTCCTTGCGCAATCTAAAAAAGACAGCCGAAAAACCCTTTTATGGGAAAGATTTCTGGCATCTTTGTTTTCTCATGAAGAAGTCCCTAATGGAAAGGATGTTTTTGATTTGAACTTCAACGAAATACCCGGTCTGTCACAGGCACAGATGGAAGACTGGTTCCGTCAGGCTGTGGCACCCAATTCTTCCCGCCTGCGGGAAGGCGCTATTTCCAAACTGGAACCCCAATTCGTATCCTGCGATTTTCAGGCAGGAGAAACCGTACTGGAATACAAAGTGCTGGAATGGGAACTGAACCCCCAGAACATGGTCCACGGCGGCATCATCATCACAGGCTTTGACACCTCTTTGGGGATGCTCTGCCATTACTACGCATATCCCAATGTACTGACAACTGTCAGCCTCTCTTCCACATTCCTGCGCCCCATCCGCATAGGCGATACCATGGTATACCACAGCAAAGTAAAATCCTTCGGGCGCAGTCTTGTGACACTGGAAGGGAAAGTATATCTGAAAAGCACAGGAGAACTGGCTGCCACCGCAACAGCCACATTCAAAATACTCCATCATAAAATCAAAACAGAAATCTGAACAAAAGAAAGGAATCACCCTATGATCTACTTAAGTGAAGAAACCTCCTCACAGGAGAATATGGAAGCATGGTTCAGTCAGCTTTCTGACCCGGAATTTCCACTGGTGAAGGACAGCGTTTTGAAACTGCTCAAACCCAGACTGGTCACATGCAATTTTGAAGAAAAATCCGCAGAATTTGCCTTTACTGTAGAAGACTGGCAGCTGAACCCGGAAAAAGGGCTCCACGGCGGCATCATGGCAACAAACTTTGACGTGTCCTTTGGTCTGCTGTCCCATTATTTCGCAAAACAGCATATGGTTTCCACTGTCACCATCAATACCACATTCCTGAAACCGGTCATGCCCAATGATGTGATCCACTACAAAGTACAAATGTCCCATCTGGGAAAAACCATCCACAGCATGACAGCGGAAGCATGGCTGGAACGTGATGACATTCTGGCGGCAACAGCTTCCGCTTCCTATATGAAGCTGCATCAGACTTTCGACAGTCCTATCTGATGATAACGCCCTTTTTCATTCGTATATTCTCTAATAGGTGATAACAAACATGAAAAAAGCAATCTTGGCATTTTTAGGGCAAGTGGAAAATGGTTCCATTGAAATTTATAACGAATTCAGTTTACAACATGAACTGGGTATTTATTTGAGAAATCATTTTCCGAACCATCGGATACAATTTGAAAGAAACACAAAATTTTTCGGTATAGATTCGACTACAAAACACGAAATTGATATTGTTGTCTATAACGAACAAGAAAAAATGGCTATAGAATTGAAATTTCCTTTAAACGGGCAGTATCCAGAGCAAATGTTTTCATTCATCAAAGATTTATGCTTTATGGAGGAACTGAAAACAAATGGCTTTACCCATACATACTGCCTTTGCATTGTAAAGGATAAAAACTTCTACACAGGTAAAAAACAAGATGGCATTTATGGCTATTTCCGCTGTCAAGAAGTGCTGCATGGTTCTGTAGAAAAACCAACAGGAACAAAAAAAGAATTACTCTTTGTACAAGGAACATATCACATACACTGGCATGACATCAAAACTCAACCAGGTATGAAATATTATTTTATTGATATTATGTAAATAAAAAACTTCATATTCTTTGAAGAAAACGAACAAAAAAAGCCGGCATTTTCCCATGAAAATATACCGGCTTACTTTTTATTCTTCTTCCGCTTCCTCATAGACCAACAGGTCAGAAACTTCACAATCCAGCACATAACAAATCCGTGCCAAAACATCCAGATCCAGTTTTTCCACCTTGCCGCTATACCACTTGTGGATGACTTCATAGCGGGTGCCTGTCAAGCGGCTCAGTTGGTTGCGGGTCATGCCACGGCTGTCCATGATTTCTGCCAGACGCAGACGGACAGCACCGTATTTCCGCTGTATCAAAATGGACTTTTCTTCCATATGCTTCACCTCTTGCACTGTTATTTCAAAATCTGTATGATTTCATTATAACCATTCCCCATTGCCATATCAATGGTTATAATGGAAAATGAGGTGATGTCATTGAACACAAAAACATGCTGTTTTTCCGGACACAGAGAAGTATGCCCCGAAAAGATACCCCTTCTGGAAAAAGAACTAAATAGAATCATTTCTGACTGCATCGAAAAAAGGTATCGACGTTTTCTCTGCGGCGGCGCAGTGGGATTTGACTTTTTGGCGGCAAAAACCCTTTTAACATACCAAAATACCTGTCCCGAAATCCAATTGGAAATTGTTTTTCCCTATAGGTATTTGCCGCCCATGTGGAAAAAAGTAACGGCAAAGGCTGACCGCATAACATATCTGTCTGAAACCTACTACTCCGGCTGTTTTTATGCCCGGAACCGCTATATGGTCAGCCAAAGCCATGGCATCATTTATTATCTGGAAAAAGAAACAGGCGGCACCGCTTACACCATGCGCTGTGCCAAAAACAGCGGCTTAGAGCTTTTCCCTATTACTCTTTCTTCCGAATCCGAATGGTGATCTGGCAACCATCTTCCTGCTCCTCATCCTCATAGACCACATCCACCCCAGCCCGGCGGATGACCTCCACAGACTGCTTGATGGTGTTGGTGAACAGGCGGAAATCCGTGACACAACGTTTTTCTTTTTGCTCCTGTTTCTCCGCCATGGCTTTGGCGCGCATTTTTTCCAAGGTATCCGCCACCAATTCTTCTGTCTTACGGACGTTTAGTTCCTCCCGAATCATCTGCTCCAGCACCACCGTTCTGGTTTCTTCATCGGGCAGTTTCAGCAGAGCGCGGGCGTGACGTTCCGTGAAGTTGTTTTCCACCAAAAGCCGCTTCAGAGGGTCTTCCAGCTTCAGTATCCGCAGTTTATTGGCGATGAAAGACTGGCTTTTGGACAGCTTTGCCGCCAATTCTTCCTGTGTCAGACCATAATCCTCCATCAAATTCCGATACCCTTCCGCCTCCTCCAGAAAAGACAAATTCTGCCGCTGGATATTCTCCAGCAACGCCAGCATAGCGCTGTCATACTCATTGACCTGCACCAATAGACAAGGTACTGTTTCCAGCCCTGCCAATTCCGCAGCCCGAAGCCTGCGCTCCCCCGCTACCAACTCATAAGAACCGCCGCTCATTTTCCGCACCGTCAAAGGCTGCAAGATGCCATACTCTCGGATGGAGGCGGAAAGTTCCTCCAAAGCCGCCCGCTGGAAATAGCGTCGGGGCTGATAGGGATTGGAACGAATTTTTTCTATGGGAATCTGGTATACCACCGCATCTTTTTTCAACCGCATTTCGGGAAATTTCAATACTTCCATACAAACACTCCTTCTGTTCTGCCAAAGTCTGTAAAAAGGGGTTTTTTTCTGTTCCAGACAGCGGCAAACTCCCTTTTTCCACATTTTAGCACAGAAGGATTTCCCATCCCCAAAAACCGTACAACAAAAAAAGCAGACTCTCGACAGAAAGTCTGCTTTTTTCACAGGGTGCCGAAAAAGTCGACCCCCTGTCATCAAAGGCTCATTTCATTCAAGCCTTTGATGAATAGACAGAAGTATAAAGCAGGAATTCCATCGACTTGAAATTCCTGCTTTTCCTCGTCGGAAGTGAATTTCGACTGCGGATTCCATTTGGGGAACTCTTTGTTCCCCAAACCCTTCCGCGTTCTTAAAAAGTTTCATTCTAATTTTCTACTTGCATTTTCTTATTTCAGTGGATTTTTATTGATTTTTCCTGCTTTTCTGGGATATGCCTTGGGTGTGGAGGCAGTCTTTTCGATGATGACCAGTTTATGCTGTAAGTCTGTGAAAGGGATTTCCACATCAATGACTTCTGCCACTTTACCCCCCAGTTTTTTCAGGGCACCTTGGGCTTCATCCATTTCTCTCAGGGCATCGGGACCTTTCAGTGCCGCCAGTCTGCCGCCCACTTTCACGAAAGGCAGGCAGAATTCCGCCAGGACTGCCAGATTTGCCACAGCTCTGGATACGCACAGGTCGAACTGTTCCCGATAATCGGGGTTCTGACCGCCGTCCTCCGCACGGCTATGGACATAATGCACGCCGGAAAGATGCAGCTGGCTGCCCACTTCTTCCAGAAAGCCGATACGTTTCTGCAAAGAATCCAGCAGGGTCATTTCCACATCTGGACAGGCGATTTTCACAGGAATGCCGGGGAATCCTGCCCCTGTGCCCACGTCGATGATCTTTTCCTGTCCGGTCAATGACAAATGGGGCAGGATGCTCAGGCAATCCACAAAGTGTTTCTGCACCACGTCTTTTTTGTCTGTAATGGCGGTGAGGTTCATTTTCTCATTCCATTCCAGCAGCAGGGACAGATATGTCATAAACTGTGATGCCATTTCTTCTGTGAGGCGCACGCCCATTTTTTCACAGCTTTCCTGTAACAATACCTTATGCTCCATAAGTCTGCTCCTTTTCGATACAATAGATTTTCCATTTGCCAAAGTCGTCAGGCTCTGCCACCATGCCGACGGAAATGACTTCCTTTTCTCCCGCCGCCGCCAAGGACAGAGTACGCATACGCTCCCCTGTTTCCTTCACGAAAAAGCGGTATTTTTCCGCATGGGCAAAAACCCCTTTGATTTCTTCCAAGTCCGCACCGCTGATGGCGCTGGACAGATACCCTCTCGCTTCCTCTGCACCCTCCTGCTTCAGAGCGTGGAGAAAGGCAAGGAGTGTGCCTTTTGGGCTGACCAGAGAGAAAAACGGGGATTTCCGGGCGGAAAGCACCGCATCCTCCAGCCGAAAGGCTTTATGATTGACGGGCAGAAACAGTTTCCTGCCCTGTGGTTTCGGCATGGGTTTGCCGTTCCATGAAAGAAAGAACATATTTCTTCCCCTCCTTCATTTCTCAGCCATTGCGTTTCTGCTGTTCCATATAAATAAGCAGAACGGAGATGTCCGCCGGGGAAACGCCTGTGATACGGGAAGCGTGACCCATGGAACGGGGACGAATGGCATTGAGTTTTTGACGGGCTTCCAGACGGAGACCCTGAATGGTTTCGTAGTCCAAATCTTCCGGCAGCAGACGGTTTTCCAGTTTTTTGAACTGTTCCACCTGTTTCAGCTGCTGGCTAATATAGCCTTCGTATTTGATCTGGATATTCACCTGTTCCCGTACTGGGGCAGGCAGTTCGGGGCGTTCCTGATCCAAAGGCGCCAGTTTTTCATAATCCAGTTCGGGACGTTTGATGAGGTCTGCCAGTTTCACGCCGGACTTGATGGGGGTACTGCCGTACTGTTCCAACAGTTCCAGTGTTTCTTTGGCAGGGGTGATGGTCAGGACTTTTACCCTTTCGATTTCTTCCCCAGTCTGGCGTTCTTTTTCCAGCAATGCTTCGTAGCGTTCATCAGAAATCAAACCGATTTCATGACCCATGGGAGTCAGACGCTGGTCGGCGTTATCCTGACGGAGGAGCAGACGGAATTCCGCACGGGATGTCATCATACGGTAAGGCTCTTTGCTGCCTTTGCTGATGAGGTCATCGATGAGAACGCCAATATAACCGTCGGAACGCTGCAAGATGATGGGGTCTTTCTGCTGGATATAACGAACGGCGTTGATGCCGCCCATAAGCCCCTGTGCGGCCGCTTCTTCGTAGCCGGAGGAGCCATTGAACTGACCAGCGGAAAAAAGACCATGATAGTCCTTAAACTCCAGAGAAAGCTTCAGCTGGGTGGCGTCGATACAGTCATACTCGATGGCATATGCAAAACGGGTGATTTCGCAGTTTTCCAGCCCAGGAATGGTGCGGTACATGGCAATCTGCACATCCTCCGGCAAAGAGGAGGACATCCCCTGAATATACATTTCCTCAGTGTTTTCCCCTTCGGGCTCTACGAACAGCTGATGGCGTTCCTTATCGGCAAAACGCACCACCTTGTCCTCAATGGAAGGGCAATAACGGGGGCCTGTGCCTTCGATCAAGCCGCCAAACAAGGGAGAACGATGGAGATTATCCCGAATGACCTGATGGGTCTTTTCGTTGGTGTAAGTGAGCCAGCACAAATCCTGTTCTCTGGCGATACCTTCCGGTGTGTTTTCAAAGGAAAAAGGCACGATGTCAGAATCACCGTACTGGGGCTGCATTTTGCTGAAGTCCAGAGAGTTCCGGTTCATACGGGCAGGGGTGCCTGTTTTGAAACGGAACAGACGGATGCCCATATCCAGCAGGTTTTGGCTCAGTTTTGTAGCAGGCATCAGGTTATTGGGACCGCTTTCGGTGATGCAGTCCCCTGTGAGGCAGCGGCTTTTCATATAGGTGCCCATGCAGAGGACAGCCGCTTTACAGCGGTAAATGGCGCCGCTGGTAGTAACAACGCCTGTGACTTTGTTATCTTCCATGAGGATTTCAGAGATTTCCGCCTGCTTGATGCGCAGATGAGGGGTTTTCTCCAAGGTATGTTTCATTTCCTCGTGGTATCTTGTTTTGTCCGCCTGTGCCCGCAGAGAATACACGGCAGGACCTTTGCCTGTATTCAGCATTTTGGTCTGGATATAGGTCTTATCGATATTCCTGCCCATTTCGCCGCCTAATGCGTCGATTTCACGGACAAGATGGCCTTTGGAGCTGCCGCCGATGGAGGGGTTACAGGGCATCATGGCGATACTGTCCAGACTGATGGCAAACAGCACCGTTTCCATGCCCAGTCTGGCTGCCGCCAATGCCGCCTCACAGCCCGCGTGACCGCCGCCCACAACGGCAATATCTATGGTTTCTGCTTCGTACATGATCTATTTTCACCTCTATTTGGAGTTTATTTACTTCCACATGGATTTCCATTGTACCATTTTATGAGAAAAACCCCCGGAATGCAAGGATTTTCGAGGGTTTCTCCAAAAAAAACATATTTTACGCCTCTGCGGGCTTTTTGCCTGCCTCCAGTTTTTTCATGGCGTTTCTAAACTGGTAAGCGAACATGATGGCTGTGGTGGTCACAGCGATAAAGTCTGCCACAGGTTCCGCCAGAAAAACGGCTCTGTCTTTCTGCTCCAGAATGGCAGGCAAAATATAAATCAAAGGAATGAGCAGGATAATTTTCCTGTAAACTGCCAAGAACAGGGATGTTTTGGCGTTGCCGATGGCGATAAATGTCTGCTGGCAGGCGATCTGGATGCCGAAAATGCCAGAGAGCGCCATATAATGCCGCAGTGCCCAAGCCGTATAAGTCAGGAGCTGTTCATCCCCCGTAAACATAGACGGAATCAGACGAGGAACCACCATGCAGATTGCCCATAATATCAGAGAATAGGTCAGGCAATACCGCAGCAGCAAACGAAAGGTCTGGCGCACACGATCCGCGTTACCGGCGCCGAAATTATACCCTGTAATGGGCTGTGCCCCCTGGGTAAAGCCCTGCAAAGGCAGCATGGAAAACTGCATGATGCTGGTCAAAATACTCATGGCGCCAACGGCAATATCCCCGCCGTAACGATACAGGGAGGAGTTGAAGCAAACGCTGATGGCGCTTTCCGTTGCCTGCATGATAAAGGGGGACATGCCCAGCAGCAGACAAGGCCCCACTACGGAGCCACGGAGGCGGAAATATTTTTTCTGTAATTTCAGTATGGTTTTCTTCCCTGTCAAAAAACGCAGTACCCAAATAGCGGAAACCGCCTGAGAAATGATGGTAGCAAGAGCCGCACCTTTCACGCCCATATGGAAACCGAAAATGAAAATAGGGTCCAGAACGATATTGATGACCGCGCCGATCACAACGGTGGCCATACTGATTTTGGCAAAGCCCTGGGCGGTGATAAAAGCATTCAGACCCAGAGCGAACTGCACGAAAATGGTACCCAGCGTATAAATGCGCATATAGTCCATGGCATAGCCGATGGTGTTTTCACTGGCGCCGAATGCCATCAAAATCGGCTCCGCAAATCTGCGGAAAAATACCGTCAGCACCAATGCGATGATGATGAGCATGATAAAGCTGTTGCCCAATGTATAATGTGCTTCTTCGTTGTTGCCTCTCCCCATGAGTACGGAAGCACGGGGGGCGCTGCCCATGCTCACCAGCGCCGCGAAGGCTGTGATGAGCATGATGATGGGCATGCAGACCCCTACCCCTGTTAATGCCAATGCCCCAATGTCAGGAATATGCCCGATATACATACGGTCAACCACATTATAAAGGACGTTGACCACCTGCGCGGTGATGGCAGGGATGGCCAGCTGTCTTAATAATGTCTTGACGTCTGCCGTACCCAGTACGTTATCCTGTCCAGATGGGTTCATATGTTTCTACCTTCTTTCTTTTATTTTCCCAAACAGAATTTGGTGAATATACGGTCGATGATCTCCTCATCAGCTACATCACCAGTGATTTCCCCCAATGCCCGGCTGGCATCCTGCAAGTCCATGGAAATGAAATCCTCGGGCATACGGGTGCTGATGGTCACAAGGCAGTGTTCCATGGCTTCTTTTGCCTGATACAATGCGTTTTTATGACGGGTATTGCCCAAGAGCGCATCATCTGCCGTGGCGGTCTGACCGCTGAAGAACAATGTCTTGATGGCGTCGATGAGGGCATCAAAACCAGTGTTTTCTTTGACGGAAACAAACAGAATCTGTTCCTTTGGCACGAACTGTTCCAGTTCTTCCAGAGAAAGTTTCTGTTCCAGATCAGATTTATTCAGCATAACGATGCTGTGTTTTCCATCAATGAAGGACAAAATCTCTCTGTCCTCCGCTTCCAGCGGACGGGAGGCATCCAGCATCATGAGAATCAGGTCTGCCTGTTCCGCATAAGCCTTGGATTTTTCCACGCCCATTTTTTCCACCACGTCCCCTGTTTCACGGATACCAGCGGTGTCTACGATTTTCACGGGAATGCCGTCAATATTGATATATTCTTCCACGGTATCACGGGTGGTACCGGGAATGTCTGTGACGATGGCGCGGTCTTCCTCTAAGAACCAGTTCAGGAGAGAGGATTTGCCTACATTTGGTTTCCCAACGATAACGGTCTGCAAGCCTTCCCGGAGGATTTTGCCTCTGTCTGCCCCTGCAAGGAGTTTTTCCATACGGGCAAGGAGTTTCTTCGCCCCCTGCTCCATGGAATCATAAGTTTCTTCTTCGATGTCATAGTCGGGATAGTCAATGACAGCTTCGATGGAAGCGATCATGTCAATGATTTCCTGACGCATCTGGCGGACTTCCGTTTTCAGTCTGCCTTCCAGCTGATTCACCGCCGCCTGACGGGACAGTTCTGTTTTGGAATGGATCAGGTCAATGACAGCTTCCGCCTGTGTCAGGTCCATGCGGCCGTTGAGGAAGCTGCGTTTTGTGAATTCACCGGGTTCTGCCAGTCTGGCGCCGGCGTTGAGGAGTGCCTGAAGAACACGCTGGGTCACCAGAAAGCCTCCGTGACAGTTGATTTCCACAATGTCTTCTTTTGTATAGGTATGAGGGGCTTTCATAACAGAAACCAGCACTTCATCAATGACTTCCCCATCAGGACCGTCGGTGATCTTTCCATAGGAAAGGGTGTGGCTGGATTTTTCCGTCAGTTTCTTTTTGCCCTGGAAAATGGTGTCCGCCAAAGGAATACAGCCCTTCCCACTCATGCGGACGATGCCGATGCCGCCGCTGCCCAGTGGTGTGGAGATGGCAGCAATGATGTCATCCAGAAAATTTGCCTGCTGCAGCATAGATAAATCCCCTTTCTTTATGATACTTTCTCATGTCTGTAGAAAAAGGCGTCCGCAGGGTATCCCCCTCGGCCGCCTTCTTTTGTACATTTATGCTTCCGCTTTTTCCAGTCTTTCCATTCTTTCGTGTCTTTCATGTCTTTCGCCCCGTTCCATTTTTCTGGAATCTCTGGGCTGACCATTTTTGCCCTTCAGGGCAATGACAACATTACGGAATGGTTCTTCCCCTTCACTGAATGTGGTCACATAGCGGTCATTCTGCAGTGCGGAATGGATGATTCTTCTTTCATAAGGATTCATAGGTTCCAGCACCACATTTTTTCTGGTGTGTTTTACCTTTTTCGCCAGATTGAATGCCAGTGTTTCCAGTGTTTCTTTTCTTCTCTGGCGGTAGTTTTCTGTATCCAGCATGACGCTGATGTAAGACGCGCTGTTTTTGTTTACGACCAGATTTACCAGGTACTGCAGAGCGTCCAGTGTCTGACCTCTTTTGCCGATGAGAATCCCCATATCGTCACCGGTCAGGTCAACCAGCAGGTGTTTGTCCTGCATTTTTGTTTCGATCTTGATGATCAGTCCCATGGACAGGAATACTTCACGGAGGAAGTTTTCCGCCGCTTTTTCGGGATTGAAGTTTTTCTTTACCAGTACAACGGCGTCTTTGCCGCCGAACATACCCAGAAAGCCTTTGGAGCCTTCTTCAATAACGGTAATAGTGACCTCGTCTTTTTCCGCCTGCAGTTCTGCCAGCGCAGCCGCAACGGCTTCATCGATGGTCTTACCGGATTTTCTGATTTCGTCCATTTCTTACAACGCCCCCTCAGCCAGTTTCTTTTTGTAGAATTTCTGCAGGAAGATCTGCTGCAGAATACCGAAGATGTTACTCACTGTCCAGTAAACACCCAGACCTGCAGGCACCTGCAGACAGAAGAATGCCATCATAATGGGCATGAAATACAGCATCATTTTGTTCATGCTCTGGGTCATGGCTGCCGCCTGATCGTTTTCCGCGCTTGCGGTGGTGTTCATCAGGGATGTCATGACTTTAGACTGCAGGAATGTGGTCACACCTGCCACAACGGGCACGATGACGCTGGGGAAACTCAGACCACACTTACTTACCAGTGGAATGGTCAGGAATGTTTCGATATTGTTCTTTGTGTCCAGCAGAGGCAGCAGTGCGTTGCCGCTGTCACCCAGAACACTCAGGATGTTGTTCCAGTCGTCTGCTTTGATGTTCGCTACCAGCATAACAACGTCATTGACATTGTTCATATCGATGGTACCCAGATTTTTATAAGTATCTACCAAAGACTGGGCATAAGGTGTGAACGCTTCCATACGCAGCGCCGCGGGAATCTGGATGATGGCGTTGGCGATGTCTGTGTAGTTCTGACCGATAACATCAACATAAACATAAGCGTTCTGGAAGATGTAGTACAGTGCGTACAGGATAGGGAGCTGGATCAGCATAGGCAGGCAGCCGCCCATAAGGTGTACGCCGTTTTTCTTCTGGAAGTCCTGCAATTCCAGTGCCATTCTCTGCTGAGACATGGTGTCGGTCTTGCCTTTGTATTTATCTCTGATTTTGTTCATCTCCGGCTGAAGCTGCTGCATCTTAAAGGAAGACTTCTGCTGCTTCATCATCAGAGGGAACAATATAAGTTTCACGATTAATGTAAAAACGATGATGGCAATCCCCAGCGCACCCGCACTGACACTGCCGTAAATGCCGTTAAAGAGCATGTTATAGATTTTGCCAAGAACGATGGCAATGGGTTCAAAGATACCCGGTTCCCGCACCATACGCATGGTGGACAACAACATCAATTCATTCACTTTTTTGCCTCCTTATAACACCAAACATGAGAATTTTTCTGCACTTCAAACAAGTGCGGTCAAAACAAAAAAAATCAAGGCACCGGATCATAGCCGCCTTCATGAAAAGGATGGCACTTCAATAACCGCCGCACCGCGAGATATCCGCCTTTGATGGCGCCATACTTCTGGATGGCTTCATAGGCGTATCTGGAGCATGTGGGGGTAAAACGGCAATGGGGCCCGATGTAGGGGGATATCCCCAGCTGATACAAACGAATGAGAAACAAAAATACTTTTTTTACCATACGAACATATCATCTCACTTTTTTTCCGCTTCCTCCGGGCAGAAGAAATTATGTTTTTTCATCAAATGACGCAGAGAATCCCGCACTTCCCAATAGGAAGCCTCGTTGCAGGATACCCGGGCAATGACCACGATGTCATAGCCCCTTTTCAGCTCTGCTTCCATACTGCGGTAACTTTCCCGGATCAGGCGGGTCACATGGGAGCGGACAACACTCTTGCCGACTTTTTTGCTGACGGAAATGCCCAGACGGTTTTCCGCCGTGCCGTTTTTGATGACATACATCACCAGACGGCGATTGGCAAAAGATCTGCCCTTATGATATACATAGCGAAACTGAAAATTCTTTTTCAGGGATTGTGTAAAAAGCATGGTCATCCAGCTCCCTTCCCGATTTGCCTAAAAAAATTTTTTTCCAATGACGAACAAAAGGCCACATTCTGCGGCCTTAATTTACTCTTGGTATCATCGAAAATTATGCGGACAGTACTTTTCTGCCTTTTCTTCTTCTTGCAGCCAGCACTTTTCTGCCGTTTGCGGTTCTCATTCTTTTTCTGAAGCCGTGTTCTCTGCTTCTCTGTCTTTTCTTGGGCTGAAATGTCATTTTCATTATACATGCACCTCCTTTGTCCTTGCAGGGTTTTAACGCCCTTTTTACGAGCACTGCTACTATTATAGTGAAAAAGCAAGTCCCCGTCAAGAAAAAAATATCCGCTACAAGGGGAATTTACGGCTTTTTTTCCATTTTCCGCAAAAAATTGTACGAAAATCCATACCAAAAAATATACATTTGGAACTCTTTGGGACTTTTTATTCTATATATTGTAGATAACCTGATTTTTTTCTCTGTATTCTTTATGATAAAAAATACAGAAAAAATATGGACTATCAAAAAACAGACTGCTGTTTTTGTGTGATTTTCCGTTTTTTTGACAAAAAAATCACAAGTTATGCCATTTGCCTTTTTGGCAAAAATCAGACTTTTCCACAATTCAGTCCATTTTTTCATTGCGGTTGTGGATAACTTTTGTTATACTGAAAGACAGAATCAAAATGAGATGTGCCTCCGCGGCAGGCAGCTGTCTTGACGTACCGAATACCAAAAGGGAAACAGAGAGCTGTTTTTTTGTCTGAAAATTTGCCGAAAAAAACCGTCCTGCTTTGGCGGAACTTGGAAAAGAGGGGCTCCCTTTGACGACAGCGGCAGGATTTTTGTCCTTTTTTTCAGCCATTCCACAATTTCCACTTCCGTTTACGGAAAGTTATCCACAAGCTGTTGATAACCCTGTGTATAACTTTTGTGAGCTGTGGATTTTCTGCGGATGAAAAAAATATGGTTTGCAGCAAAATACCGAAATTCCCATTTTTTCGGGTTTGTGCAAAACATTGGGACTGTTTTTCCACACCGCTGTGTATAAAAAGAAAAATGTGTTGTCCATACACAGGGAAAAAACAGGGGACTGTGGGCAAATGAAAAAGTTATCCACAGCATCGGAACATCGGATTTTTGAAAAAGAAAGGTAATAGGAGGATTGTTTATGGACATCAACCAATCTTGGAACGCGGCTTTGAAACTCATCGAGCAGGAAATTTCCTCATCCATCGGTTTTGAAACATGGATTTTGCCCATTGTGCCTGTAGGCATCGACGGCAGCCGTTTTCTGCTGCAGGTCAGTGACAACGTCTGTAAGGAAATTCTGGAAAAACGTCATCTGACCCTCATCCGCAGCGCTCTGAAGAACGTGACAGGCATCAATTACGACATCGTCATCCTGACAGAAGGGGAAAAAACACCCGTGCACACCACAGCGGAAGTGAAAAAGGAAGAAAGCGGCGATGTGGCGCGGAATCTGAATCCTAAGTATGTATTCAGCTCTTTCGTGGTGGGCAACAGCAACCGTATGGCTCATGCGGCATCTCTTGCCGTTGCGGAATCTCCGGCAAAAGCCTACAACCCTTTATTTTTGTACGGAAACTCCGGGCTGGGCAAAACCCACCTGATGCATTCCATCGCCCACTTTATATTGGATAAGAATCCGGCGGCGAAGGTGCTTTATGTAACCAGTGAAACATTCACCAACGAGCTGATCCTGTCTATCCAGAACAACAAAAACGAGGAATTCCGCAACAAATACCGGAACATTGACGTGCTCCTCATCGACGATATCCAGTTCATTTCCAAAAAAGAAGGGACACAGGAAGAATTTTTCCATACATTTAATGCGCTGTATGAATCCAACAAACAGATCATCATTTCTTCCGACCGTCCGCCCAAGGAAATCAAGACACTGGAAGACCGTCTGCGGAGCCGTTTCGAATGGGGTCTCATCGCGGATATCCAGCCCCCTGACTATGAAACAAGAATCGCCATCCTGCGGAAAAAAGCGGATCGGGACAACCTCCATGTGCCCGACGAAGTCATGGCGTACATCGCGAAGAATATCGTATCCAATATCCGTGAACTGGAAGGGGCGCTGACCCGCATCGTGGCTTACGCAACCCTGACCAATCAGGAGATCACACTGGCGCTGACAGAAAAGACCCTGCGGGATGTTTACAGCGAAAACGCCCAGGCGCCTCTGACACCACAGCTCATTCAGGAGATCGTGGCAAGACGCTATAACATCAGCGTAGAGGACATCCAGGGCAACAAAAAGCCCAAAAACATCGCCTTTCCCAGACAGGTATCCATGTACCTGTGCCGGAAATTATTAGACATTTCTCTGCCTAAGATCGGCGAAAGCTTCGGCGGCAGAGATCATACCACCGTCATCCATGGCATTTCTAAGATCGAAAAGCAGATGGAAAATGACGAAGCACTGAAAAATACCATCATGGAACTGGAAAAAGAGATCAAAGAACGATAAATAAGAGCGGCAATGACCTGTGGATAAGTCTGTCCCCATGGGGCTGTGAAATTCCTTTGGACAGGCTGTGGATAAATGGAGGGGAACATGGCGCCCTGTGGAAAGTGTTTATAAGCAGGGGAGTTGTCCTTGGCTTTTCCACACGGTTGTCCCTCGGTGGTTTTTCCCGTAATTTCAAGGAAAAATGGGGTTTTCCACAGTTTCCACAGCGCCTACTGCTACGACTACGAACCTGATTCTATTATTCTATCTATGGACTGTGAACAAAAAGGAGATGTGTATAAATGAAACTCATGTGCGGCAAAGAAACCTTGCTGAACTTCATCAATATCGTGAACAAGGCTGTCTCCTCCAGAACGACACTTCCCATTTTGGAATGTATTCTGCTGACAGCAGACGAAAGAGGATTCACCATGACTGCCAATAATCTGGAACTGGGTATCCAGACAGCACCCATTGATGCTGATGTGCTGGAAAAAGGTGAAATCGCCATTGAAGCAAAAATCTTCCATGAAATCATCCGTCGACTGAACGGCGATACCGTGACACTGGAAACAGATGAGAAAAACAGCATCACCATCACCGGCGGCACCTCCCGTTTTACCATCATGGGGCAGAGCGGCGATGATTTTCCTGCGCTGCCTGATGTGGCACAGGAAGAAGCTTATACTTTGGGACAGAATGAACTGCGGAATTTGATCCGTCAGACCATTTTCTCCATTTCTCAGGAATCTACCAAACAGATCCTCACCGGGGAACTGTTCGAAATGAAAGAAAACGCTTTGCAGGTGGTTTCCATCGACGGTTACCGCATTTCCTTCCGCAAAAGCCCTCTGGAACATGACTTCACGGAAAAGAGCGTTGTGGTTCCCGGCAAGACTTTGACAGAATTGACAAAAATCCTTTCTCAGGAAGAAGAAGATAAGGTGCACCTGTATTTCACAGATAAGCATGTGCTCTTCGATTTGGGCATGGCAACCATGGTTTCCCGTCTGCTGGAAGGGGAATATGTCAGCTATGAAAATAACTTCACCGAAGATTTCAAAACAAAGATCATCATTGATACAAATGAACTGATTCAGGCTTTGGAACGCGCATCTTTGGTTTCCAGAGATAACCGCAAAACACCGGTGCGTCTGGAATTGAAACCCAATGTATTGGTCATTACAGCCAGAAGTGATATGGGTACCGCTTATGAAGAAGTGCCCAACGAAACAGACGGCGATGAAATGCAGATCGCGTTCAATCCTCGTTATCTGATCGAAGCACTGAGAGCCATCGACGATGAAAAAGTGGCAATCCGTTTTACTGGTTCTCTCAGCCCTTGCACCATCGTGCCTTTGGAAGGCAAGGCTTATCAGTATCTGATCCTGCCTCTGCGTATGTGATGATCATGTAAAAAACAGACATGTGCGGAAAAACAGAAAGGGGCTTTGTTTATGTACGTGCTATTGCGTGTTTTGCATGTAGTTTCTCTGGTGGCGTTTTTGTGGAGTATTCAGGGAAACAATGCTGAGAATCTGGTGGGCGAAGGGGCGCCTATCCTCACTTGGGGCAGTTTTGCGTTGATGCTCCTGACCGCGCTTCTTACGGAGCGGATGCGGAGACAGCGAAAAGGTGAGTCTGTCGGGGAAGAAATCAAAACAGACGAGAAAGCGTTTTTTGCCAAATGGGGTCAATGGGGTATTGTGGCAGCGATTGTGGCAGCGGCAGCGGTTTTGACGGCTCTGCAGTTTTTGCTGAAACCTTGATTTTTTTCGGAAAGGAGTGGAAATCATGGATAAAGTCTATATTCATACGGAATATATCAAACTTCAGCAGGTGCTGAAGCTGGCAGGGCTCATCGATCAGGGCTCTGATGTGAAAGTATTTTTGGCAGACGGTGTTGTCTATGTCAATGGGGTCATGGCAACGGAACGTGGCAAGAAAATCCACCCCGGTGATGTGGTGGAAGTCGAAGGCATCGGCAAAGTGGAAGTTGTGGCAGAAGACTGATTTTTCTAGGAAAGGGGCAGTTCCTATGGAAAAAAACAATTACAAACCTTTGATATTATGTGTGGTGTTTCTCATCATTGCTGTCATTGGCTGTACCCTCTGGATAAAATGGCAGAATCGTCCTCTTTTGGGCAATACGGATGCGGAAATCTGCGAAAGCATTGCCCGTACAGAGAAAGCAAAAAAGGCGGCAATTGATCTGAAACAGGTGCAGGATGGGGAAGTAGACGGAAAAACTTACCGCTGCGCCGTTTATGAGAGCAGAGAAAATGAGGATTATCCCAAACTGGTCATGTTCCAGCGGGATGCAGACGGGAATTTTATATGGTATGAAGGAGACATTTTTTCCGGTCATTCCAACTATCGTATGCCAAAACCGCCCGATACGCAGGTTTATGAATATCTATTTCCTTTGGAAGGAACAGAGTATCATTTCTTTTATGTGACCGGGGAAGATGTTGCCTATCTTGCGGATGGGGCAGGGAATTCCTATGCTGTGGGAGAAATACGTCCAGCGCTGCTGGCTTTCCTTCCTTACTGGGACAATCTGGATACGGAATATCTGGATGCGGAAGGCAACCCTTTGTGGTAAAGGGGGATTGCTATGAGAAACTATGTGATTTTGGCACTTTTGGCAGGGGTCTGATGTGAAAAGGAGGCATTTCTCATGGGCTGTAGAGAACGAATCCCTTTGATCTTATGCGTGGTATTTCTGGTCATCGCTGTCATTGGCTGTACTTTCTGGACAAAATGGCAGAATCGTCCGCTTTTGGGAAACACCCATGCGGAAATCTGCGAAACCATCGACCGGATGGGAAGAGGACAGAAGGAAGAAATCCATCTGAAACATGTGGAGGATGGGGAAGTGGACGGATATACTTACCGCTGCGTCTTTTATGAGAGCATAGAAAATGAGGATTATCCCAAACTGGTCATGTTCCGGCAGGATGAAGATGGGAATTTTCTATGGTATGAAGGTAAGCTTTCTCGTTTTAGTCATATCTACGAGATTCCAAGCCCGCCGGATACGCAGGTTCATGTATATCGCTTTTCTCTGGAAGAAGAGTTCTATTATTTCTGTTATGTGACTGGGGAAGATGTGGCTTACCTCACGGACGAAGCAGGAAATGCCTACCCGGTGGGAGAAGAACGCCCGGCGTTTCTGACTTTCCTGTCTTACTGGGACAATATAGCTACGGAATATCTGGACGCGGCAGGCAATCCTTTGTGGTAAAGGGGGGGAGCGTCATGAGAAAATATGTGATTTTGGCAGTGCTCCTTTTGGCGGCAGGGCTGGTATATTTTCTGGGAAAGCCCAAACTGCTGGGCAATAACCGAGAGCAGATACAGGAAAGCATTGCAGCCTTCCATGAAGTAGAGCCGGAAGAAATCCAGCTGGAACTGGTGCAGGACGCGGAGGAACAGGGCGAAACATACCGCTTTGCTGTTTACATGCGGAGAGACAAGAAAGAAGACCGTGACTGGGAAGAAGATTGGGATTTTCCTTATCTGGCAATATTCCAGCAGCGGAGAAACGGGGATTTCGTGAAGATGCAGTCCAACGGCGACCGCTACTGGCTTTCCCGTTCTTGGGAGCATTTTGCCTATGGCATTCAGGATAAGTATTACGTCTTTGATGTGCCGGGACCGGAAGGACGGTGTCAGTTTGTTTATGTCATGGACGAGAATGTGGCAGTCCTGCGAAAAGAGAAAACAGGTGAGGTCTATGAGATTACAGACCATCCTTTTCTGATCCCCTTTTTGCCTTATGATGATGGCAGAGGCTTTATAGCAGAAGATGGGGCAGGCAACCGCATTGCATAAATGCAAAACCTCTATGCATGGGTATTATGCATAATTTATAATTATAATAAAAAGGTGCATATTTATGTATATTAAAGAAGTGTCTTTACAGGGGTTCCGCAATCTGGAACCCCTCCATATTGCGCCTACGGCAGGCATGAATCTGTTTTACGGCGATAACGCTCAGGGGAAAACCAATTTTCTGGAATCCCTTTATTTTTGTGCCTTGGGACGCTCTCTCCGAGGCAGAAGCGAGCAGCAGCTCATTGCCTTTGGGGAGGAAGAAAGCCATATCCGTCTGGAAGTCATGCGGAAAAACCGCAGTGACCGCATCGACGTACACCTGAAACGGGACGAGAAAAAAGGCATTGCCGTCAACGGTATTCCCGTGAAAAAAATGGGGGAGTTGTTCGGTACCCTTTACGCTGTCATATTCTCGCCTGAGGATTTGTCCCTCATCAAAGACGGTCCGGCGGAACGCAGGCGGTTTTTGGATATGGAGCTGAGTCAGATCAGCAATGTGTATTTTTATGACCTCCAGCAGTATTACCGTGTGCTGAAACAGCGGAACAATCTGCTGAAAGAAATCAAGGTGAAGCCGGCTCTTTCTGATACCCTTTTTGTCTGGGATGAACAGCTTATCGAGCGAGGAGAGCGGATCATGGCTGTGAGAGCCAAATTTTTAGCCCGTCTGGACGAGATTGCCGCCCAAAGACATGAAATACTCACGGGAGGCAAAGACCGCCTCAAAACGGAATATAAGCCAAATTGCGAGGGGGGCAGTCTGCGGGAGAAATTGGAACGGAGTTTAGACCGGGATATTTACACCGGCAGTACCAACGCAGGACCTCACAAAGACGACATCCTTTTTCTGGTGAACGGCAAGGATGTGAAGCAGTTCGGCTCCCAGGGGCAGCAGCGGACAACGGCTCTTTCGGCGAGATTGGCGGAAATCGAGCTCATTCGGGAGGAAACGGGAGAAAGTCCCGTACTGCTTTTGGATGACGTCCTTTCGGAGCTGGACGGCAAGCGGCAGAAATACCTCATGGAAAGCATTGAAGGCTTGCAGGCGTTCCTCACCTGCACCGGCATCGAGGACGCTGTCCGCAGTTATTTGCGCAGGGAAAACCTGTTTTATGTGAAAAACGGAAAAATCGGCAGGAAATGATCTCTCTGTCTTGTTCTTGGGAACGGGCAGAGGGATTTTTTTTATGTTTCGATTCGTGATGAAACATCTGGGAAAATTTTCCGCAAATCTTCTTTTGCTTTGGATGGCAGTTTGTCCACGACAGAAAGAATTTTTGTCTTTCTTACCCAAAATCTATAATTAAGGTTAGAAGCCATTGGAAATAATACATAAAAATGGCTGTTTTCCTTGAAAAATCAATGTTTTTATGATATAATACCACTATGATTTACCGGATGCAGGAACATCCGATTTTTTTGGGGCAATTTTTCCGGAAAACATGGGAATTTGCCAAGATTATGTGAGGAGAGGAAAATATGTCAGCAGAATATAATGAAAGCCAAATCCAGGTCTTAGAGGGTCTGGAAGCGGTGCGCAAACGCCCGGGCATGTATATCGGCTCCACCAGTGAAAAGGGGCTCCACCATCTGGTATACGAAATCGTGGATAATGCCGTGGACGAAGCCCTGGCAGGCTTCTGTTCCGAAATCACCGTCACCATCCACCCCGATAACTCCATTTCCGTATTGGACAACGGTCGTGGCATCCCTGTGGGTATCCACCATCAGAAAGGTATTTCCGCCTTGGAGGTTGTATTCACCATACTGCATGCAGGGGGCAAATTCGGCGGCGGCGGATACAAAGTATCCGGCGGTCTCCATGGGGTAGGGGCTTCCGTTGTGAACGCCCTGTCCACCTGGCTCTATGTCCATGTTTATACCGACGGCAAAATTTATGAACAGCGCTACGAAAGAGGCAATGTCCTTTGTCCTGTCCAGGAAATCGGCACCACAGACAAACACGGTACCTTCGTGCATTTCCTGCCGGACCCGGAAATTTTTGAAGAAACGGTGTTTACCTATGATGTCCTGAAACAGCGCCTGAGAGAAACGGCTTTTCTTACAAAAGGTCTGAAGATCAATCTCATCGACCTGCGGGAAGGCAAGGAACAGGAACGCTCCTTCCACTACGAAGGTGGTATCAAGGAATTTGTCGCTTATATCAACAAAAACCGTCAGGCACTGTATGACAATATTTTCTATGCCACCGGCGAAAAGGACGGGGTGCTGGTGGAAGTGGCTTTCCAGCATAACGACGGCTACACAGAAAATATCTTTACTTTCGTCAATAACATCAACACCCCCGATGGCGGTACCCATCTGGTGGGCTTCAAGTCCGGTCTGACCAAGACCATCAACGATTACGGCAAAAAAATCGGCGTCATCAAGGACGCTGACAAGAAACTTTCCGGCGATGATGTGCGGGAAGGCATGACCGCCGTTGTCAGTATCAAAGTGGGTGACCCCCAGTTTGAAGGGCAGACAAAGGCAAAGCTGGGCACCAGTGAGGCAAAAGGGGCTGTAGAAGCCGTTTTGAGCGAATATTTGACCTATTTCCTGGAAGAAAATCCCAATGTAGGGAAAATCATCATCGAAAAGGGGTTGATGGCTTCCAGAGCCCGTGACGCCGCCAGAAAGGCAAGGGAACTTGTCCGCCGGAAAACTGGTCTGGAAAATACCCGTATGCCCGGCAAGCTCACAGACTGCACCAGCCGTGACCCTTACGAATGTGAAATCTATATCGTCGAAGGGAATTCCGCGGGCGGTTCTGCCATCAAAGCCCGTGACCCTAAAACACAGGCCATCCTGCCTCTGCGGGGTAAAATTTTGAATGTGGAAAAAGCAAGACTGGACAGAATCCTCAACAGTGAGGAAATCCGCAATATGATCACCGCATTTGGCACAGGCATTTCTGAGGATTTTGACATTGAAAAACTCCGTTATCATAAAATCGTTATCATGACCGATGCCGACGTGGACGGCGCTCATATCCGTACACTGCTTCTGACATTCTTCTATCGCTATATGCCCCAGCTCATCGAGGAAGGGAAGGTATATATCGCCCAGCCCCCTCTGTATCGGGTAGAGAAGAACAAAAAGCATTACTACGTTTATGACGACATCCAGCTGGAAGCCCTCTACAAGGAAATTGGCAGAGATAACATCAAAGATGTACAGCGGTATAAAGGTCTGGGGGAAATGGACTATGACCAGCTCCGTGACACCACCATGGCCGTGGAACACCGTATTTTGAAAAAAGTTGACATCAATGACGCCCTTTTGGCAGATGAAATCTTCAGCATGCTCATGGGGGACAGTGTGGAACCCAGACGGGAATTTATCGAGGAAAACGCGCAGTATGCGGAAATGGACTTCTGATGAAAGGGATTGAGGTGAAACCATGAGTGAAGTAAACAACGAACTGGATAAGGTCGTTTCCATAGACATCAACGAGGAAATGAAAAAGTGCTACATCGACTACGCCATGAGTGTTATCGTAGCCAGAGCCCTCCCTGATGTCCGGGACGGTCTGAAGCCCGTACAGAGAAGAATTCTCTACTCCATGAACGAAATGAATCTGGAGCCCAATAAACCCTATAAAAAGTCCGCCCGTATCACTGGTGATACCATGGGTAAATACCACCCCCACGGTGACAGCTCCATCTATCAGGCAATGGTGCGTATGGCGCAGAATTTCTCCATGCGTTATATGCTGGTAGACGGTCACGGGAACTTTGGCTCCATTGACGGCTACGGCGCGGCGGCAGCCCGTTACACCGAAGCCCGTATGTCCAAGGTGGCGGCAGCCATGCTGGCGGACATCGAAAAAGATACCGTAGACTTTGTGCCTAACTACGATGAAACGGAAAAAGAACCAGTGGTACTGCCCGCAAGGATTCCAAACCTGCTGGTGAATGGTTCCTCCGGGATCGCCGTTGGTATGGCAACCAATATCCCTCCCCATAATCTGGGGGAAGTCATCGACGGTCTGACGGTCATGATCGACAATAAAATAGGCGGCAAGGAAACCGATGTGGAAGAACTGATGGAATATATCAAAGGCCCTGACTTCCCCACCGGCGCAACCATTCTGGGCAAAAGCGGTATCCGCGCGGCTTATCGCACAGGCAGAGGGAAAATCCTTGTGCGTTCCACAGCGGAAATCCAGCCCATGGGCAACGGCAGAGAAAAAATCGTCGTAACGGAAATTCCTTATATGGTCAATAAACTCCGTTTGATCGAAAAGATCGCCGAATTGGTAAAAGAAAAACGTGTGGACGGTATCAGCGATTTGTATGACGCTTCCGCCGGCGATGATATCCAGATCATCATCGAGCTGAAAAAAGACGCCAATGCCAACGTCATTCTGAATCAGCTTTATAAATATACCCAGCTTCAGGAAAGTTTCGGCGCCATCATGATTGCGCTGGTAAACGGCAAACCTGCTGTGCTGAATCTCCAGCAGATGCTGGCGGAATACCTGAAACATCAGGAAGAAGTGGTGACTCGCCGGACAAAATTCAATCTGGATAAGGCGGAAAAACGTGCCCATATTCTGGAAGGGCTGCGCATCGCCATTTCCAATATCGACGAAGTCATCCGCATCATCCGTACCAGCTATGACAATGCGAAGGAACGCTTGATGGAACGCTTTGGTCTGTCTGAAATCCAGGCACAGGCCATCCTGGAAATGCAGCTGCGCAGACTGCAAGGCTTGGAACATGAGAAGATCGACGCGGAATATAGAGATTTGCAGGAAAAAATCGCTTATTATAAATCCCTGCTGGCGGACGAAGCCAAACTGTTGGGCGTTATCCGTGATGAAATGCAGGAAATCAAAAATAAATACGCAGACCCCCGTCGTACCCAGCTGGTGGCAAACCCCGGCGAAATCGACGTGGAAGACCTTATTGACGAGGAAACATGCGTATTTACACTGTCTAACCTGAACTATGTGAAACGGACACCCCTGATGACTTATAAGAGCCAGAACCGTGGCGGACGTGGGATCGTTGGGATGCAGACAAGGGATGAGGACTTCGTGAAAGACCTGTTCCTGTGCTCCACCCATGACACCATACTGTTCTTCACAGACCATGGCAGAGTGTATCGTCTGAAAGGCTACGAAATTCCTGAAGCAGGCAGAACCGCAAGGGGTATGGCTATTGTGAACCTGCTGGAAATCGCGCCGGATGAATCTGTCACAGCGGTAATTCCTGTGAAGGAATTCAGAGAAGACCGTTATCTGGTGATGCTCACAAAACAGGGTCTCATCAAGAAAACAGATATGGCAAGCTACAGCAATATCCGCAAAGGCGGTTTGATTGCCATCAACCTGCGGGAAGATGATAGCTTGATTTCTGTCATGACCACCGAAGGGGAGGACGAAATCCTGGCGGCTACCAGAAATGGCATGGGCATTCGCTTCAGTGAAAAAGATGTCCGTCCCATGGGCAGAACAGCCACCGGCGTGAAAGCCATCTCTCTGAGAGAAGGGGATTATCTGGTTTCCGCCGTCAAAATGAGCCCTACAGCCAAAGTTCTGAATGTAACGGAAAGAGGCTTCGGCAAACGGACGGTACCTGATGAATTCAAAGTCCAGTACCGTGGCGGTATGGGTGTGAAAATTCATCAGCTTACAGAAAAAACAGGACTCCTCACCGGCGTTCTCATGCTGGAAGAAAATGAGGAAATCATGCTCATCACTTCCGAAGGTGTCATCATCCGACTGCGGGGAGCGGATATTTCCACCATCGGCAGAGTTTCTCAGGGCGTGAAACTCATGAATCTGGATGAAGGCGTCAGCGTGGTAGGCATTGCCAAGATCACTGAGGACGATATTGAATCCGAGGAAGAAGAACTGGCAGAAGAAACTGCGGAAAATGTGGAAAACGAAGAAACCACAGGTTCCGAAGATACAGAAGCATAAAAATAAAATCAAAAATAACTACGGGGCGGAAAGATACATTTCCGCCCTGTTTTTTATCCAAAAGAAGGAAAAAAGACAGAAAAGTCGAAACATTTTCTTATGACAAAAGGAAAAAAGGAGGGAATCATTATGGCAGAAGGCATCACCTATCTGTGCCCGGGCTGCGGCGCCTATCTGCGTTACGACGGCGGACAGGGAAAATGGGTCTGTGATTATTGCGATTCATCATATACCAAAGAGGAACTGGAACAGCGGGGAGCGGCTGCGGAAAACAGCGGCTATACCGTCAGTGCCGGTGACAGCGGCAAGAGGGAAAATGTGGATTTCGCCTGCGAGGAACATGTGGCGGAAGGTACGGATCAGGAACATCTCAGGGCATACAGCTGCCCCAACTGCGGCGCGGAAATCGTCACCGATGACGTGACGGCGGCAACATTCTGTGTGTTCTGCGGCAATCCTACCGTAAATCCCCAGCAGTTCAGCGGAAAGTATCATCCTTCCGCTATGATCCCCTTTGCCACAGATAAAAAACAGGCACAGGAAGCTTTCCTGAAGCTGTGTAAGGGGAAAAAACTCCTGCCCAAGGGCTTTACCTCCAGACAACGTCTGGAGAAGATCACAGGGGTTTATGTGCCCTATTGGCTCTTTGACTGCAAAGCGGATTTCGATTACCACGCCACAGGGGAAAACCATACCATGTGGAGCGATGGCAATTATAATTACACCAAAACGGATTTATATCATATCCATCGGGCAGGTACCATGGACTTTGAGAATATCCCTCTGGACGCGTCGGAAAATATGGAAGATGCTTTGATGGACGCGCTGGAGCCCTTTGACTTTACCAAAGTGGAGCCCTTTGACATGCGCTATCTCAGCGGATATCTGGCGGAAAAATATACTTATGAGCCAAAAGACCTTTTTGACCGTATGAAAGAGCGTGTTTCCAGAGGCATTCAAAACCGTGCCGCTCAGGAAGGCAGACGGTATGATCTGGTACATAGCGTACAATGCGATACCAGTTATAAATCGGATCAGCAGGCATATCTGCTGCTGCCGGTGTGGATGCTGGTGAGCAATTTCAAGGGCAGGAAATATCTCTTTGCCATGAATGGACAGACAGGCAAGATCGTAGGGGAACTGCCCTGTGATACAGGACGCAGTGTCAAATGGTTCTTCATTGTGTTTATCATTGCTTTTGTGGTGGTATTTCTGCTGGCATGGCTGATGGGAGGTGTCATGGCATGAGAAAAACAGTGATGGTATTTGTGCTGACAGCATTGCTTTGCCTTACAGGCAGTCTGACGGCTTTTGGGCGTATAGAAGGTCATGTGTTCGATGAGGCGGGGCTGTATACCCAGGAGCAGGCGGCAGACCTGACTTCCCGGGCGGAAGCCATTGGGGAAACTTATGGACTGGATGTACTGTTTTTGACTACCAATGATACTCAAGGGCTGGAAGCCAGAGAATATGCCGCTCAGTTCTTTTTGGACGGAGATTTTGGCTATGGCGCTGAAAAAAACGGTATTGTATTCATCATCGACATGGGGGGAAGGGATGCCCAGATGGTCACTTCCGGCGAAGGCATCCGCATATTCACCGATTATTACATCGACAAAATCTGGAAGGAAGTGCGTCCGATCCTCTCTGAAGGGGCATATTATGACGCCATGTCCGCTTTTCTGACGGATGTGGAATATTACTGCGGGGAATATCAGAAATATCTGGCAGACCCTGAGGCCTATCAGTCAGAATATGAAAAAGCCCAGCAAAGCCGGAAGATAGTGGTTTATACGGGGATTTCCCTGATTTTTGCGCTGGTCATTGCGGGCGTTTGGGTGGTGTTTATGCGCAAAAGCCATAATAACGTGAAGCCCTTTACCGACGGCAGAGCTTATCTGAAGGAAAACGGCGTCCATTTCCATGTGAACCGGGATTCCTTTGTAAGGACCCATACCACCAGAACGCCTATCCCCAAGAACGACGATCATGATTCTTCTTCCTGGGGCGGCGGTTCTTCCACGTTCTCCAGCGGCGGTCATACTTTCGGCGGTGGCGGCGGAAAATTTTAAATATCCTCTTTTGTGAATAGCATTTGAAAAAAACTGCTGCTTTTTTGGTAAAAGGCAGCAGTTTTCCGTTTGGCAGACAGATCAAAAAAGAATAGTATTTTTTAACAAAAACATGGAAAGAATTTCTTGTTTTTTGTTGAAAATCATGATGGATAGTGGTATGATACAATCAAACCCAATGAAACAGGAGGAAAGAAAAATGTTGGATTTTTTGTATGATCTGGGCTGTACCTTATCTCTTTTTGTGCTGGTGGTGTTTATGGAAGGGGTCATTGCCACCAGAAAGAACGCCAAATGGACAGGGCTTATCCTGCCGGCGGTACTGCTGATCATCGCTGTTTTTGTGGGGGCATATATGCATGATCTGGGTGCGTTTTTGTTTTTGCTCATTCCAGTGGTTTTGTGCGCGGCAACCTATGCGTTTTCCAGACATCAGGTCAAAAAAGGCATGGCGGCACCCACCATCCGGGAGCAGATGGAAGATTGAGCGAAAGGATGAAAAAGGAGCGGAAGGCTCCTTTTTTTATGGGAAAAATACTGTGGGAAAGGGAAAAACATGGTATACTGGCTGTAATGGAATTTTGTCGAGGAAAAGGGGGTTTTGTCATGAAAAAACGATGGATGCTGCTGGCAGCGGTATGCCTGCTCTGCGGCTGCGGTGAGGCAAAAGCGGAATTTACGGCAGAGGCAGGCACTGCGGAGCCTGTGGTGAAGGAAGTCACCGTGGCGGTGGTAGGGGATATCATGGTACATGATTACCAGTATGAGGAGGCTTATGATCCGGCAACAGGGACCTATGACTTCATGCACAATTTTCAGGATGTGAAGCGGTATTTTGAAGGTTATGACTTCGTCATCGGCAATCTGGAATTGACTTTCGGGGGACCGGATCGGGAATACGCTTCTTTCCCCTGCTTCAATACGCCGGACAGCTTTCTGGATGCTGTAAAGGACGCGGGATTCAACCTTTTGACCACTGCCAATAACCATAGCATGGATACGGGAGAAGCGGGGCTGAAACGTACCATTGCCCAGCTGGATGCCTATGACATCGATCATGTGGGCACCTACGCTTCTCAGGAGGCAAGGGACACCATTTATACAAAGGAGGTCAATGGTATCACATTTGCCTTTGTTTCCGCCACTTATGGCACCAATGGCATTCCTGTGCCGGAAGATTATCTGGTGAACCATATTGACGATACCCTTATGGCGGATATCACAAAAGCACAGGAATTGGCGGATATGGTCGTGGTGATGCCCCATATGGGCAATGAGTACGAAACAGTGCCCAATGATATTTTTGTGGAATGGGCAGACAGTATGTTTGTCGCCGGAGCGGATATTGTGCTGGCAAGCCATCCCCATGTGCTCCAGCGGATGGAATACCGCAGTGTATACCACGGCGAGGAACGTCACCACGGTTTCATCATTTATTCTCTGGGGAATTTCATTTCTTCCCAGACAACACCCCCCAGAAATGCTTCTATTGTCCTTCATCTGACGGTGGAACAGGTGGCGGATCATCCGGCGCAGGTGAAAGAGGTTTCCTTCGTGCCCATCTGGACACAGTTCCGCAACGCAAATAATGAAAATCATTTTGTGGTACGCAGTGTTTATGAAATGCTCACCCTGCCGGAAAGTGAACGGTATCAGGTATTGCGTCCCAAAGATTATGAACGTCTGAAAGAAATCCATGAAGAAACGGCATGTTTTCTGCTGCAGCAGGATATCCCGCTGGAGCAGATACAGGAGGAATATGACTTTCCAAAGGAATTTGATTAAGTAAAAATGCAGTTTCCCTTGTGAAAATGGTATAAAGTTTCGGGAAAGTCGGCGGAAAGACTTGCGGGAAGTTGAGAGCGGTGCTACAATAGAATATAGAGTGTACAAAAGAAAAAATGAATAAAAATACAAAATATGTAAGGAGGAAGCGGCATGGGGCGTGACTATTTGATGGAGCAGGCGGAATACCTGAAAAAAGACCTGGGAAAACATAATATTTCACAGACACTGTTCCAAAGACTGAAGGAATTGATTATAGAAGGAAAGCTGCCGGCGGGCTATATGATGCCCAATGAAAACATCGTCAGCGAAATGCTGGGGGTGGGCAGAAGCACTCTGCGGGAAGCCTATACGGCACTGGCGGTTTTCGGATTTATCCGCCGCTCAAAGGCAGGCACATTCGTCAATGAGATCGACAATATCGTCAACATTGCGCCTTTCAGCATCACAGTGGAAAATTCTGACCTGAACGACCTGCTGGAATTTCGGTATATGCTGGAAGGGGAAACGGCAAGCTACGCGGCAAAACGCGCCACACCGGAGGACATTGCCCAGCTGACCCACTGTTATGATCAAATGATCGCTTATCGGAACGATGTGAATATGTTCGTGGATTATGACTCCATGTTCCATATGCAGGTTTCCGCGGCGACCCATAATAAACTGCTGATCAGTACCATGATCGCGGCGAAGGAATCTTTTGAAAAAGGCATCCGCCTTGCCATGCGTGAGTCTTTGACACAGAATCCACGGGTCATTGACGTGACCATCGAACTGCATGGGAAAATTTTGGAAGCCATCAAAAACGGTGATTATCAGACAGCTTACTCCGCCATGCGGGAACATATTTCCTATGTGAATCTGACAGTAAAATACGGTTGATGTGAAACTTTGCCGGCAGGAAAAAAATTCTGTCGGCATTTTTTTTAAAAAAGTGCTTGACGAATGGAGAAGGTTGTGATAATATTATTCTTGCATTCGGTTCGAGTGCAAAACACATGCCGATGTGGCTCAATTGGCAGAGCAGCTGACTTGTAATCAGCAGGTTATCGGTTCGAGTCCGATCATCGGCTTTTTTCTTATTTCTGGAAACGGGAATAAGTGAGAAATAAGGTTTATTTTTTCCTTTCTGAAGGAAAGAAAAATGATTCCAAAAGTGAATAAGGTATGTTTTTTCTTTCTGGCGAAAGAAAAATCGTTCCGTTATTTTTCATAAAATCCCTCGTGACATTGCCAGCAATGTCAGGTCGGTATTTTATAAACGAAAAATAACTACATTGAAATAAGGTTTATTTTTTCCTTTTCTTTGAAAAGAAAAAACCATTCCATCATTTTCCATTCATTTCCTCGTGACATTGCCAGCAATGTCAGGTCGGAAATTCATAAACAGAAAATGATTCCATGATATGGGTGGATTCCCGAGTGGCCAAAGGGGGCAGACTGTAAATCTGTTGCGATAGCTTCGAAGGTTCGAATCCTTCTCCGCCCATTTTATACTGCCGCGGAGTAGAGCAGTCCGGTAGCTCGTCGGGCTCATAACCCGGAGGTCGCAGGTTCAAATCCTGTCTCCGCAATTCAACAAAGAAAGACACCTTTGCAGGTGTCTTTTTTTTATTTCAGGACTGCGACCGACGGGTTCCCGGGGCTTTGGGTGCGACCGCTGCCGGGGGCAGGAGGAGGGAGCAGCCAAAGGCGAAGAAACAGGGAGTGTGCCGACTGACCAGAGGAAGGGAGAGCAGACGACCATGTTTCGAGGTGGGTCTTCGCAGGTTCAAATCCTGTCTCCGTAATTCAACAAAAAGCACCATACACGAAAGTGTGTGGTGTTTTTTTGTTGTGTGAAAATGTACCATGCAGAAGCTGGCAAATTGGGGTCAAGGGGTATCATTCAAATCCTGCCTCTGCAATTCAACAAAGAAAGACACCTTTGCAGGTGTCTTTTTTGTTTCTGGACATTCCGACTTTTTTTCAAAAAACAAACCCCCTTCGTTTCCACGAAGGGGGTTCTTACGTTCTTTATTTCAGTTTTGCCAATTCCGCTTTCAGTTCTGCCAGCAATTCCTCTTTTGTCTGGGGTGCGTGATGCCCCTTCAGGCAAAGGCGGAAGTCTGTTTCCTCCAGCATGCGGATATGTTTTTCCAGCAGGTCTTTGTCATAGACCCATGTATCTCCTTCCGGTACGGAGCAATAAGCATCTCCAAGGAATAATACGCCGTCTGCCAGCATCAGTGTGCAGTCATCGGCGTGAGGGGAAACCCCTTCCCATAATTCCAGAGGACAATTCCCTAATTCCAGTGTCAGTCTGTCCCGGAAAATGATGTCTGCTCCTCGCACCTGGATGCGGCTCAGGTCAGGATATTCCAGTCGGATGTGGGTGTCGCAAAAGGCGGATTCCTCTCCTGTTTCCAGCCGTTTTGCCATTTCTGTTTCTGACCATCCCCAGCATGCCATATGCAGCAGCAGTGTGTTTGTGTTTTCTGAAGCGATGGCAGGCAGCCCTAAAGAGGCAATGCCAAAGGTGTGATCCCAATGAGAATGGGAAATGCAGACCAGTTCCGGTTTAGGCAGACCTGCTCTGCGGACAGCTTCCAGAAACAGTTCCCCGTGGGCGCCGCTGTTTCCGGCATCCAGCATCACAGAACGTCTGTCCCCCATGATATAGCCCAATGTGGGCCTGTCTGTGGTGCTGTCGTTTTCCGTGTACCATACACGGTTTGTCAGTTGGTGTAGTTTCATCTCTTTCCTCCCATAAAAGCTTGTAATTGAGCAAAATGCTCTTGTGCAAGTATATAACCATGACGATAGAACGTCATCAGTTTCTTATAATCTTTCTCCATGCGGCCTACTTCCGGCATGCAGGGGCGGATCGCCAGCACTTTCCCCGCCTGTTCCATGCGGCGGATATATGCCAGATTTTTATTGTAGCGCACAGGACGGCGGCGCAGGTCCTCCCCAATGGCAGGATATTTGCCATATGCTTTCGCGATGAGTTTTGTGGAGCGGGAAGGCTTCATGCGGAAGTTTCTTCCTCTGGTCTGAATGACCACCACTTTGTCGCAGCCAATTTCAAAGGCACGTTTGACGGGGATGGAGTCAGAAAGCCCCCCGTCCACATAGGGCTTGCCGTCCACCAGAACGGGACGCACTGCCCCCGGCATGGCGCAGGATGCCCGCAGGATGTCCATGAGCCGGCTTTTATCTTTTTTTTCGGACAGGAAAACAGGTCTGCCGGTATGGCAGTCTGTACAGCCGTATTCCACTTCCGTTTCTGACGCGAAATAGGTGTCGTAGTCAAAGGGGAAGTATTCTTCCGGGAATGTGCGGAAGATCAAGTCCATGTCCATGAGCTGACGGGTCTTTAAGAATGTCCGCAGCCCCATATATTCATATTTTTTATCTTTGTGTATCATGGTGTTTCGAGTACGCCCGATCTGTTTCGATACCAGATCCGCCCCGTTGCAGGCGCCGGCGGATACCCCCACCACATAAGGAAAGGTGATGCCCTGTTCCATCCAGTAATCCAGCACCCCTGCCGTGAATACCCCGCGGGAAGCGCCGCCTTCCAAAACCAGTCCAATCTTTTCCATATTTGGAACCCTCCTTTTCTCCCAAACAATATAACCACAAAAACCGCCGTCAGGCAATAGCTGAGCGGCGGTTGTTATCAATTCTTAATATTACTTTAACATCACTTTTGTATGTTTTCTGTATTTTTTTCTTCTTCTGCCGCTCGTTTTGCCGCCCGTTTTGCAGCCTTTTTTTCCAGACGGCGTTCTCTGCGGCTGTTCATCCATGCGTAAAGCACAGGGATGAATACCAGTGTCACCAGAGAGGACAGTGTCAGACCGAAAATAACGCTGATTGCCATGGTACGCATCATTTCGCTGCCTTCCTGCTGGGAAAATACCAGTGGCAGCATACCAAGGATGGTGGTCAGTGTGGTCATGAGGATCGGGCGCAGACGACGGGGTCCTGCTGTGATGAGGGCGTCATAGCACCGCATGCCTCTGCCCATGAGCTGATTGGTATAGTCGATGAGGACGATACCGTTGTTTACAACCATACCTGCCAGCATGATGAAGCCCATCATGGATGTCATAGTGATAGTGTTGCCTGTCAGAAACAGCCCCAAAATGGCGCCGGTGAATGCCAAAGGCATGGAAAACATGATGATCATGGGGTAACGGATGCTTTCAAACTGAGATGCCATGATCATATATACCAGCAGGATCGCCACCACAAGGGCAGTCAGCAGGGAACTGAAGGCGTCGTTCATCATTTCCAGTGTGCCGGAATAGCCGTAAGTGCAGCCGTTGGGGAAGGTATAGCCTGCCAGAATCTGATCCACCAGCTTCTGAGCCTCGCCGCCGCTCATGCCGTCAGCAGAAGCGCTGATGGTGATATAGTTTTTCTGATTTTCTCTGTTGATGGCAGTTGCGCTTTCACCCATTTCCACCGTTGCGATGCTGGAGAGAGGGATTTCGCCGCCATAAGCTGATGTGACGGTCAGATTGTTCAGATCCGTCAGGAAATTCAATTTATCTGTGTCATAGCGGATGACAACGTCGATTTCCGTACCGTCTACTTTGTACTGGGTAGCGGTGGAGCCGGAAATGGCAGTGTTCAGAGAAGACGCGATGGAAGCGGTGGTGATGCCGTAAAGGGAAGCTTTGCTGCGGTCGATGACCACTTTGGCTTCCGGCACCGTTTCGCCGGTGGAGCCTTCCACATCAGACAGACCGGGGGTATTGCTCAAAAGCGCCACCAGTTCGTCTTCCACTGCCATCAATGTCTGGGAATCATAGCCGTATACATTGAAGGATACATCAGCGCCGCCAAAGCTGCCCATGGCAGAACTGGAAGCGGAAGCAGTGATTTCCGCCCCGGGGATGTCTTTCATCATGTCCTGAATTTCATCACAGACCTCTGATGTGGAGCGGCTGCGATCCGCTTTGTCCACTAAGTTCAGGGTGACAGTGGCGGAAGAGGTGCCTGAGGAGAACATGCCGCCGCCTACGGAAGCGTATACCAATTCCGCTTCGGGGATATCCTGGAGGCGGTAGAGCACTTCCCATACCACTTCTTCTGTATTATCCAAATCTGTGCCGTTGGGCAGTTCCACAGTGATGTTTGCCACACCTTCGTCTGTTTCATCCATAAAGTCCATGCCTGTGATGGGAATGGTGAACAGGCTGGCGATGAATGTGATGAGCACCACGGCAATGGTGCGGACAGGGTGGTGCAGAGCTGCCTTGATGAGTTTTTCATAACCGTTTGTGAGCCGGTCAAAAAAGGTATCCCAAGCATCAGACAAAGGGAATCTGGATTTTCTTTCTTTCTTGTGGTGCTCCTTGCGCAGGAACAGAGCGCATGCCATAGGCACAAAGGTGATGGAAACCACCAGAGAGGAGATCAGGGAGTAACAAATGGTGAAGGACAGGCTCTTCATGAGCTGCCCTACGGAGCCGGAAACGAAGGCGATGGGCAAAAATACCGCAACGGTTGTGAGGGTAGATGCCGTTACTGCCATGGTCACTTCTTTGGCGCCGGTTTCCGCCGCTTCTTTGGGGTCATAGCCCCGTTCGTAATACTGATAGATGCTGTCCAGAACAACGACGGAGTTGTCGACCAGCATGCCGATGCCGATGGCAAGACCGCCCATGGAAATGACGTTCAGACTCATGCCCGACAGGTACATCAGACCGAAAGACGCCATAATGGACGTAGGGATAGACATGGCAATGATACCTGATGTGATGGGGCTTTTCAGGAACACCAGCAGTACGAAGAAGGCGATGACAGCGCTCAGAAGAGCTGTCTGTGTTACGTTGGAAATGGAAAGCTGGATGTATTCCGCCGTATCTGTCAGCATCACCAGTTTGATTTCGGGATAATCGGCGTTGATCTTTGCCATTTCCGCGTTCAGTTTATGGCTGACTTCCACCAGATTGGCAGTGGACTGCTTGTTGACAGAGATCATGATGCCGTAATTGCCGTCGATGATACTGAAGGAATCACGGTCTACCTCTTTTTCCTCTACGCTGGCAACGTCGCTGAGATGGATGAGGGCGCCGCCGGGTGTGGTCACAGGCAGGTTCTTGATGTCCTCGATATCCTCAAATTCCCCCATGGTGCGCACCTGTACATTGGTAGAGCCCTGAGAAAGGGAACCGGAGGGCAGGTTCATGTTTTCCGCGGACAGGACCTGAGAAAGCTGGGATGTGGTCAGACCGTAGCCAGCCAGTTTATCCGGGTCAACGGTGATGCGGACTTCCCGCTCCACACCGCCGGTCAGGTCAACGGAGGCTACCCCTTCGATCCGTTCCAGGCGGCTTGCCACATTGTCCTCCAGCATTTCATTGAGGGCAGTCAGGTCCATATTTTCCGCCGTTGCCCCCATGTAAATGGGGATGGCGTTCATATCCATTTTGATGATATTGGGTTCGTTGGCATCGTCAGGCAATGTGGACTTGGTGCGGTCGATGATCTCCCGCAGGTCCATGGAAGCGATGTCGATATCTGTGCCGTCTACGAACTGCACCATGACCATGGACATGTTCGCCGACGAAACGGAGGTGATATTTTCTACATTGGAAACGGTGCTGAGGGATTCCTCCAAAGGCTTCGTCACCAGATTTTCAATTTCTTCGGGCCCTGCGCCCACATAAGTGGTGCTGACTACCACGATAGGAATATCCATTTCAGGCATCAGGTTCATATCCAGATTCATGTAGGATACGATACCAGCCAGAAAAACCATCATGGTGACCATCATTGTGGTGACGCGGCGGCGGATAGCGAGTCTGGAAAGCATGGCTTATTCCCCCTCACTCTGCACCTGTGCCCCTTCCACGGGCACCCGCAGGACGTCTTCCTCAGGATTGGAAACATTGACTTCCTCACCATCGGTGATATAGGTCTGGCCTTTGACAACTACCTGCATATCGGGTGTCAGGCCGCTGGTGATTTCAATATTTTCGCCGCTTTCAATGCCTGTTTCCACAGGGACTTTCTTGGCGATGTTGTTTTCTACGATGTAAACATATACTTCACCGTCTTTTGTGATGACCGCATCTCGAGGCAGGATGATGGTGTCACTGGAAGAAGCGGTGATGAAGCTGACTTCAGCCAGCATACCGGGTTTCAAAAGACCGCGGCTGTTGTCCAGTGTGATCTTCACGGTGTATGTACCTGCCTGACTGGCGGAAGGGCTGATGGTGGATACTTTGCCCTGCAAAGGATCGGGCGAAACCGCTGTCAGCAGTACATTGACCGTATCCCCGATGGCGATTTCATTGACCATCTGTTCAGAAACGCCCACTTCCACTTTTACAGAAGAAACGTCCAGAATGGTATAAGCAGGCTGGCTCTGGCTGGCAAAACTGCCGATTTCCACGTTTCGTTCGGAAATAACGCCGCTGATGGGCGCGGTAACAGAACAGTCCGCAATGTTTTTTTCCAGATTTTCTTTCTGAATCTGTATGGAAGTCAGATTTGCTTCCGCTGAGTCATAGGCGAGTTTCAGTTTGTCATAGTCGCTTTTGGAAATGATGCCTTCTTCATAAAGAATCTGGTTGCTTTCCAATGTGCTTTTGGCGTTGTCCGCCTGCAGTTTGGCAGCGTCATAGTTTGCTTCTATGCTGCGCAGATTGTTCTGTAAGTCCGTGCTGTCCACTGTGAACAGTACAGCCCCTGCGCCCACGGAATTGCCTACATCGTAGCCAAAACCGGTGACTTTGCCGGCAATGGTAGGCACCACGGAAACCTCTCTGGATGCCGCCACTTTCCCGGAATAGGAAAAGTCACTGGAAATATCCCCAGTGGTCACTGCCGCCGTCTGTACGGTGCGGGCGGTTTTTTCTTCGGTTACTTCTTCCTTTGGCGTACACCCTGTCATGGCAATGACACAGGCAAGCGCCAAAAGGCTCGCTGTTTTTTTCATTCCCCAAGTCCTCCTACTTTTAAGATTTGGTTTAATTCCTGCAAATGCGCATAGATATTTTCCTGTTTTTCCGTATCCAACGCGGCAAAACAGTCGGCAACATTGTCCAGCACACGCTCTTCCGCTTCCGCCACAGCCGCCATGCCCTTTTCCGTCAGGTAGAAATACATTTTTCTGCCGTCATCGGTGTTGGCTGCCTGCTCCTTGCGCAGATATCCGTTTTTCTCCAGTTTGGAAATCATAATGGACATACTGCTTTTGCTGATACGCATCCATCTGGCGATTTCTGATATGGTGCGCATGTGACTGTTTTTGATGAATGACAGTACATGAAACTGCCGGATGGTCAGCTCCCCTTCGTTCGTTTTCCCGTTGATATTGAAGGATTTTTCAATATGTTCCCGGTTCCACCAGAAGATGTTCATATTCAGCGTAATGAGTTCTTTGGCGATTTTTTTATTTTGTGTGTTAGACATTGCCGGACCCCTTTCCGTTTCCTGTTCAAAACTTGAGATAATTTTATTATAAAACTATTTTGCTGTCAATGATTTCGCCGAAAAATGGGATTTTTTTACAGAGGAAAAAGCCCTCCAGATTATTTTATGCCTCCTTTTCGGAAAAAAGGACGGAGCGAAAAAAATGCAGAAAAAAAGCAACTTCCCCTTAAGGAAACATTGATTTTCGCTTCCTTGATTTTTTAAGGGAAATTGCGACGGCTTTCTTCAAAAGAAAACAGCTCAAATAAAATCTCAATATCATAAGAAAGCCGACATCCTTTGTCATGATCAGGATTTCGGCTTTCTTTGTTTTTTGATGAAAATGCCCCTAACCGTATCTTTCTTTTACTGAAGATACGGTCTGTTTATCAGCGGGGAACAGAAAAAGCGATAACACCTGCGCTTTCCGGCGCGATGATGCCGCTGTTCAGATAAAATACCACGGCGTTTTTATCCAGATAGAAGCCAACATCATCAAAGTTTTTGTCCAGTCGGTCTTTGGCATCGCTGTAAAAAGCGGCGGGATTCTGGTCAATGATGGCGGAGAAGCCTTTTTTCACAAGGGTTTCGATTTCTTTTTTGCTGTCGGTGACGATGTCTGTCAGTGCGGCGTCACTGCCGGTTTTCATGTTGTAAGTGTCGGCAGAGAGGGTTTTGGTTTCTGTGCCGCCCATGAAGGTGCGTTCTTCCAATACCACAGAAGCGAAGTCACTGCTTTCTCCCTTTGCCTGATAAGTGCCCATGTAATAATAGGGCTGGAAAGCAGAGGGGTCTTTTGTGTAAGCGGCTTTTGCGGCAGTTTCCAGGCGCTCTGTCATGACAGAAGCCTTCTGGGACATCTGGTCGTAAACGTTTTTGTTGATTTTATTAGCGGCGGTGCTGTTGGAAATAAGGGGCGTATAACTCAGGCTTATGGTTGCCAGCAGTGTGCCGTCATCGGCATGGATTTGTTTGGAAATATTGCCGCTGTTTGCGCTGTCGGTGCTGATGCTGATGATATAATTGATGCCGTCCCATGCCACATTGGCGTCAAAAGCCACGGCTACGGCACGGATGGGCACCATGGTGCGGTCCTGCATGATCTGGGCGGGCACATCCATGGTATAGACCCCTTTGCCGTTTTTGTATACCTGTTTTTCTCCAATGGTCATGGTCACAACGTCACTGCCTCTGGTGGAAGTGATGGTCTGGGAAGGTTCGTCCCATGTGACATGGGTGTCCATGGCTTCAAATATTTTCCGCATGGGCACCAGTGTCCGGTCCTCCACGATGACAGGCGCCTGATCGGCAAAGACCACTTCCTGCTGGTCTACATATACGGTGATGGGTGGGTGTGCCAGTGCCGGCACGGCTATAGAAAGGGCAAGGACACTGCCCAAAATGATTTTTTTCATGTGCTGTTTTCCTCCGATTCGTTTTTCTGGTGTAAAAAATGTGTCTGGGATGTTCCCCATAGAACGACATGAAATCATTATACCATAAAATCCGAAGGGATTCCAAAATTTCCATTGTACCAATCAAAAAGGGAAATGTCCCTTCTGGAACATTTCCCCGATGCTTTATTTTGTTTTCCCCTCGGCTTCCTGTACATATTTCATAGCGATCTCCGCACAGTCCCCGATCATCTGCATACAGCTTTTTTTCCGTGCTTTCCCCTCAAAATCTCCATGGGGATCGGACAGCTCTTTGCAGATCAAAGTACCGAATTTTTCTTCCATTTCGTGTACCATTCTGCCTTCGATGTCATAGATTTCGTTCAGTTCCTGAATGCGTTCCGCCATGGTTTCTTTTGCCAGAGGCTGTTTTCTGCCAATAACGGCGGAAAGGGCCATGACTGCGCCGGTGATGGCACCGCAGGTGTTTTTCGTATGTCCCATGCCGCCGCCAAAGCCTGTGGCAAGGGATATGATTTCCGGCGGCAGGTCAGAGCCGTGGATGTCCAGAAATGCCTGCATGACACATTCTGTGCAGTTCAGTCCCTGACGGAAATAGTTTTTCGCCTGATCCCGTGTCTGTTCTGGCAGTGTCAATTCCTTTGTTTCTTCCATAAAGCCATTCCTCCTTATTGCTCCTTTTTTCTCCTGCTTTCAGTGTAGCATAAAGCAGGGCGGGAAAACAGAGGAAAAAGATGTTTTTGGTCAAATTATGACATGTTATGCGGCGGCGATGTCGGGATCAATTGCCAGAGGCACATCCAGTTCCCGTCCGTCATCCAGAGAAAGACGAAGATAGGAAATGTCCTGAATGGCAATGCGTTCTCCGGGAATATCGTCCATGTAGAAATCGGCATGGGAAATGTCGCCGTTTTGTTCGGCATTGCAGATCATGGTCTGAAAAGAAAAATCATCACTGCAAAGGTAAAGTTTGGCGTTTTCCAGTTCCTCAGCGGAAATATCCGCGTTTTGGAATAAGTCAATGGTGCCGTGGACCATAAAGTTCCCGCTTTCGGTGGTGTTCCGGTGGAAAAATCTTGCCAGTTCTTCCTCCATGGTGTTTTTCCAGTTGTAATAATCTCTTGTTGCCAGCATGGACACCTCCATATTGCTGTCGCTGCCCTGCAAAGTGGCTTCTGCCAGCTCTTGGGCGGCTTCCTGATCTGCTTTGTGCCATGTGGCAATGACAGCGCCTTCTCCGATGGCGATGACACATATGAGCGCGAACAATACTTTTTGCCATTTTTTCATAGAAATTCCCCCTTATTTCTGATAACTATGCTTTTTTCTCATTGTAAGTGGATAAAGGACGGATGTCAATGTACAGCGGAAATAATGATGTTTTCGGGCGTGTATACTATGGAAAAAAGATTTGTGAAAAAATGGTACTATATGGTCAATATGTGGTATTTTTGGATAATATATTAAGAAAAAATGTGTAATAGGTGCAAAAGAATGAGAAAAAATTACACTTTTTTAGTATAAATTTAACTGTTCTATATTGAAATTTTATGAAAATCATGTATAATTTGAATATGACACCATAAACCCTTCATGGTTCCATATGTACAGGCAGGTATGTGATCAATCATATAACAGGCGGAAGCGATCATTTTAGATAACAGAATGGGGAAGATATGATGAGTACACGGGATGACTATGAACGGATTTTGAATCACATTTTAGGACTTATGGTTGTTGATCAGTACGGAAATCTCACATACATCAATAAGCAGTGCGCGGATTATATCAAAGTGGATCAAAAGACGTCCATTGGAAAACCAGTGGGGGAGGTTTTCCCCGCCACAAAGCTGGATGAGGTTTTGCGTGGGAACAAGACCCATAACACAGAATTTTACTTCCATGAAGGTCGCATGAGTGTCAGCCTGCAGGCGCAGATCATAGAGGACGGCAAGGTGGCAGGCGCCTTGGAATACGATATCATTCAGGATCTGGAAAATCTGGACAGCCTGCTGGGAAAATATGTGCTTTCCCTGAAAAATGAGGTGGATTTTTACAGGGAAAGAGTCAGGCAGCTGAAAAAAGGGCGTTATTCCATTGAGAACCTTATCGGCAGTTCTCAGGCAATGGAAAATCTGCGCAAACAAATCGTTATGGCGGCAAATTCCAGTTCCACGGTGTTGATCACAGGAGAAACGGGCACGGGCAAAGAGCTGGTGGCGCAGGCCATCCATAACCTCAGCAGCCGCTTTTCCGGTGAATTTGTGGCGGTGAACGCTTCCAGTCTGCCGGAATCTCTGGCGGAGTCGGAACTGTTCGGCTATGAGGAAGGCTCTTTTACAGGGGCGAAAAAAGGCGGCAAAAAAGGCAAGTTTGAAGTGGCCAACGGCGGAACCCTGTTTATCGACGAAATCAATCAGATGCCCATGACACTCCAGCCAAAGCTGCTGCGGGCCCTTCAGGAAAAAAAGATCGACCCGGTAGGCAGTGAGGGAGAAAAATATGTGGATGTGCGGATCATCGCCGCCACCAATAAACCTTTGAAAAGTCTGGTGCAGCAGGGATTGTTCCGAGAAGACCTATATTATCGCCTCAATGTCCTTTCCATCGAAATACCGCCTTTGCGGGAGCGTATGTCAGACTTGCCGGAACTGCTGGAAGAAAAGGTGAAAGAATTCAATAAGATTCTGGGAAAAGATGTACGCTATATTGATCCGGCAGTCATTGCAAAACTGCAAAATTACGCTTTTCCCGGCAACATCAGGGAATTATCCAATATGGTGGAAAAAGCCATGCACTTTGCCAGTGGCGATACCCTCTATGAAGATTTTTTCGATGACATGAATCTGCATATCAGCCCATCCAACCTGAACCATTTGGGCTCCCTGCCCCGTCCCATCGACGAGGTGAAGAATCAGGCGGAGAAAAAATTCATTGAGGAAGCCCTGATCAAGTTTCAGGGAAACAAAACACAAACAGCAAAATTTCTGAAAATACCAAGAGCCCTGCTTTATCAGAAGATCAAGCGTCTGGGCATCAAAACAGAACTGTTATTTTAGACAGACACTGTCAGTTTAGAATAACACACTGCCCAAAGGTATGATTTTTCGGCATAATCCAAAGGGGTTTCGGATTGTATACAAAAAAGTGCAATTTTAAAATGACACCTGCAAGAGAGAAAATCGTTGATTTATCAACGATTTTTTTTTGGCATAAAAATTGCTTCTAAATCTGTACAAGAATCAGGTTGGATGGATATTTTCAGAAAGGGTGATATATGGATGAAAGCAAACATGATTATTTTGGGGAACAGTATCTTTGACAGCGTCAGCACAGAACCTTTTGCAGGGTTCATCGCTGTGAAGGGCAATCGGATCATTGCTGTGGAAAGGGGTGATGATTATGCGCCTTTTGCCGATGAGAACACGAAAGTGCTGCGGTATGACAACAAAACGATCATGGCTGGCTTTCACGACAGTCACGCCCATTTCATCATGGCAGGCCTATTCAATACTTATGTGAACCTGCGTCCTGCCCGTTCAGAGGAAGAAGCGGCAAAAATGGTATGGGACAGCCATCCGGTCGATGACGGCAAATGGGTCATCGGTTTTGGCTGGTATCACGTTTTCTGGGAAAAAATAGCATTCCCCACAAAAGCCACTTTGGACCGCTACTATCCCAATACACCGGTTTGCCTGATCAACGCGGAAGCCCATGGGGCTTGGGTCAATTCAAAGGCAATGGAGATTGCCGGTATTGACAAGGATACGCCGGACCCTTTCGGCGGCGAGATTTTCCGGGATGCAGACGGGGAGCCCACGGGATTTCTAGGTGAAGCGGCGGCAGGGCTTGTGACAAAATACGCCTTTGATTTTACGGCGGAAGAAGAGAAAAACATCATTCGATCCTATCTGAAGGGGGCAAAGAGATACGGCATCACTTCCGTCAATGACGTACAGCCATATTTCCATGGGAATATAGGCAATCTGGATGTATACCGTGCCATGGATCAGTCTGGAGAACTGACGGTGCGTGTCAATGTAGCGCCTGACCTGTTGGGAGATCTGGATCAGGTGGAACGGTGGAGAGAGGAATACCGTTCAGAAAAAATCCGGGTATCCATGCTGAAGCAGTTCTTGGATGGCGTCTGCACCACCCATACGGCGCTGGTCATTGATGATTATACAGATATGCCGGGCAACAGGGGGATTTCACCCAGCGATCTGGAAGCCATCCGCAAGGCGGTGCCGGAAGGACACAGACGGGGCTTTTCCATCAAGCTGCACTCCTGCGGCGATCTGTCCGCACGTATGGCGCTGGACTTTTATGAAGAAGCCATCAAGATGTACGGAAAAAATCAGTGCAGACATGCCATCGAGCATATCGAAATGCTGGACCCTGCCGATCTGCCAAGATTTGGAGAACTTGGCATCATCCCATCGGTACAGCCCCAGCATATGGCACTGACAGTCACTTTCGCGGAAAATCCTTATCCTGTGGTTTTGGGTGAAGAACGGGCATACAGAGGATTCCCTTTTAAGAGTCTGTATGATACGGCAGGTCTGCTGGCTTTGGGCAGTGACTGTCCTGTGGTGGATGACAATCCATTTTTGGAAATCTACAGAGGGGTAACCAGAATCCATGATGACGGCAAACCTGAAGGGGGCTGGAATCCGGCGGAAAAGATTTCCCTCTATGAAGCGCTGCGCAGTTATACATACGGTTCTGCTTACGGGGCAAGCAGAGAGGACGAACTGGGCACGCTGGAAGCGGGGAAATTCGCGGACATCATCGTCATCGACAGAGATCTGTTTGCGGTAGATGAATCGGAACTCATCGACGCGAAAGTGGAAGTAACGATTATGGACGGCAATATCATTTACGAAAAATCCGCTGGCTGCTGAAAGGGCGGCACAAAAGGAAACAGACAACATGAGAAAGAAGAAAGGAGCGAATAATGCCTATGGAAGAAAAAACAGGTGCAAATCAAAACACAAGTGAACTGAAACGAATTCTGCCTTTGAGCTCTCTGGTATTTTATGGCCTGGCTTTTATGATCCCGTTGACATTCTGCACCACCTATGGTCTGGTAACCAACATGACCCACGGTATGGTTTCCCTGACCTATGTGATCACCACCATCTGTATGAGTTTTACGGCATTCAGCTATGTGCGCATGACAAAAGCGTACCCGGTGGCAGGGTCCGTCTATACTTTTGTACATAAATCCATCAATCCTTATCTGGGATTTTTGGCTGGATGGCTGGTGCTCATTGGATATATGTTCCTGCCTATGCTGAATTATATCGCGGCGGCAATCTTTCTGAACGCGGCTGTTCCCCAGATTCCCATCTGGTGCTGGATCATTGTCTTTATCATCATTGTAACGACTGTTAACCACTTTGGCATCAAGGTGACCGATATTTTCAACAAGACCATCGTTTGGCTGCAGATCATCTTTCTGGCGGCGCTGATCATCCTGGTGATCAAGTTCGTGCTGGGCGGCGGCGGTGTCGGCACATTTTTGGACCCGAAATCTTTCATTAACCTGACAGAACTGCGTCAGGAAGGCATGGGCTTTACAGTGCTCCTCAGCGGCGCTTCCCTGCTGGCATTGTCTTTCCTTGGTTTTGACGCCATTTCCACATTGAGTGAGGAAGCCATCAATCCAGAGAAAAACGTAGGCAAAGCCATCCTCATCACTTCCATTGGCGCCGGCGCGTTTTTCGCAGTCATCACATATATGCTGCAGGCGGCATGGCCCACAGCGTGGTTTGAGATTGTGGATGTAGACAGCGGCGCTTATGAGGTCATTGATAAAGTTGCCGGTCCTATTATGGCATATCTGTTTACCATTGCCTTTTCCGTAGGCGGTGTGGCTTCTGCCATTTCTTCTGTGGCATCCGCATCCCGTGTGCTCTACGGCATGGGGCGTGACCAGATCCTGCCCAAACGGATTTTTGGGTATCTCCATCCCAAACGGAATACACCTACTTACAGCATCCTCATCATGGCGGTCATCAGTCTTCTGGCGTTGGTGCTGCCTCTGGCAACAGCCACTTCCCTGCTGAACTTCGGGGCGCTGCTGAGCTTTACACTGGTTAATCTGTCTGTGATCGGTCATTATTTTGTCAAGGGAAGACATAGAAAAGGCTTTGATGTTTTCCGTTATCTCATCGCGCCTATCATCGGGGCAATCTTCACATTTATGATCTGGATCAATCTGGACAGAAATTCTATGATTCTTGGATTCGCATGGTTTGCCATCGGCGTAGTCTATCTGGCTTTTGCCACGAAGTTTTTCAAAAAACTGCCGGCGGAAATGAATCTGGAATGATTTGTAAAACAAAGGTGCTTCGCGTACAGAAAAGAAAATGCCAATCCCCTTTTCTGTGCACTGCAAGGCTGAAAGTATTTGTGCTTTCAGCCCTTTTTTTGTTTGGCAGAAAAGAAGGCGTGTTTGGATTTTTTGTGGTATCATAGAGAAATGAAAAATAAAAACGACTGTTTTTTTATGATATGAGGAGGGTTTTATCCATGAATCAAACATTAGTCATCGGCTCCGCTGTGGTGGACGTTATTGTTCGGGTGGAACATCTGCCTAAATGCGGCGAGGATGTCCATGTCAGCAGACAGAGCCGTTCTCTGGGGGGCTGCGCCTATCTGGTCAGCGATATCCTGCGGCATTTCGGTGCCCCTTACAGCCTTTGTACGGCGGTGGGCGGCGGTATGTACGGGGATTTCGTTTATGAACAGCTGAAAAAAAGGGGTGTGCCCATTTATGTACGGAAACCGGAGGAAGAAAATGGCTGCTGTTATTGTCTGGTAGAGGATGAAGGGGACGGCGAACGGAGCTTCATCGTGGACCATGGCATTGAATACACCTTCCATGAAAGCTATCTGGAAAACATCGACACAGATACCATCGACAGCGTTTATATCTGCGGTCTGGAAATCGAGGAATACACTGGCTGGGAAATCATCCATTATTTGGAAAAACACCCGGAATATACAATATATTTTGCCCCTGGTCCTCGTATCATGCGGATTCCCACAGACCGTATGGAAAAACTCCTGTCCCTTGGGGTCATTTTGCACCTGAACGAAGGGGAAAGCATGGCATTTACGGGAAAAGACACCGTGGAAGAAGCGGCAAAAGAAATCTTCCGCAGAACGGGCAGTCCTGTGGTCATCACATTGGGGGAAAAAGGCTCTCTGGCTTATGACGGCAAAGAGCTTTTCTTCGCTCCTCCCGTGAAAACTTCCGTGGTGGATACCATCGGCGCGGGGGATTCCCACGCAGGGGCGGTGATTTCTGCCCGTCGGTTCGGTTTGACTTGGCAGGAAGCCATCACAGCGGCAAATCATGTTTCGGCGGCAGTGGTGGCAAAGGAAGGCGGTCAGCTGGAAGAAAAAGATTTTGCAAAAGTGCTGGAAAATCTGCCTAGTGACCTGCTGGAAAAAATCGGAAAATAAAAAAATAACCCTCCTGTTCCTTTGTAGAATGGGAGGGTTTTGTGTTCAGCAGTCTTTTTCAAAAATCAGGTCGATGTCTTTCAGTTTGCCGTAATCATTCATGTTGGTGGGGATGAAGCCTATATAACGCCAGCCTTTTGCGGCGTAAGCGTTGATGATTTCCCGATGCTCCTCAGAAGCCGCACCGAAAAGTTTTCCAATGTGGACGGATACATATTCATACTGTTTCATAGCAAATCTCCTTTCTATCCTTTCACGATTTCCTGATGGCAGGCGGCAGCGTATTCCTGACACAGATGACAGAATGTGAGAAAGCTGTCCCCTTGGAATTTATTTTTGTGCCACACCAGCCGGAAAGAACGCCGCAGTTCACAGTCTGTCAGTGGGATTTCAAAAAGCCTGCCTGCGGCAATGGCATCGGCGGCAAGAAGGCGGCTGATGATGGTGACGCCCAGACCGGATTCTGTCGCCTGAAGCAGTGTTTGGGTGTTGCTGCATTCCCAGCGGATGTCGCAGGAAATGCCTTTTTCCGCCAGAATGCGGTCAGTCATTTCTCTTGTACCGCTGCCTTTTTCCCGCATCAAAAGGGGATAGGTCTTGCACAGGTCGGCAAGGGTCATGGGCAGGGCAGGATGGGCGCAAACGGCAGCCAAACTATCCGCCATGACAGGCAGTACCACCAGATCAGGATGGTGTACCTCCCCTTCCACAAAACCGATGTCCAGCGCTCCTTCCGCCAGTCTTTGTACGATGGTGCGGGTGTTTTCCACCTGTACGGAAGTGGGGATATGTTTTTCCTCCTCCAATTGCCGCAGGATCTCCGGCAGGACGCAGGTGCCCACGGTGAGGGTGGCGCCAATGCGGAGGATGGCGTGGTCACTGCCGTGACGGAGGGTGTATTCCATTTCGTGAAACAGGGAAAGAAGCTCTCTGGCGTAAATGGTGAGCTGTCTGCCTTCGGGGGTGATGAAAAGCCGCTGGTTCAGCCGTTCAAAAAGCAGCACATCATACGCCACTTCCATTTCCCGTATGGCGCCGCTGACGGTGGGCTGGGAGATGTAAAGCTGTTCGGCGGCTTTGCGCATACTGCCTGTTTCGGCTACGGCAAGAAAAATTTCCAGATGTCGCAGTGTCATGTGGATTCCTCTTTTCATTTTTTACATGATGATAGGTTTTTCCCTATGAGTTTCTTTTTATTTTCATAGTATACAACACATAGACCCGATGGTACAATAGGGATAATGATGCAGATGTCTGCAAAAAAGAGGGATTATGAGTAGAAGAAAGAAGGAGAATGTATGGCAAAATTAAGTCAGGACGATATCAAGAACGTAAAAGGACAAGGATTTTTGCTGAACCGGGGCACAGAGATGTTTTCTGGTCGTGTACTGCCCGGCAATGGCGTATTCACCGCAAAGGAAATGATGAAAATCGCCGAATGCGCGGAAAAATTCGGCAATGGCAAAGTGACCATGACCAGCCGTCTGGCAGTGGAACTGCCCGGCATCCATTTTGATGATATTGAGCCTGCCAAAGCCTTTCTGGCAGAAGAAGGTCTGCTGTTTGGCGGCACAGGGGCGAAAATCCGTCCGGTAGCGGCGTGCAAAGGTACCACCTGCGTATACGGCAACTTCGACACACAGGGTTTGGCACAGGAAATCCATGACAAATATTATATTGGCTGGAGAGAAGTGAAACTGCCTCATAAATTCAAAATCGCCGTAGGCGGCTGCCCCAATAGCTGCATGAAACCCAGCATCAATGACTTTGGTGTAGAAGGTCACCGTGTTCCTCAGTACGATGTGGAAAAATGCAGAGGCTGCAAAAAATGTATGGTAGAAGTGAACTGTCCCATGAAAGCGGCAAAAGTCGTTGACGGCAAAATGCGCATCGACCCTGATCTGTGCTCTGCCTGCGGCGTATGCAGCACAGGGAAATGTCCTTTTGGCGCAGTGGCAAAACATGACAAAGAAGTTTATAAAATCTTCGTTGGCGGCACATGGGGCAAAAAGACCCGCATGGGCACAGCCCTGAGCCGTTTTGTGGAAAAAGAAGAAATCTTCCCCATTCTGGAAAAGACCATGCTGTGGTTCAAGGAAAACGCCTATGAAAAAGAACGTCTGGGGGCGGCTATAGATCGGATCGGCGTAGACAAAATGGAAGAAGCATTGTTCAGTGATGACCTGCTGAACCGGAAAGAAGAAATCCTGGCAGCGCCTGTAAAGGAGAGAGCATAACATGAAATTCACACTTCGCAGAATATTGGCGGCAGCCCTTTCCCTGACACTGTTAGGGGGTGCGTTGGCTGGCTGTGGCAAGGAAGATAACACCATGGAATCCAAAGCGGCGGAAACGGCTGCTCAGGGCATGAACTTCACCGACGCATTGGGGACAGAAGTTCAGCTGGAAAGCTGGGATACAGTAGTTTCCCTCTATGGTTCCTTTGCGGAAACATGGACACTGGCTGGGGGCAAGCTGGCTGGTGTTACAGAAGATGCCATTGAGGAGCGGAACATGGAACTGGGGGATGATGTTGTCATGATCGGCAGCGTGAAAAGTCCTTCTCTGGAGTCCATTCTGGCGGTAAATCCTGATTTTGTAATTCTGTCCGCGGACATTGCCACACAGGTGGACATGCAGCAGGCTTTGACAGAAGCAAGCATCCCTCACGCTTATTTCCGTGTGGATACCTTCGCCGATTATCTGTCCATGCTGGAATTGTTCTGTCAGATGACAGGCCGCAGTGACCTGTACGAACAGAACGGCGCTTTGGTAGAACAGAAAATCACAAAAATCAAAGAACTGACCGCAGGGGAAGAAGGTCCCACAGGTTTGTTGATCCGTGCCTTCTCCACAGGGGCAAAAGCCAAAGGTGCTGACAACCAGACAGGCTATATCATGGAAGACTTGGGCGTGGATAACATCGTCGCTCGCCATGAATCCTTACTGGAAGATTTGAGCATGGAGGAAATCATCACAGAAGACCCTGATTTTATATTCATCACTACCATGGGAAAAGAAGACGCTGCCCTTTCCGCCCTGGAAAGCGGCATCATGTCCAACCCCGCATGGGAAGGTCTCACAGCGGTACAGCAGGACAGATGCTATGTACTGCCCAAAGACCTGTTCCACTATAAACCAAACGCGCGCTGGGCAGAAAGTTATGCTTATATGGCAAAACTGCTCTATCCAGAATTAGCGGAGGATATTGATGCGATCATGGCATAAGGGAGCTTTTCTCCTGATATTATTACTGTGTTGTCTGGCTGGGGCGATTTGCCTCAGCCTTTTTACCGGTTCCAGCAGTCTGTCCCTGGGGGAACTGTATCATGCCCTGCAAGCGGGGGATAAAACAGATACCACATACCGCATCTTCCTCTATGTGCGTCTGCCTCGTACATTGGCGGCTATTTTCGCGGGGGCAGCCCTTGCTGTCAGCGGCGCCATCATTCAGGCGGTGCTGAACAACTCCCTTGCCAGCCCCAATATCATTGGCGTCAACTCCGGTGCGGGGTTCTGCGCCCTTTTGGCGGCGTCTTTGGCACCGACGGCATGGGCGGCAGTGCCTTTGGCGGCTTTTGTGGGGGCTCTTGCCACCAGTCTGTTCATTTACGCTTTGGCGGCAAAAACAGGGGCATCACGTATCACTTTGGTGTTGGCTGGCGTGGCTGTCAGCAGTATTTTGTCCGCGGGCATTGATGTGCTCACTATCCTGTTTCCCGATGATGTCATTGGGGCAACGGGGTTTATGGTAGGCAGTTTTGCCGGTGTCACCATGACGGCGCTGAAACCGGCGGCGGTGCTCATCGTCATTGGTCTGGTGCTGGCGTTGGTGTTCAGCTATGACCTGAATGTCCTTTCTTTGGGGGAAGAAATCGCCGCCAGCCTTGGCATGCGTGTCGTGGCAGTGCGGTTTTTGTTCATCGTCATTGCGTCTTTGCTGGCAGGCTCTGCCGTTAGTTTCGCAGGGCTTCTGGGTTTCATTGGGCTGATTGTGCCTCATATCTGCCGCAGATTTGCCGGCGGTGATAACCGTCTGGTCATTCCCTGCGCGGCGCTGTTGGGAGCGGTTTTTGCGCTGGTCTGCGACGCTTTGGGCAAATGGGTATTCGCCCCCTTTGAATTGCCTGTGGGCATCATACTGGCACTGCTGGGCGGCCCGTTCTTCCTGTTCCTGCTTCTCAAAGGCGGAAGGGGGAAAATCTATGACTGAATCCGTACTGACATTTTCCAACATTGCCACAGGTTACGGAAATAAAAAAATATTGGAGGACATCTCCTTGGACGTGACAAAAGGGGAAATCCTCACACTGGCAGGGCCAAACGGCTGCGGAAAATCCACGTTGCTGAAGGCTGCCGCCAGACAGCTACCGTTGATGGCAGGAGAAATCACGTTATTTGGCAGAAAACTGGATGATTTTTCCCAGAAAGAGATGGCAAAACAGGCGGCGCTCTTGCCCCAGAGCCGCAGCATTCCGGGGATTCCTGTGGAACAGCTGGTGTTCCACGGCAGATTTCCTTATCTGGGATTGTCCAGACGCCCCGGCAGAGAGGATAAAGAAAAAGTAGCGGAAGCCATGGAACTGGCAGGGGTGGCAGATATGCGCCATCGTGACTTGCGTTCCCTTTCCGGCGGCGAACGGCAAAAAGCCTATCTGGCTATGGTCATTGCCCAAGATACGGATTTGATTTACTTGGATGAGCCTACCACTTATCTGGATATTGGCAAGCAGTTTGAGATTTTGGAGCTCATCGGCAGATTGAACCGACAGGGCAAAACCATCGTTATGGTGCTTCATGACCTTGCCCATGCCCTCACTTACAGCCACCGCATGGCGGTTATGGAAAAAGGGCGGCTTCTAACGATAGATAAGCCGGAGGAATTGTTCCAAAGTGGACTTTTGAACGACGTTTTCGGCGTAGAAGGACACTGGGCGGCAGAAGAGGAAACATACTATTTCACACCTCATCAGAAATGAGAAAAAAGCACGAAGTCGAAAGTAAATTCCCCTTAAGAAAACATTGACTTTCGCTTCCTTGATTTCTTAAGGGGAATTGCGACGGCTGTCTTTATAAGAAAACATAACAAATAAAATTTTCATAAAATAAGAAAGCTAAAATCCTTTGTCATCATAAGGATTTTGGCTTTCTTTGTTTTCTTATGAAGATGCCCCTAAGGATTTCGTGCTTTTTCTGGATTTGCGGCGGATTTTGCCGTACAATGGAAAGAGATTCACAGAGAACGGAGGAAAAATATATGACAGAAGTGGTAGCGGCTCTCATTTGGGATGGTGACCGTTTTTTGATTTGCCAGCGTCCTGCCCATAAGGCAAGGGGACTGCTGTGGGAATTTGTAGGCGGCAAAGTGGAACCGGGAGAAACAAAAGAAGACGCCCTCATCCGGGAATGCCGGGAAGAACTGGACATCACCCTTTCTGTAGGGGATGTGTTCCTAGAAGTGACTCACGAATACCCGGATTTGACGGTGCACCTGACACTGTTTCATGCCAGAATCGCCGCAGGCATTCCTAAGAAGCTGGAGCATGTGGATTTGCGGTGGATCACGGCGGCGGAAATCGGGAAATTTGATTTTTGCCCTGCCGATGAGGAGATTTTGGAACGGCTGAAAAAGGGGGAAAAATGATATGGAACGGGAAAAACAGGAACAGATTTGTCAGCAGTTACGGATGCTGGCGGAGGGAAGACATCCTTTCACTGGGGAAGAACTGCCCCTTACAGGGGCTTTCGCGGATGCCGCTGTTTTGCGCACATTGACACAGGCTTCTCACTGCCTGCGGGATTTGTTGGAGCAGGGAACGCCTGCGCCTCTCCCCAGAGAAAAACGAGAGCGGAGAGGGAAATTCCGCGTCACCCCTCACCAGCTTTCTGGTATCCTGCCATTGCCGGAGGCGGCGGGCATTACCGCCTTTGTGTCAGCCATAGAGGAACAGATGGGCAGAAACTGCGGCAGACTTTCTCCCACAGCTGTGACAAAGGGATTGGAGGAGCGAGGATTTCTTTTGACCCAGACAAAAGACGACGGCAGAAAGCGGAAAGTCCCTACCAAAGAAGGGGAAGCCTTAGGCATTTATATGGAAGAACGGCATGGTTATCGAGGGGACTATGAAGCGGTGCTTTATACGCCAAAAGCCCAACTCTATATCCTGAAACATCTGGCGGATTTGGTGCCCGGTACGGTCATGGAGGAAGATGACATCCCATTTTAAGCGAAGCTTTTACGCAATGGAAAAGGAGGGGCTGGAAAGCAGCTTCTTTTTGAGAGGACATGGATTTTCCTTGATTTCTTTTAAGGGGAATTGTGATGGCTGTGTTCAGCGGGAAATCTATCAAATCCGAAAAAAATAAGAAAGCTGAAATCCTTTGTAAGATCATAAGGATTTCAGCTTTCTTTATTTTCTCATGAAGATGCCTCTAAGGGCATGCTTCTTTATTGCTGATTTATTTTGCAGTCAAACAGAATCTTATTCTTCTGTATGGCTTTCTGCGTATTTCTTCCCTGCGCGAGGTACCAGGATCAGGTACAGCAGCGCGATGATGCCGCCGATCACATAAGCGATATTCAGAGGCAGGCGGAAGCCGATAGAAGCGTTCAGCAGGAAGGAAGAAATGATGAAGATATAGAATGTACCGGGCAGCAGAGAGATCAGGAACGCGTATTTAGGCGCACCTTTCTTTGCACGCAGGTAAACAGTGATTGCCGCGAAAGCAAATACTGCGATGGTCTGGTTTGCCCATGCGAAGTATCTCCACAGGATGTTGAAACCTTCGGGGTTCAGTTTCGCGAATACCAGGATCGCGATAACGGGGATGAACAGACCGATGGTTACCATGATACGGTTTCTCTTTTCTTTCTGGCTGATGTGCAGGTAGTCAGCAACCATCAGACGGCAGGAACGCAGTGCGGTATCACCGGAAGTGATAGGCAGTACGATAACGCCCAGGATTGCGATCAGACCACCGATGGGGCCCAGCAGGTCTTTTGCAACTTCACCAACAACGCCTGTTGCGCCGCTGACAGAACCTTTGTTGTAGATACCCATAGCAGCTGCAGCCCAGATCATAGCGATCAGACCTTCCAGGATCATCATCCAGTAGAATGTGAAACGACCTTCTTTTTCGGAAGTTACGCTGCGACCGATCAGTGTACACTGTGTGGAGTGGAAACCGGATGTGATACCACATGCAACAGTTACGAAGAATACAGGGAAGAAAGGTGTACCTGCGCCTGTATTACCTGCTGCATCCCACAGAGGATACATGTTGAACAGACCAGTGAAGCCGTTGGACAGGTCGATGTTCATCAGTTCATAATCTTTGAAGAACAGACCGAAGAATACGCCAACAGCGGACAGCAGCAGAACTGCGCCGAAGATAGGGTAGATTCTGCCGATGATCTTATCGATAGGGAACAGTGTCGCGATCAGGTAGTAAGCCAGGATGACACCGTAAATTACCCATGTCCAGATGTTGACACCTTCGATACCAACGATCTGGTTTGCGAACAGGTCACCAGGTGTGTAAGTAAATACAGCACCAACCAGCAGCATCAGGATGCACAGGAAGATGTTGTAAACCTGGAATGTTTTGCCGCCCAGGAATTTACGAACGATACCGGGCATCTGTGCGCCGTCCTGACGCAGAGACATCATACCGCACAGGTAGTCATGAGTCGCGCCGCTGATGACACAGCCGATGGGGATTGTGATGAATGCGATGGGCCCGAACAGAATACCCTGGATGGGACCAAAGATGGGGCCAGTACCTGCGATGTTCAGCAGGTTGATCAGGGCGTTTTTGAATTTGCTCATAGGAACGAAGTCAACGCCGTCCTGTTTGCGTACAGCGGGTGTCTGTCTGTCATCGGGTCTGAAAATGCCTTCTACAAATTTCCCGTACAGCGCGCCGCCGACAAGTAAGATTACAAGTCCGATTATAAATGTTGTCATAATAAATAATACCTCCTCTCCGAACTTGTGAAAAAAAGTTTTTTAGGGACTGAACTTTTATCTTCCCTAAAACCACATCCAATTATAATGAGGTGGTACTTTTTTTACAAGTATAAAATGCAAAAAAAATGAAAAAATATCTAAAAAATCACGAAAATGGCAGGAAGTATTTGTATTAATTTACAGTTATTTCCAATTATTGTTTTTTGTATGAAATATGACAAAATAAAGTATGATTTCATAAAAAAGAGGTAGGAATTTCAAACATTTGCATAATGAAGAAAAGTTGGTTATATTGTGCAATTATAACGTAAAATTTGGGTGTATACAATAATATTTGAAAAAGTATACGTCAAAACATACAATAACAAAGGGAGTTTTCATGATATTATAAGGAATACGCTGGACAAAAAATGACCGAGCCAATTTTGCGTTGACCCGGTCAGAAATCAGGATGAATTTTGTTGATATTTTATGTATATTTATGCAATTATTCTTCTGTATGCGTTTTGCTGAATTTCTTCCCTGCGCGAGGTACCAGAACCAGATACAGCAGTGCGATAACACCTGCGATCAGGTAAGATACGTTCAGAGGCAGACCAAAACCGATGGACTGGCTCAGCAGGAAGGAAGAAATGATGAAGATATAGAATGTACCAGGCAGCAGAGAGATGAGGAACGCATATTTGGGAGCGCCTTTCTTTGCACACAGGTAAACAGTGATTGCCGCGAACGCGAATACAGCAATGGTCTGGTTTGCCCATGCGAAGTATCTCCACAGGATGTTGAAGCCTTCTGCGTTGAGTTTCGCGAATACCAGAATAGCGATCACGGGGATGAAGATACCCAGTGTTACCATGATACGATTTCTTTTTTCTTTCTGGTCGATGTGCAGGTAGTCCGCAACCATCAGACGGCAGGAACGCAGTGCGGTATCGCCGGAAGTGATAGGCAGTACGATAACGCCCAGGATGGCGATGAGACCACCGATGGGGCCCAGCAGGTCTTTTGCCACTTCACCAACAACGCCTGTTGCGCCGCTGACAGAACCTTTATCATAGATACCCATAGCAGCTGCAGCCCAGATCATAGCGATGAGACCTTCCAGAATCATCATCCAGTAGAATGTGAAACGGCCTTCTTTTTCGGATGTGACGCTGCGGCCGATGAGTGTACACTGTGTGGAGTGGAAACCGGATGTGATACCGCAGGCAACGGTTACGAAGAATACAGGGATGAAAGGTGTGCCTGCGCCAGTGTTGCCGGCTGCGTCCCACAGAGGATATACGTTGAAGATACCGCTCAGACCATGGGAGAAGTCAATGTTCATCAGTTCATAGCCCTTGAAGAAGATGCCGAAGAATACACCAACTGCGGACAGCAGCAGGATGGCACCGAAGATAGGGTAGATTCTGCCGATGATTTTATCGATGGGGAACAGTGTGGCTACCAGATAGTAAGCCAGAATCACAGCGTAGATGACCCATGTCCAGACGTTGACCCCTTCGATACCAACGATCTGGTTTGCGAACAAGTCGCCGGGGGTGTAGGTAAATACAGCACCTACCAGCAGCATCAGGATGCACAGGAAGATGTTGTATACCTGGAATGTTTTGTTGCCTAAGAATTTGCGAACAATGCCGGGCATCTGTGCGCCGTCCTGACGCAGAGACATCATACCACTGAGATAGTCATGGGTGGCGCCGCTGATGACGCAGCCAAGGGGAATGGTGATGAATGCGATGGGTCCGAACAAAATGCCCTGGATGGGACCAAAGATAGGACCGGTACCTGCGATGTTCAGCAGGTTGATGAGGGCGTTTTTGAATTTGCTCATGGGAACAAAGTCAACACCGTCCTGATGTTTGATGGCAGGCGTCTGCCGGTCGTCGGGGTGGAAAATGTGTTCTACGAATTTTCCGTATACGGCACCCCCAACAATCAAAAGTACAAGTCCGATTATAAATGTTGTCATAAAATAATACCTCCTCTCCGAACTTGTGAGTAGTTTTTTCCTTTTCTGGAATAGAATGGAAAAAACCACGTTTTTCATTATATGAAGTTCATACATAAAAAACAATATGATAAATGCTTTCTTAACAAAAACTTGGCAAAAAATAAAAAATTATACAATGAATTTTCATTTTAAAACTTTTATTTATGAAAAAAGCATCTTCTTTTTTTGATGGATATTGTTTTTTGTATGAGGTATCTTGTATTTTGTCTGCGTTGGTGGTATGCTCAGGGCAGGCAAAGGGGAACGGAACAAAGCAAATTCCCCTTAAGAAAACATTGATTTTCGTTTCCTTGATTTCTTAAGGGGAATTGCGACGGTTGTCTTCATAAGAAAACATAACAACGAAAATCTTCATAAAATAAGAAAGCCAAAATCCTTTGTCATCATAAGGATTTTGGCTTTCTTTGTTTTCTTATGAAGATGCCCCTAGGGAGTACAGTTCCCTTTTCCTTTTGGAAAAGAAAGAAGGGATTTCATGAAATCCGATGTGACCATTATGGATTTTACAGGCATTTATGAAAAGGAGCGTTTTTATGGCGGGGTGCATGTGCACTGGATCGACTGCCGAGATGTACAGGGCACCAACTGCTATTGTGATGGGGAAGGAGAAGCGGCTTTGCGCCGGAAGATTGCCCCTTTTTCTGCGGAAGCCATCCATTTCATAGACTCCGGCAATTATCATTACATGACGAAGCTGTGGACGGAAAAACTTCGAGAGCCTTTTGTGCTGGCTGTGGCAGACCATCATCCGGACATGCAGCCGCCTCTGTTTCAGGAATTGCTGTCCTGCGGATGCTGGGTCAATGGAGTGCTGGAGGAAAATCCTTATGTGCAAAAAGTGGTGCTGCTGGGAGCGGATGCGGAACTGGTGGCAGCTGTGCCGGAGCCTTACCGCAGCCGTATGGTGGCTTATGAGGAAAGGCAGATTGCCCAAGGTGACCGCTGGGAAAGCTGTTTCCCCAAAGATTTGCCTGTCTATCTGTCCATTGATAAGGATATCCTCTCGCCCTCGCAGGTACATACCAACTGGCAGCAGGGTACACTGACCCTTGCCCAGCTGCGGAATGTCATTACGGAACTGTTTCACCGCTGTCGGGTGCTGGGGGCGGATATCTGCGGCGAATGTGCCGATGCTCTTTTTCATGCTGCCGATGATAAAGTGATTTTGCAGGATGATTCCGTCAATGGCAGACTCCTTCACACCCTCATGGCATTGGGGAATGAGAGAAAAGCTTGATTTTTCAAGCTTTTTTTTAACCCAAAAAAATTTTTAAAAAAATTAGCACTCGACTATTGACAGTGCTAACAAATGGTGCTAAGATACAGTCGAACAAAGGAAAGGTACAAAAAAAGGCACCGTACCCGCGTCCGAAAAGAGCATAGCAACACCCTCGGAGTTCTCCGACCGTGCTGATTCAAAACATGTGACTGTCTTTTTATGAAGGGAGATATGACTTATGATGATGATGCATAACTTTTTTGGAGATAACCTGTTTGACAACGAAAACTGGCCCGACACCTCTTTCGACAGAGAATTTTTCGCGAAAATGAATCCTTTGTACGGCAAACACGCAAAAGATGTGATGCTTACCGATGTCAGAAAAACAGACCAGAATTATGAAGTGGTTATGGACCTGCCGGGCTTCAAGAAAGAAGACATCCAGATCCATTTGGATAAAGGCTATCTGACCATTGCCGCTGTGAAAAAAGAAGAAACCAAAGAACAGGATGAAGCGGGTATTTACCTGCGGCAGGAACGCTATACCGGTTCCATGCGCCGTACATTTTATGTAGGTGACCATATGACACCCGGCGAAGTGAAGGCAAAATATGAAGATGGTGTTCTGACACTGACACTGCCCAGAAAAGAAGCGGTGCAGGTGGAACATAGCGGACAGATCGCCATTGAAGGCTGATAACAAATAAGAGATAAAAACAACAGACGCGGCACTCTCGTGAAAGGGGCACCGCGCCTGTTTTTTATCTGGATGATCGTTTCAAGAGGGAGGAAAAAGAATGATTGGCAGAATATACCATGTAGGCTTGACTGTTTCGGATATGGACAGAGCCATCGCTTTTTACAGAGATGTTTTGGGATTGGAATTCCAAGGAGAAATTTTCATGTCGGGAGAAGAAACAGATCGATTGTTTGGAAAGAAAAATTGCCGTGCCAGAGTTGCTTATCTCAATGGTTCCAAAAATGTGGAGGCGCCTCCTGTGGAGCTGATCCAGTTTACAGACAACGAAACCCATCCCATGCAGCCGGATTTATTTGCCACTTCCATTTCGGAAGTATGCTTCTATACGGATGATATTGATGCGGTTTATGAAAATCTGCTGGCGCATCAAGTGGAGTGCTTATCGGAACCACAGTATTTCGATTTCACAGACCAAGGATTTGGCAAAAGCAAAGCCTTTTATTTGAAAGACCCAGACGGCATCATACTGGAAATGATGCAGCCGCTGTAAATAAAAAAGCCGGAATCCGTCGTTTTTGTTTGACGGTTCCGGCTTTTCGCATGTCAAAATTATGCTTGTTTGAAAGATACACTGCCGTTGGCTGTTTTTGTCAGCTGGTAATTCAGTGTCTGGCTGTAGCCGTTGGGTGCGCTGCATACCACTTTCAGTGTATGGTTGCCTGCTGTCAGTGTGGAAGTATCCAGCTGGCAGTTGTAAGGCACAGTTTTCTGTGTGCCGATCCATTTGCCGTCTACGGAATAGGTCACTGTCACAGGCTGACCAATGACATCGCAGTATGCCCGCAGTGTCACAACGCCGTTTGCGCCGCTTACCTGAGAAAGGGGCTTGAAGGACTGTGCCGCTGTCTGGCTGGGGCTGGAAAGCAGTGTGGGATTGGATTTGAGTGCGCTGTTGTAAGCTGCCTGTACAGTAGCGTTGTTCTGCAGGGTATAATCATAGCCATTGCCGCTGCGGTCAAAGTGGATGATGGCTTTTACCTGCGGATAAACCATATTCAGTGTGGTGTATGTTTCCCGGATGCGGTCTGCGGCGAAGGCGGACAGGTCGGGAGAACCGGAGGCGTAGTAACCGCTGCCCCCTTCGGTGATGATGATGGGTTTGTTGTATTTCTTCGCCAGATCCGCTGTATGGCTCAGGTTTTTCACAGGGTCCGCGTAATCACCGATACCGAAGTACATTTCGTTGTTGTCCACGCCTTTGGTGGGGCTGTTGGCAAACTGATATTTATTGTTGTACAGGGAAGTGCCCACCCAGTCCACCAGAGAAGGATCGGGGAAGTAAGGTTCCATACTGCCGCCGAAAGGAGAGGTGTAGTTGGTGGAGAATACCAGTGCCGCGTTGGGGCAGATGGTTCTTGCCTGTTTTGCGATGCGGGTATAAGCCGCTTTGAACGCATCCCCTGTGGTAGCGGTCTGCCAGATGTTCATTTCACCGCCGATACGCAGCAGAACGGGTGCGTCGATGGTTGCCACATACTGGAGTGTCTGTTGGATGTTGCTGTCATAAGAACCGCTGTTGATGGCGTTTATAGTGCTGCCTTCATCGGGGAAGTTCCATGCGATGTGGATCACATGGTCGCCGCCTTCATAAGGCGCGATGAACCGTTCGTAATCGGCGGCGTTTTGTCCCATATTGATGTAGAAAGAAACGATGGCTTCGTTCCGGGCGGCGCTGTCGTTCTGTTCTGTCCATACACGACCGTATAATGTGCCGTTTTTGGGTTCATGTTTGGCGCCATAGTAAGGCGCGGAAGTGTTTGTCAGTGCGTAAACTTGGGCGTTGGGAGAAATTTTCCGCATGCGTTCGTTTGCCATGGTCACCGCGTCATTGAAGCCCAGATAAGCCCCGTTGGTGGCTACCTGCTGCAATGCTTCTTTTGCTTTTGTGTAATTGCCCTGTTTTTCATAAATGGGATAATTTGCGTAGTTGACGTTGTAGCGGATGGAAGCAACGTCCTTATCCAGCGGCAGGTTCTGATAATACTGCAGCAGTTGATTGCCTGTTGTGATCATCTGTGCCTGATTGTTGGCTGTCTTTGCGTGATTGAACGCGGACAGATAGGGCCAGTATCCTTTCGGGTGGGCAGCAAAGGCGGTGCCGCTCATCAGAAGGGAGAGGGAAAGCCCCAGTGCCCCAATGATTTTCCATTGTTTTTTCATAGTATCTACCCCTTTCTGATATTACAAACTGCAGAAAAATCCTTTGCGGCATTTAGAATCGAGTTTTGGCAAATTTATATAGATAAAATCAATAATTTTTTATAATCATTAGCATAAACGATTCATTTTTTCACATAATTTTCGCTGAAAAAGATTTTATGTGAATAAATATATCATTTTTTATTGAAAAAAACAATGATACATTATAAAAAAATAACAAAACAGAAAAAATATTACTATAAAAATCATCTTGCTTTTTGGCGGGAAACCGCGGATTTTCAGGAAAAAACCAGAGGAATGGCTGTTTTCCACAGGAAAAAATATGGGCAAATGTCATAAAACCCATGGTTTTTCTGTGGAAAAAGCCTGTGTTCATATCCTGGCGGCTGTCTGCATATAGATAATCAAGAATATCTCAGGGGAGTGCTTTTGTTTGAAAAGCTATATTGAAGAACGAGCGGTGGCAGTGGCACAGTTTATGATCCATACCAACGCTACGGTGCGGGAGACGGCAAAGAAATTTGGCATCAGCAAATCCACCGTACATAAAGACATCACAGATCGGGTGGAGAAGATCGACCCAGAGCTGGCAAAGTCTGTGCGGCGTGTGCTGGAGGTCAATAAAGCGGAACGCCATATTCGGGGCGGTATGGCAACAAAAGAAAAATATCTTCATCGGATGCAGTGATAAAATCTCCCGGAAGGAGATGTTTTTTGTCTGATGAAAAGAATTTTGGGGAAAAACGAAAAAAGAGGGCTGCGCCGGAGCGAAGCCCTTTTTTGATTTCTGATTTATAGGAAATGCAGATAAATTTGTCTGCCGTTCACATCCACCAGCCCATCGGCTTTCATTTTCCGCAGTTCCCTTGTCATGGCACTGCGGTCTACGCAGAGATAATTGGCAAGGGCGCTGAAAGAAAAAGGGATGAGGATTTCATTTTTCCCCGATTTCATGCTTTGCAGGCGGAAATAGCACAGGAGTTTTTCCCGGATGGAACGATGGGAAAGAATCTCCACTTTTTCGCTGAGCTGCTGCACTTTTTCCGTCATAAGAGAAAGGAGGTTTTCCACCACTTGGCTGTGGTGATGACAGGCGCGGCTGCATCGTTTGGTGATGTGGCAGTTGTCGATGAATATAATGGAACAGGCTTTTTCGCACAGGGCGATGATTTCCCCCCCATCCTGAAAAAGAGAGAAGAAGGAGCCAAAGATCCCCCCGTCTGTGAGATATTCCAGCATATCCAGATTGCCATCGGCACCTAGGCGGTTCAGGGAAACACTGCCTGAAAGAAGGATGCCCACTTTTCCTTCCATGGGAATCTCCTCTTTTTCCCGAAAGGTGCGGTTTTCCATTTCAAAACAGGTTTTCATTTGATCCAGTTCTTCCGGCAGGATGCCGGCAAAGAGGGGATTTTCCAATAAATTCATAAAAAAACCTCTTTTCTGTTGCATTTGCAACATATTTTCCGTTGGTTTTATGGTATCATAAGCATATAGAAAAGTCAAAGGAAAGAACCTCAGAAATGAGGATAATTTAGATATGTAAAGGGTATTTTATAACACAAGGAGGTATGCAACATGAAGGCACCAAGATTTTTTATTTGCGAACACTGTAAAAACATCATCACCATGGTAGAAGACAAAGGCGTACCTGTGGTATGCTGCGGTCAGAAAATGACAGAATTAAAACCGAACACATCTGATGGCGCAGGGGAAAAACACGTTCCTGTGGTTCAGGTGGAAGGCAGCAAAGTGACTGTAAAAGTCGGCGAAGTGACACACCCCATGCTGGAAGAACACCACATCGCATGGATCTATCTGGAAACCAGCAATGGCGGTCAGATCAAATATCTGGATCATACAGGCGCTCCCGAAGCAGTTTTTGCGCTGGCGGAAGGCGAACAGGCAGTAGCCGCTTATGAATACTGTAATCTGCACGGTCTGTGGAAAGCAGAAATCTAAGCATATCAAAATAAATAGAAGAAAATGTAACGGGGAAAACTGGGTACGGGCGTGTGCCAGCCCAGTTTTCTTTTCAAAGGATTTGTGAAAAAAAAGACATAATTTCTCAAGGAGGCGGAAATATCCATGAAAGCAATGCAATTGAAACCTGATTTTTACTGGACCGGCGTTTTGGACAAGGACCTGCGTGTATTCGACATCATTATGATGACAGAATTTGGTACCACCTATAACTCTTATCTGCTCAAATGCGGTGATAAGACCGTGCTGTTTGAAACAGCGAAAGAAAAATTCTTCGACGATTATCTGGAAACACTCTCTCAGATCACAGATGTTTCTTCCATTGACTATATTGTTGTAAACCATACGGAACCCGACCATGTGGGCAGCATCAAACGCATTCTGGATATCTGCCCCAGAGCCAAAGTGGTTGCCACACCTGTTGCCATCGGCTTTTTGAAACATATCATCAACGGGGATTTCTACAGCATTGCCATCAAAGACGGCGATGAACTGCAGATCGGCGACAAAACACTGCGGTTCCGTGTGTTCCCCAACCTCCATTGGCCCGATACCATGTATACCTACATCGTAGAGGACAAAACACTGGTGACATGTGACTCTTTCGGCTCTCACTATGCCCATGAAGGCATCCTGCGCAGCACAGTAACCGATACAGAAGGTTATTTGCGCGCAACAAAATATTACTTCGACAACATTCTGGGTCCCTTCAAACAGCCCTATATGACAGACGCACTGGCAGCAGTGAGAGAAATGGATATCGACATGATCTGCCCCGGTCACGGTCCCGTTCTGGACAGCCATCTGTCTGAACTGATGGATATTTACGAAGAATGGTGCAAAGTGCCTGTAAATGAACGGAAAAAAGTTGTGATCCCCTATGTCAGCGCGTATGGCTATACAGGTCAGTTGGCAGAACAGATCGCCAAAGGCATTCAGGATAACGACGAGATCATTGACGTAAAACTCTATGATATGGTAACAGCGGATCAGGGGGAAGTGCTGGGCGAAATCGCAACAGCTGACGGTATCCTGTTCGGTACACCTACCATTCTGGGGGAAGCCCTGAAACCTATCTGGGATTTGACAACACTTATGTTCCCTCCCATCCACGGCGGCAAACTGGCAAGTGCTTTCGGCAGCTATGGCTGGAGTGGTGAAGGTGTGCCTCATATCATCGAAAGACTGAAACAGATTCGTCTGAAAGTGGTGGATGGCTTCAAAGTACGTCTGAAACCTTCTGAAAACGAATTGGTGGACGCTTATGAATTTGGTTATCGTTTCGCCGATACCCTGCTGAAGAAAGATGAAAAGAAAGCCAGCGCAAGAAGCACTTTGGTAAAATGCCTGGTTTGCGGCGAAATCTTCGACTCCTCCATGGAAGCCTGCCCTGTCTGCGGCGTAGGCAAAGAAAACTTTGTGCCTGTGGATATGGATGAAGTGACATACCGCATGGATACCATGGAAAAATTCGTTGTACTGGGCGGCGGCACAGCGGCACTCAACGCGGCAAAAGCCATCCGGGAAAGAAACCAGACAGCAAGCATCATCATGATCTCCGAAGAAAACGAACTGCCTTATGACAGACCCATGCTCACAAAGAACATGTTCGGTGCCATCAGCGGCGGCGCCATTGCCAGCAAGGAAGCTGCATGGTATGAAGACCACTGCATCGACCTGCGTCTGGGTGTGAAAGCGGAAGCTATGGATCTGGGCAAAAAGGAAATCCGCCTTTCCGACGGTTCCGTACTGCCTTATGATAAATGTGTATACGCACTGGGTTCTTACAGCTTTGTGCCTCCCATCAAAGGGGCGGAACTGGGCGGTGTGACACCTGTCCGCACCATTGCTGACGTAGAAAAGATCAACCATCTGGCACTGCAGGCAAAACATGCTGTAGTCATCGGCGGCGGCGTACTGGGTCTGGAAGCCGCTTGGGAACTGCGCAAAGAAAAGCTGGAAGTGACTGTGCTGGAAGGCGCTCCTGAACTGCTGCTGGGCAAAATGGACGGAGCAGGCGCGGATATGCTGAAGAAAATCGCGGCGAAAAACGGCGTGAACATCATCGTAGGCGCGAAGATCGCGGAAATCACCGGCGATGGCAAAGCGGACGGCGTTCTGCTGGCAGACGGCACAAAGATTCCCGCGGAAATCGTCATCATGTCCACTGGTGTCCGTGCCAATAAAGAACTGGCGGAAGAAGCGGGCATCCTCACAAACCGTGCCGTTATGGTCAGCGAAAAAATGCAGACCAGCGACAGCAGTGTATTTGCTGGCGGTGACTGTGCGGAATATAATGGCGCGAACATCGCGATCTGGCCTGTGGCAATGGAAATGGGCAGAATCGCCGGTGCCAATGCCGCAGGGGACAATCTGCCTTATGTGCCGCAGATTCAGGGCATGAGCATGGCAGCCATGAACACAGCGGTATATTCCATTGGTGATGTTGGCACAAAAGAAGATGTCACATACAAAACACTGGAAATCCGTGATGACAAGAAAATGACACTGGAAAAATACTATTTCCGTAACAATGCTCTGTGCGGCGCTATCCTCATTGGTGACACCAGCAAAATGGCTGATGTGACAGAGGCTGTACAGCAGAAAAAAGCATTCCACGAAATTTTCTGATAAAATACCCTTACACAAGCTTTCGTGAGAAAGCAAAAAAAGAGAATGGAAAAGCATGTTCCCCTTAGGAAAACATTGCTTTTCCTTTTTCTTTTTTCTAAGGGGAATGGCAATCTTCAGAAGAAAACATATCAGATAAAATTATCGTAAAAATAAGAAAGCTGAAAACCTTGATATGACAAGGATTTCAGCTTTCTTTGTTTTCCTATGAAGATGCCCCTAGTGTTCCATTCTCTTTTTTGTTGGATTTATACAGTCAGTGCGGGCTGCTGGCTTTCGGCAATCCGTCGGTTCAGCTTTCGCATTTCCGGCAGTATGAACAATGCCACAATGACAGCGGAGGCAATATCCGCGCAGGGACCGGCGTAAAGCAGACCGTTGAGCCCAAAGAACAGGGGCAGGATCAGCAGCATGGGGATCAGCAGGATGAGCTGACGGAGCATGGAAAGCATGGAGGCTTTCAGAGGCTGCCCGGTGGCTTGGAAGTAGTTGGTGGAAACGATCTGGAAACCGGCACAGAAAATACCGCCCAGATAGATACGCAGACAGCGCACAGCAAAGTCTGTAAATGTCTGATTTTCTTTCCCGAACAGGCTCAATACCAGATGGGGCGCCAGTTGGCATACAGCCCAGCCCATGAGGATGGAGCCTGTGGCGATGGATACGGCAAGGAGATAGGTGTGACGCACACGGGCGTATTTTTTTGCCCCCAGATTGAAGCCCAGAATGGGCTGGGCGCCGATACCGAAGCCGATGCACACAGAAGCCAGGATCATGGCGATTTTCATGACGATGCCCATGGCGCTGAGGGCAACGTCGCCGGTGACTTCTGTCTGGTTGCCGTAGTAAACCAGAGAGTTGTTCATGACCACCTGCATGATGCAGGCAACCAGCGCGGTGATGCCGGAGGAAATGCCCAGAGAGAATATCTTATACCAGACACGGCCAACGGGTTTCATGTATCTGCGGGTAAAGCGCATGCGCCCTTTTTTCAGGAAATAATAGCACAGCACCACGGTGGAAACGAACTGAGCGGTGACGGTGGCGATGGCGGCGCCTTTGACACCCCAGTCCAGCACGAAGATATAAACAGGGTCCAGAACCGTGTTCAGTGCGGCGCCAATGAGGATGCCGTACATGGACATACGGGGGTGCCCGTCTGTCCGCGCCATACTGGAAAGGGCAATGCTGACCATGCTGAAAGGTACGCCAATGAGGACGATAGAAGTATAGTCCATGGCGTAGGGCATGGTGGTTTCTGTTGCGCCGAAGAGTGTCAGGATGGGCTCTAAGAAAATCAGCCCAGCCGCTGCCAGTATGATACCCAGACCAATGGCAATGACCAGCAGGTTATTCAGTGTCAGAAGGGCTTCCCGTTTTCTGCCTTCCCCCAGTCGCAGAGCGGCGTAAGCGCTGCCGCCGGAACCGATGAGGGTAGCGAAAGCCATGATGATGGTCATGAGGGGGAAGGCGATGGTGGTAGCGGCGTTCCCCAGATAGCCCACACCCTGACCGATGAAAATCTGGTCTACGATGTTATACACGGAGTTCACCAGACAGGAAATGATGGCAGGGATGGAAAAAGAGAATAACAGTCCTTTCACGGGGCGTACACCCAAAGGATTTTCTCCCTCCATGGTCAGTGTTCGTTGCTGCTGCATGTGCTTTCCTCCTCCTTTTTGGCAATATAGGTTTGTGCGTTGTGCACCATTTGTTTCATAAGTCTGTCGATCAGCAGACATTCTTCGTCTGTCATGCCTTCTGTCAGCGCGCAGTTCCATTCTTCTCTGGCGTTCAGCAGCGTGTCGATGATGGGCGCGGCGGCTGGGGTGACGAACAGTTTCCGGCAGCGTCTGTCCTTTTCGTCGGTGATGACCCGGATATATCCGGCTTCCTCCAGCTTCTGCACACCTCGGCTGACGGTGCCTTTGTCAAAAAAGCCCATTTGCGCCAGTCTGTTCAAAGGGATACCTTCGTTTTCGTAGATACGCAGCAGGAAAAACTGCTGTCCGCTGCTGATGGGAAGATGCCGCAGACAAAGATCGAAATTCCGGTTGGCATACCGGCTGATGGCTGACGCGTTGATGGAATAACGCAGATTTTTTTTCTCCATGAGTACCTCCTGTGGGCAGTGGCGGTGGAAATGTGGATAACATCAAACAGAAATGGCTGCCGCCTCAGCGTGTTCTGTGGATAAGTCAAAATTAGTTGCATCTGCAACAAACACAGTATACTTCTAAAATGGTTGCTGTGTCAACTATTTGCGTGCGACATAAAAATTTTGATAAGATTTTTCCAAAACAAATGGAAAAACTGCGTCTTTTTTAGAAAAAATGCGGTGAAAAAAACAGCACAAGACTTGATATGACAAGTCTTGTGCTGTTGTGCTGTTATTTCCAGTTTTCCATGAGAGAAACGCCCTGCGCCAGCAGTTCTTCGTAAAGGGCAGCCAAAGGCAGACCCACCACGTTGAAGTAATCGCCTTCCATTCGTTCCACCAGCAGGGAACCTTTGCCCTGTATGCCGTAGGCGCCGGCTTTGTCCATGGGCTCTCCTGTGGCAATGTAAGCGTCCATTTCTTCCTCCGTCAAAGAGCGGAACACCACTTTTGTGCCGATGGTCTGGGCGTGTACCGTTTCTTTGCCTTCGGTGTCTTTGTAAATGACGCATAAGCCTGTGTAGACCATGTGGCTTTTGCCGGAAAGATGGGTGAGGATGGCTTTGGCATCGGCTTTGTCCTTGGGTTTGTGGAGGATGGTGTCTCCGTCTGCCACCATGGTATCGGCGGCGATGATGATGGAATTTGCGGGAGCGGTGCGGCTCACGTCTGTGCCTTTGGCTTCCGCCATGAAAGCCGCCTGTTCCCCAGGGGTGCGGCGGATGCCGGCTTTTCTGTCCGCCTCCTCCAGCGCCCGCTCGTCCACATGGCTTTCCTGTACGGTGAAGGGTACAGAGAGCATGGACAGCAGTTCTTTTCTTCTAGGAGAATTGGATGCCAATATGATTTGCTGCATAAAAACAGTCCTTTCCATAAAAATTGTGTACGGGTAGATTGTACGGGAAAAAGGAACTCTTTGCAAGGAAAAAGCCGGATTTTCTCTTGACGGGGTGGGGGCAGGTGACTATAATCATACAGGATTTGGAAAGAAGAAAGGAAGAAGCGTCATGCCAAAAAAAGAAAAGGTGTTTACCATGCCTGTCATTGCTTTGATTTTATTGAGTTTCGCACTGGGCACCAGCGAATTCATCATTGTGGGGATATTGCCGGATATTGCCGAAGGGGTATCTGTATCCCTCACCACTGCCGGTTCTCTGGTTTCCATGTTTGCCTTTGTTTACGCTGTGGGAACACCTTTCACGGCGGCTCTGGCAGGACGGTTCCATCGGTTCGCCCTCATCATTTCCCTGACGGTGATATTTGTGGTGGGGAATTTCCTCTGCGCCATTGCCCCCAATTATCCTTTGCTGGCGGCGGCAAGAATCCTCCTGTCCATCGTTTCCGGCACCCTCATTTCCGTTTCCATGACATTTGTGCCGGATATTTCTTCTCTGGAGCATCGGGCAACGGTGGTTTCCTGGGTATTTGCGGGGTTTTCTCTGGCGTCTATTTTCGGTGTGCCCATTGGCACCACCATCAGCCATGTGTTCAGTTGGCGAGCGGCTTTTGTGGGTATTACCCTATGCAGTGCTTTGGTGTTGGCGCTTATGTTTGTTTCTCTGCCCAGAAAACATGAAAAAGTGCCTTCCGGCATCATACAGCAGTTTGTCCTGTTGAAAGACAGCCGCATCCTTCTAAGTATTTTGACAGTATTCTTTGGCGCTTCTGCTTCTTATGTGTTATATACGTATTTGACTCCTGTTTTTGAGGAATATGTGGGGGTTCCAGCCCAGTACATCAGCTTTGTGCTGCTGCTGTTCGGGGTCATGGTGCTTTTCAGCAACCTCATTTCCGGTCGTATGGCGCTGCAAAACGGCATTTATAAACTGCGGTTCACTTATGTTGCTCTGGCGGCGTGTATGTTTCTCCTGCCTGTGGCATTGGGGAATGCTGTAGCAGGCATGGCAGTGATTTTTGCCATTGGTCTGCTCATGTATCTGCAAAATTCTCCCATACAGGTCAATGTGCTGAATATTGCCACGGCGGAATATCCCGGCGCCATCACATTGGCGGCATCCACCAACTCTTTTTCTTTTAACTTTGGTATTGCTTTCGGCTCTGTCTGTGGCAGTGCCATTGTGGAAAAACTGGATATGCGCCTGCTGGGGCTGGGAGGCGGTGTGCTGGCGCTCTGCGCTTTGGCTTGCGCATGGATGCTCCATCATAAGATACAGAAAAAAACGACAGCCTGATGGCTGCCGTTTTTTGTATTCTATGAAATTTGGGATAAGAGAGTATCAAAGTTTTGTGATTAATAGTTTGTTGCTTCGATCTGGAAGTAAGCCTGAGGATGTTCGCAAACGGGGCAAACCTTAGGAGCCTGTTTGCCAACGTGGATGTGACCACAGTTTGCGCACTGCCAGATCATGTCGCCGTCTCTGGAGAATACCAGACCGCCTTCTACGTTTTCCAGCAGTTTGCGGTAGCGTTCTTCGTGATGTTTTTCGATTTCGCCTACTGCTTCAAACAGGTAAGCGATGCGGTCGAAGCCTTCTTCTCTCGCTTCTTTGGCGAATGTAGCGTACATGTCTGTCCATTCGTAGTTTTCACCCTGTGCGGCGTCCAGCAGGTTTTCCGCTGTGGAAGGGATACCGCCGTCATGGAGCAGTTTGAACCAGATTTTCGCGTGTTCTTTTTCGTTGTTCGCTGTTTCCAGGAACAGTGCGGCGATCTGTTCATAGCCTTCTTTTTTTGCTTTGCTTGCGTAATAAGTGTATTTGTTTCTTGCCTGGGATTCACCAGCGAATGCTGCCATCAGGTTGGCTTCTGTTTTTGTACCTTTCAGATTCATCATAATCATTTCCTCCTTACACAATAAAAATATTTCTTAATTGATAATTATTATCATTTACTACTTGATATTATTATAACAGAACTTTGGCATTTGTCAACGGCTTTTTTCTAATTTTCTTCAAAAAAATAAAAAAACCCTGTAAAATACAGGGGAATAGGGGCAAATCCCCATATTTCAGGCATACAACACACAAAAAACCACCGGAAACACTGTGTTTCCGGTGGTTTTAGGGTGTCGAAAAAGTCGACACCCTATCGTCAAAGGCTCATTTCATTCAAGCCTTTGACGAGTAAACAGAAGTATAAAGGCGAAGTTCCATCAGCTAAAAGCTTTGAAACTTCGCCTTTTTCCTCATCGGAAGTAAATTCCGACTGCGGATTCCAGTTGGGGAACTCTTTGTTCCCCAAGCCCTTCCGCGTTCTTAAAAAGTGTAAAACTTTGTTTTTCTGTGGTTTATCAGTCTGCCATGAGTTTTACCAGAATTGCTTTCTGGGCATGCAGACGGTTTTCTGCTTCGTCGAAGATTTCGTCAGCGTGTGCTTCGAATACTTCCGCTGTGATTTCTTCCCCTCTGTGAGCGGGCAGGCAGTGCTGTACCATGCAGCCTTCTTTTGTCACTGCCATCAGTTCGTCGTTGACCTGGAAGCCAGCGAAAGCGGCCTCTCTTTCGGCTTTTTCTTCTTCCTGACCCATGGATGCCCAAACGTCTGTCAGTACAACGTCAGCGTTTTTGGCAGCTTCCAGAGGGCTTTCTGTCATCTGGAATTTATCGCCGTACTGCGCCGCGAAGTCCAGAACGTCTTTATGAGGCTGGTAATCTTTGGGGCAGGCAATGCTGACGGACATGCCAACTTTCAAACCGCCCACGATGAGGGAGTTTGCCATGTTGTTGCCATCGCCGATGTAGCACATTTTCAGACCTTCCAGTTTGCCTTTGTGTTCCCGAATGGTCTGCAGGTCAGCCATGACCTGACAAGGATGGCAGAAGTCTGTGAGACCGTTGATGATGGGGATGGAGCCGTATTTTGCCAGTGTTTCCACTTCTTCCTGTTCAAAAGTACGGATCATGATGCCATCCAGATACCGGGAGAGAACTCTTGCGGTGTCTTCTGTGGGTTCGCCGCGGCCGATCTGTGCGTCTTTGGAGCTGATGAACAGCGCGTGACCGCCCAGCTGATACATGCCTGTTTCAAAGGATACACGGGTTCTGGTGGAGGATTTTTCAAAAATCATGCCCAGTGTTTTGCCTTTGAGGATCGGGTGTTCAATGCCCTGTTTTTTCTGTAATTTCAACTGGTCTGCCAGGTCCAGCAGTTCCAGAATTTCTTCTGTTGTCAGGTCTAAAAGTTTCAGAAAATGTTTCATTATTGTATCTTCCTTTCTCAATCAAAGTGAAGCCAGTGTCTGTTCCAAAATGGTAAGTCCTTTGTCCAGTTCCTCCTGTGTGATGGTCAGAGGAGGCAGCAAACGGATTTTGGTCTTTGCGGAAAGTACCAAAAGGCCTGCTTCCAGCAAAGCGTTGATAACGGGTTTTGCTTCCACATCCAACTGGATGCCCAGCATCATGCCGAGGCCTGCCACGTTCTGAACGTGAGGCATTTTTTCGATTTTTTCTTTCAGGTATGCGCCTTTTTTCTGTACGTCCTGCAAAAAGGCTTCGTCCATGGTGTTCAGGATATGTACCGCACCGGCACAAACAACGGGGTTGCCGCCGAAGGTGGAGCCGTGGTCACCGGGAACGAATACGGTTTCTGTCTTTTCGCCGAACAGCACCGCCCCGATGGGAAGACCGCCGCCCAGACCCTTGGCACAGGATACCAGGTCAGGCTGGATACCGAACTGCTGATAGCTGAACAGGGAGCCGGTTCTGCCCATGCCTGTCTGTACTTCGTCCACAATGAGCAGGATGTCTTTTTCCTTGCAGGCTTTGGCTACTGCCTGGACATATTCTTTGTCCAGGGGAACCACGCCGCCTTCCCCCTGTACCGTTTCCAGCATGACCGCGCAAACATCGTCAGTCATTTTGGAAAGGATGTCGGCAAAGTCGTTTGCTTTGGCAAATGCAAAGCCCTCCACAAAGGGGAAGAAGAAATTATGGTAAGCGTCCTGTCCTGTGGCGGAAAGGGCTGCCATAGTTCTGCCATGGAAAGAGTTTTGCAGGGCGATGATTTTGCTTCTGCCTGCGCCATATTTCAAAAAGCTGTATTTTCTTGCGGCTTTGATGACGCCTTCATTGGCTTCGGCGCCGCTGTTGCCAAAAAATACTTTTTTCATGCCGCTTTTTTCACAGAGGAGTTTCGCTGCCTGAATGCAGGGCTCTGTGTAGTACAGGTTGGAAGTGTGCTGCAAAGATTGGAGCTGTGTGCTCACTGCCTGCACCCAGCCATCATCGCAGAAGCCCAAAGCGTTTACGCCGATGCCGCTGGTGAAGTCCATATATGTTTTGCCTGTGTCGTCCTGTACGGTGGCGCCTTTGCCTTTTGTCAGGAGCACAGGGAATCTGCCATAGGAATGGATGATGTATTCATCGTCATATTGTTTCGCTGTCTGAAAATCCATGTGTTTCCCTCCTTTTTTTATGGTAAAAACATGGTGCCAATACCTTCGTCGGAGAACATTTCCACCAGTATGGAATGTTCGATCCTGCCGTCGATCATGACGGCTTTCTGTACTCCAGCACGAACGGCGTTTTCACAGCTCTGTACCTTGGGAATCATGCCGCCGCTGATGATGCCTTTTTCCACCAGAGATTCCACTTCATCCACATGGACCACAGGGATGAGGGAGTCTTCGTCGTCTACATCTTCCATAAGACCTCTGATGTCGGTGAGGGTGATGATGTTTTCCGCGTGGAGTGCCGCAGCGATTTCAGCCGCAGCCGTATCGGCGTTGATGTTGTAAATATTGCCTTTGCAGTCGGTGCCTACAGTGGCAACCACAGGAATGTAACCGCTGTTGATGGCGTTGGTGATGGGGGCGGTGTCGATTTTGGTGATGTCACCCACATAGCCGTAATCACCTTCCAGTTTTTTCGCCTGAATCATGCAGCCGTCAATGCCGCAGAGCCCAACGGCTTTGCCCCCCAGCTGACCAATGAGACCAACCAGGTCTTTGTTTGTTTTCCCTGCCAGTACCATCTGTACCACTTCCGCTGTTTCTTTGTCGGTGTAGCGCAGACCGTTGACGAAGCGGGACTCGATGTCCAGTTTTTTCAGCATGCCGCTGATTTCCGGACCGCCGCCGTGGATAAGCACCACATGGATGCCAACCAGAGAAAGGAGGATGATGTCGCTCATAACGGCTTTTTTCAAATCGGGATGAATCATGGCGTTGCCGCCGTATTTGATGACAACGGTTTTGCCGTAATATTTCTGAATGTAAGGCAGGGCAGCTGTCAGGACTGTTGCCTTCATGGTATTGATGTCTTTCATGTTGTCTGCCCTCCTATCATGTGCGGTAGTCGCCGTTGATTTTCACATAGTCATAAGTCAGGTCGCAGCCCCAAGCGGTGGCTTCGCCGTCCCCCTGTTTCATGTCCACGTCAATATGGATTTCTTCTTGTAACAGGATTTCTTTTGCTTTGTCCTCATCAAAAGGAACGCCTGCGCCTTTTTCGCATACCAGAATGTCCCCTTTGCAGGAGGAAATGGAAACGGAAATGGTGTCTACGGCAAAATCACCTTCGGTGTAGCCGATGGCACAAAGGATACGTCCCCAGTTGGCGTCAGCGCCGAACATGGCAGCCTTTGTGAGGCTGGAAGTGATGATGGATTTGGAAATGGCTTTTGCCAGTTTGGTGTCAGGTGCGTGGTGCACGCTGCATTCCACCAGTTTTGTGGCGCCTTCGCCGTCACCAGCGATTTTCTTCGCCATGGAAGTGCAGATTTCTTTTACAACCAAAAGGAAAGCGTCGAAGTCTGCGCCTTCGCTGTCGATGACGGGGTTTTCTGCCAAGCCGTTTGCCATGATGGAAACCATGTCGTTGGTGGAAGTGTCGCCGTCTACGCTGACCATGTTGAATGTGTCGTCCACAGCCAGTTTCAGTGCTTTCTGCAGCATAGGTGTGGTGATGGCGCAGTCTGTGGTCAAAAAGCCCAGCATGGTTGCCATGTTGGGGTGGATCATGCCGCTGCCTTTTGCCATGGCGCCGATGGAAACGGTTTTGCCGCCGATTTCGATTTCGTAGGCTTCTTCCTTGGGTTTGGTGTCTGTAGTCATGATGGCATGAACGGCATCCAGATGACCTTCCTTGGACAGGATGGGCGCCAGTTTCGGGATGCCTGCTGCAATGGGTTCCATGTTCAGTGTCATACCGATGACACCTGTGGAAGCAACGATGATGTCTTTGGGGGAAATGCCCAAAGCTTTTGCGGTCATTTCGCACATCATTTCCGCTTTTTCCACGCCATCGGCGTTGCAGGTGTTGGCGTTGCCGCTGTTGCAGATCATAGCCTGTGCCATGCCGTCGGCAATGTTTGCTTTTGTGACGGTGATGGGTGCGCCATAAACTTTATTCTGTGTATAAACGGCTGCCGCGTTGCAGGGAACTTCGCTGTAAAGCAGTGCCAGGTCTTTTTTGGTCTGGTTGTTGCGAATGCCGCAATGGATGCCTGCGGCAGTAAAACCTTTGGGGGCGGTGACGCCTCCTGTGATCTTTTTCATTGGTATCTCATCCTTTCTTTTGTAAGGCTGTATCAAATCAAACCGGTGGTTTCCGGCAGACCCAGAACCAGATTCATGTTCTGTACTGCTGCGCCGGAAGCGCCTTTGCCTAAGTTGTCAAATACGCTGATGAGGGTCATTCTCTCGTCGTTGCCCTCAATGTAAAGTTTCAGTTTGTTGGTGTTTCTGATTTCGTTGGCTGCTAAGAAACCAATGTCCGTATCTTCCACGGAAATGAGGGGATGTCCCTTGTAGTAGTCCTTCAGCATTGCCACAAGTTCCGCTTTGGTGACTTTCTTCTGGAACAGGTTGGTGTGCAGGGGAATGCAGGTTGCCATGCCGCTGTAGAAGTCGCAGACAATGGGCATGAACACAGGGGGCTGTGTGATGCCAGTGACATGCTGCATTTCCGGCAGATGTTTATGCATCTGAGAAAGACCGTACTGTCTGGGACTGTCGAACTGGTAGGAGCGTTCCTCTGCTTCGTATTCGGCAATCATGGATTTGCCGCCGCCGCTGTATCCCGTCAGGCTGTGAGCGGTGAAGGGGTAATCGGGAGCAATGATGCCCAGATGCACCAGTGGATATGCCGCCGCAATGAACCCTGTGGCGTGACAGCCGGGGTTGGCAATGCGTTTGGACTGGATGATGGCTTCTCTGTGTGCCGGAGAAAGTTCCGGGAAGCCGTAAGTCCAGCCTTCTGCCGTTCTGTGAGCGGTGCTGGCATCAATGATGCAGGTATTGGGATTTTCCACCAGCTTCACGGCTTCTTTTGCCGCCGCGTCAGGCAGGCAAAGGAAAACCACATCCGCCAGATTCATAAGCCGTTTCCGTTCGGCTTCGTCTTTTCTTTTTTCTTCTGCGATGAGCAGCAGTTCCACGCCGTCGTGATGGGACAGCTTTTCCTGAAGCTGTAAGCCCGTGGTACCTGCCTGCCCGTCGATGTATACTTTGTATGGCATAAACATACCTCATTTCCTGTGTTTTCTGAATGTTATGGTATTATTATAAATGTTTATACGGGAAAGTCAATAAAAATACGCATATTTATACAAGTTCGGGGAATTGGTGGTACAGAACGAAAATAGGTGGCAAATTTTGGGTAATATCCCAATAAGTACAAGGGATACAGTGGGTTTAGAAAGAAATTGTTTTGTGAAAAATGCAAGAAAGGGATGGTCTGCATCTATATGCATGGGATAAAATTGCTGAATTATGCATGAAAATAGAATATATACATTAATATGCGGTGTATATGAGTGCTTGAAATGGGGATTTATGCTGAAAAAAGGGGCGTGGAGGGGGATTTTTGAGAAAAAATGGGTTTGCATGATGGTGTGGGAAACAGCCGGCACAGTTGTTCTGAAAGAAAACAGCTGTGATAAAAGAAAACAGCTGGAACCCTTTATGGTAAGGATTCCAGCTGTTTGTTTTCTTATGAAGATGCCACTAACGTTAGCTGTTTTTTGTTTGAAAATATTAGAATTCTGCGTTCTTAACAGTTCTGGGGTAAGGCAGTACGTCACGGATGTTGCTCATACCTGTCAGGTACATGACCGCGCGTTCGAAGCCCAGACCATAGCCGGAGTGTCTGGTGCCGCCGTATTTGCGCAGGTCCAGATACCACCAGTAGTCTTCTTTCTTCAGACCCAGTTCGTCCATGCGTTTTTCCAACAGTTCCAGACGTTCTTCTCTCTGGCTGCCGCCGATGATTTCGCCAACGCCGGGAACCAGCAGGTCCATAGCGGCAACGGTCTTGTTGTCATCGTTCATGCGCATGTAGAACGCTTTGATGTCCTTAGGATAGTCTGTTACGAATACAGGTTTTTTGAAGATTTCTTCTGTCAGATAGCGTTCGTGTTCTGTCTGCAGGTCGATGCCCCATTCTACGGGGTATTCGAATTTCTTGCCGGATTTGATCAGCAGATCAACGGCTTCTGTGTATGTTACACGGCCAAAGTCGTTGTTCAGAATGTTATGCAGTCTGTCCAGCAGAGTTTTGTCTACGAAGCTGTTGAAGAATTCCATTTCTTCGGGAGCGTTGTCCAGTACATACTGAATGATGTATTTCAGCATTTCTTCTGCCACTTCCATGTTGTCTTCCAGATCAGCGAAAGCCATTTCGGGTTCGATCATCCAGAATTCGGCAGCATGACGTGCTGTGTTGGAGTTTTCTGCACGGAATGTGGGGCCGAATGTGTAAACATTGCGGAATGCCATAGCGAATGTTTCTGCGGACAGCTGACCGCTGACAGTCAGGTTTGTTTCTTTGCCGAAGAAGTCTTTGGAGAAGTCCACAGTGCCGTCTTCGTTCTTAGGCAGGTTGTTCAGGTCCAGTGTGGTAACGCGGAACATTTCCCCAGCGCCTTCGCAGTCGCTGCCGGTGATGATGGGAGTATGTGCGTATACAAAGCCTTTTTCCTGGAAGAACTGATGGATTGCGTAAGCAATCAAGCTTCTCACACGGAATGTTGCGGAGAACATGTTTGTTCTGGGACGCAGATAAGCGATCTGGCGCAGGAATTCTACGCTGTGACGTTTTTTCTGCAGAGGGTAGTCGGGAGTGGAAGTGCCTTCGATGGCGATTTCCTGTGCCTTTACTTCAAAGGGCTGTTTTGCTTCGGGTGTTTCCACCAGCAGACCTTTGACGATGATGGCAGCGCCAACACCCAGTTTTGTGATTTCCGCGTAGTTGGACAGGGTATCCGCTTCAAATACGATCTGGATGTTCTTGAAGAAAGAACCGTCGTTCAGTTCGATGAAGCCGAAATTTTTGGATACACGCATGGTGCGGACCCAGCCGCCCAGTGTCACTTCTTTATTGGCATAGTCCGCTGTGCTGCGGTAAATTGATTTTACGGTGTTCAAATCCACGAGTATCTCTCCTTTATGCAAAATTGCGTTATTTCACCTGTCCTTTATTGTAGCCTGTTTTTGGGAAAAACACAACCTTGTTTCCGTCTTTTCCGAAGGAAAAAGGGAAAAAGAGGGATTTTTTATGCATCTTCCTCTACATAAGACAGAAAAGCGCCGTAGCCTTCCTTTTCCATATCCTCTTTGGGAATGAAGCGCAGGGCTGCACTGTTGATGCAGTAGCGCATGCCGCCCAGTTCCTGAGGGCCGTCATCGAATACATGTCCCAGATGGGCATTGCCTATCCGGCTGCGGACTTCCGTACGAATGCGGTCCAGAGAAAGGTCGTCGTATTCATTGATGGCGTTGGGGTCAATGGGCTTTGCGAAAGCAGGCCAGCCGCAGGCGGAAATGAATTTATCTCTGGAGGAGAACATGGGCTCACCGGAAGTGATGTCCACATACAGCCCCGGTGTTTCCTTATCCCAAAATTCATTCTGGAAAGGCGGTTCTGTGGCATTCTGCTGGGTCACGTTGTACTGCATTTCTGTGAGGTTTTCCCGCATTTCTTCCTTTGTCATGACTTTGTAGTCCTCGGGATTGATGCAGCGGGCTTTTTCTTTTTCGATTTTGGCAAAGTTGATATGGCAGTAACCGCCGGGGTTTTTGGTGAGATATTTCTGGTGGTATTCTTCCGCGGGAATAAATTGTAGCAAAGGCAGGTTTTCCACCACCACAGGGCGGTCGTATTTGGTCTGAAGCTGTTCAAGGGCTTCCGCCGCCACTTTCTGCTGGTATTCTGTCAGGCTGTAAATGCCTGTGCGGTACTGGATGCCGAAGTCTGCCCCCTGTCTGCCCAGAGAAGTGGGGTCGATGGTATAGAAAAAGTCCTGTAAAATATCAGTCAGTGTGGTTTCGTCTGTGTCAAAGACCACTTCCACGGTTTCGGCATGACCGCTGTGGTTGCAGACTTCCTCATAAGTGACGGTGTCCCATACTTTCTGTTCCACGCCTTCTTTTTTTCCCAAAGCGTAGCCCACACGGGTGGAGAGAACGCCGGGCACTGTTTCCATATATTTTTCTGTTCCCCAGAAGCAGCCGCCTGCCAGATAAATGGTTTCTTTCTTCATAAGGGTATCACCTCATTTCTTGATTTCCCGCAGCTCATACAAGTCCACGCGGCGGTGGCGGAGCAGGGGTAATTGGTCACGAATGGCATCTTCCCGTTCAAAATCCGCATGAGCAAAAAGGATGCCTTCTGTTTCGTCTAATTGTGCCATGACTTCGCCCCAAGGGTTTGTGGCGATGGAGTGTCCCCAAGAATGATAGGATGCCTCCATGTCCCTTGCGGGGGCGCAGCCAAAGAGATAAATCTGGTTATCCAGGGCCCTTGCCCGAAAAGACAGTTCCCAGTGAGCAGGGCCAGTGGTCATATTGAAAGCGGCAGGGATGAAAACAGCTTTCGCTCCTTCCAGCGCCATAAGCCGCATCCATTCGGGAAAACGAATGTCATAACAAATGCACAGCCCCATTTTTCCCCAAGGGGTATCGAATGTGGTGAGGCTGTTACCGGCGGTGAGTGTTTCCGATTCCATGAACCGCTGACCGCCTTTGACGTCGATGTCAAAAAGATGGACTTTCCGGTGTTTGGCGATGCACTTGCCTGTGGGGTCAAATACATAAGATGTGTTGTATGTCTTGCCGCCGTCGTCCTCAGGAACGGAGCCAGCCACCAGATACAGACTGTTTTCCTTTGCCATATCCGATAAGGCCTGCCAGATTTCGCCGCCTTCTTTCTGGGCAAAGCGGGGGAAATTGGGGGTTTCGTAAGGACAACAGAACATTTCCGGCAGTACGGCGATGTCCGCGCCGCCAGCTGCCGCGTCTTTCAGATGGGTGCGAGCAGTCTGTAAATTTTCCGCAGGGGAAGAAGCTACCTGCATTTGTATCAAAGCCACTTTCATGGAAATACACTCCTTTCAAATAAGCGCCAAAGGGTTTTTGGCACAAAGATATTTGTCCGTTATTATAGCACATTTTCGCAAAAAACAATACAAAAAAAGTAGGATTAGCAGAAAACAAAAAAAGCGGATACCGCTTTTACGATATCCGCTCTTTCGTCTTGTTTGTTTAGAATGAATCTTTCATCCGAAAAGACTTATTTCAGGTTAGCTTTCAGAACTTCTGCGATTCTTGTGATACCTTCTTTGATCTTGTCTTCAGGCATGCAGGAGTAGTTCAGACGGAAGTGGTTTTCTTTACCGCCGTTAGGGAAGAAGCTGCCGCCGGGAACGTAAGCAACTTTCTTTTCCAGGCACTGTTTTGCCAGAACTTTCGCGTCCATGTAGTCAGGCAGTACGCACCATGTGAACAGACCGCCTTCGGGATGTGTGAATTTCACTTCCTTAGGGAATGTTTCTTCCATAGTTTTCAGCATAACGTCACGTCTCTTACGATATACGTCTTTGATTTTTTCAACGTGTTCGTCCAGATCGTACATATCCAGGAATCTGTCAGCAACCAGCTGGTCCAGAGTGGAGGACTGCAGGTCAGCACCCTGTTTGATGAAGTTGTATTTTACCAGATTTTCTTTGGAAGCGCAGATCCAGCCGATACGCAGACCAGGTGCCAGAATCTTGGAGCATGTGCCCAGGAAGATAACCAGTTCTTTTGTATCCAGGGATTTCAGGGAAGGCATATTTGTACCTTCGAAACGCAGTTCGCCGTAAGGGTTGTCTTCGATTACGGGGATTTCGTATTTGTTTACGATATCCATGAATTTATGACGTCTTTCCAGAGACCATGTTTTGCCTGTAGGGTTCTGGAAGTCGGGGATAACGTAGATCATTTTTACGTTTTCTGTTGTAGCCAGGATTTTTTCCAGTTCTTCTGTGATCATGCCGTCATCGTCTGTAGGAACTTCGATGAAGTTGGGTTCACAAGCTTTGAACGCGTTAACAGCACCCAGGTAGGAAGGGCTTTCCAGCAGAACAACGTCACCGGGGTTCAGGAAGATACGAGCGGAGAAATCCAGACCCTGCTGAGAACCGCTTGTGATCAGAACATGATCGATATCGGTGTCGATGTTATTTTTTGCTTTCATTCTAGCAACGATTTTTTCACGCAGAGAAGGCAGACCTTCTGTAGATGTATACTGCAGAGCAACCTGACCAACTTCGTCCATAACTTTGATACAAGCCTGTTTTACGCCTTCACAAGGGAACAGTTCAGGAGCGGGCATACCACCGGCAAAGGAAATGATGTCGGGTTTGGATGTCAGCGCCAGCAATTCTCTGATTTCGGAACCTTTTAAGAGATTCATTCTGTTTGCATACTGTACCATGTAAAATTCCTCCTTATGTAGTAGATATTGATAAATAATAGTTTCAAGTTGCTGTCTGACATGCTGCCGAAAAGGGAGGTCATATCAGACAAATTACTAAAAAATAACCCCTTTTCTTTATTAAAACACAAATAATACACAAAGTCAATGGGAAGTTTCAAAAGAAAGCTATTGATTTTTGCTTAAAAGAATGGGAAAATTCATGGTTTTCTTCACGTTTTCGCTTGTGTGACAGGGGGTGGTACAGGCAGTTTTTGACATATTGTATGTTTTTTTATACAGTTCTCGAAAAAAAGCCTTTTTGGCGTCTGTTGGGGCGGATCGGGCAAAAAAGATTGCGAAAAAAATAACAGTTTTTCCTCCTTTTCACAAAAAAAGCCTTCTGCCACAAATGGGCGGAAAGCTTTTTGGAAAACAAAACATTATGATTTGTATTTTTGGGCGGCATAGGTCATCAGGGGCAAAAGGGTCAGGGCAAACAAATGCAGCGCCACATTGGGGGCGGTGAAGTTATATGTATTGGAAACTTCTCCAAATTCCAGCAGATAGCGGAAAATCAGTCCCAGAGATGCCAGAGCCAGATTCAGCACCGCCACAAAGCCCATGGAGCTTTTGGGAAACAGGGCGGATTGGAGCGTGCCAAGTTCCGTATAAAACAGGAAAACAGACAGCAGTATGATGGTTTTCATCCCCAGACTTGTTTCTACGGGGTTTTCTGGATTGCAGTTGACGATGGGGAACAGACAGCCACCGATGATACAGCAAAATATGACCATACCAACCACCAGAGGTTTTCGGTATTGTTGCATGCGTTCTGAGGGTCTCATGGCAAAGCCTCCTTAAAAATGAGTGTCTTTTTTGTATTTTAACACGGAAGGCGGACAGACACAACGCGGAGGAATCCATATGGGCAAAAAAATAGCCGCTGCCCAAAGGGGAAATGGGCAGCAGCTGAGGCTATACACAAGAAGTCCCTCGCTGCATGGGGTACAGCGGAGGACTTGGTGTATTCTGATAAACTTATTTCAGGTTTGCTTTGATGACTTCCGCAATGGCTTTGACGCCTTCCACGATCTTGTCGTCAGGCATGCAGGAATAGTTCATGCGGAAGCAGTTTTCATGACCGCCGTTGGGGAAGAAGGAGCCGCCGGGAACGTAGGCAACTTTCTTTTCCAGACATTGCAGCGCCATTTTACGGGTGTCGATGTATTCGGGCAGTTCTACCCATGTGAACAGACCGCCGTCGGGATGTGTGAATTTCGCTTCTTTGGGGAATGTTTCTTCCATGGTTTTCATCATCAGGTCGCGTCTGTGTTTGTACAGCTCCCGGATGGTGTCCACATGTTTGTCCAGATCGAACATTTCCATATATTTGTTGGCTTCCAGCTGGGTAACGGTAGGTGTCTGCAAGTCCGCGCCCTGTTTGATGAAGTTATACATGGACAGGATTTCGTCGGAAGCGCAAACCCAACCCAGACGATAGCCGGGTACCAGAATCTTGGAGAAGGTACCTAAGAATACAACCAGCCCTTTGGTATCCAGAGATTTCAGCGCGGGCATGTTTTCGTTTTCAAAACGCAGTTCGCCGTAAGGGTTGTCCTCGATGACGGGGATTTCATATTTATTGATGATTTCTATAAATTTGTGGCGGCGTTCCAGTGTCCATGTTCTGCCGGTAGGGTTCTGGAAATCGGGGATGACGTAGATCATCTTTACATTGGGTGTGGTTGCCAGAATTTTTTCCAGTTCTTCCATGACCATGCCGTCCTCATCTGTGGGCACTTCCATGAAAGTGGGTTCACATGCTTTGAAAGCGTTGATGGCACCCAGATAGGAGGGGCTTTCCATGAGGATCACGTCGCCTTTATCTACAAATACACGGGCGGAGAAATCCAGACCTTGCTGAGAGCCGCTGGTCACCAGAATATGGTCCGCATCCGTTTCAATGTTATTTTTGGCTTTCATTCGCTCAGCGATTTTTTCCCGCAGCGCAGGGAAGCCTTCTGTAGAAGAATACTGACAGGCTACCGTGCCCATCTCCTGCATGACAGCGTCGCAGGCCTGACGGAGCTGGTCTACGGGAAACAGTTCTGCTGCGGGCAGACCGCCTGCGAAGGAAATAATATCGGGTCTGGCAATGAGTTTCAGCAGATCGCCGATATCGGAATTCGTCAGTTGTTCCATTCTTTTCGCATAACGCACCATACTTGTTTCCTCCTTTGTATCGTAAAAACATTCTCTTTTGTATGAATCTGTGTAACAGATTTGATACTTATGAAACCACAATAGACGGCTGTTTGTCAATGGGCGGCGGACATGGAATGTATGGTTTTTTGTACATGGAAAAATGTGGATTTTTTGTGCGAAATTCACGCAAAATACATTGTATGCATAAAAAAACATGGGAGAATGCCCATAGAAAGAGATCGTATTTTCATCAATACGGAAAAAAACGGCGGATTTGCCGGATTTTTTTCATGAGTATTTTTTCTGTGCCCCTTCCGTCTGCCCAAAACAGGCTGGAAAATACGGTTTTTTGGGAAAAATGGAGTTTAGGAATTCTGATATTTTCGTTTGGTATTGGAAAACTTACGGGTGTTTGATTCTTCTGTGAAATCTGTGTAAAGACTGGGTTTTTCAGCTGTCGTGGAACCATACAATTTTGGTTTCTTTTGGAAGGGCTTTTTGCCACAAAATGTCAAAAAGTTTAATAAATGAAATTTTTTGTTTATTTTCTATTGCTTTTCATGGCAAAAGATGTATAATGATTTAGGTTTCGTAAAAATAATCAGAAAGTTTAGTATTTCTACACAACGAGGTGTTATTTATGGATATCGGCCAAAAGATCAAACAGCTCAGGATACAGAAGGGACTGACGCTGGAAGAACTGGCAAGCCGCAGTGAGCTGACAAAAGGATTTCTTTCCCAGCTGGAACGAAATCTGACATCCCCCTCCATTGCCACACTCAACGACATTGTGGAGGCGCTGGGCAGCAGTCTTTCGGAATTTTTCCGGGAGGAGAAGGAGGAACAGATCGTCTTTCGCAAAAAGGACTTTTTTGTGGACGAGCGGGAAAACTGCACCATTCACTGGATCGTACCCAATACACAGAAAAACGAAATGGAACCCATTCTGGTAGAACTGCCCCAAGGAGGGGAATCCTTTGAAATGGACCCGCACAGCGGGGAGGAATTCGGCTATGTGGCAGAAGGCTGCGTGACTTTGGTCTGCGGGGAGGAAAGCCATGTGGTCCATAAGGGAGAAACATTCTACCTTTCCGGCAAAACCAGCCATTATCTGAAAAATGAAAAGAAAACAACGGCAAAAGTCATCTGGGTTTCCACACCGCCGCTGTTCTGAAAAAAGTAACAAGAAAAAGGAGTAGCCGCCGATGAAAAAGAAACTGATTCAGTTTAAAAACATCGTCAAGGAATTTGACGGCAAACTGGTACTGAAAGGTGTCAATCTGGACATCTATGAAAATGAGTTTGTGACATTGCTGGGCCCCAGCGGCTGCGGGAAAACCACTCTGCTGCGTATTCTGGGTGGTTTCCTGACACCAAATGAAGGGACCGTTCTCTTTGACGGAGAGGATATCAGCAAGATCCCTCCTTATAAACGGGAGATCAACACCGTATTCCAGAAATACGCCCTGTTCCCCCACATGAACGTATACAATAATATCGCCTTTGGTCTGAAAATCAAAAAAGAACCCAAAGACATCATCGAACAGAAAGTCAAACGTATGCTGAAACTGGTGAATCTGGAAGATTTCGCTGACAAGAACGTGACAGAAATGTCCGGCGGCCAGCAGCAGCGTGTTGCCATCGCAAGAGCATTGGTAAACGAACCCAGCGTACTGCTTCTGGACGAACCTCTGGGTGCTTTGGACTTGAAACTCCGGCAGGAAATGCAGCACGAACTGAAAAAAATCCAGCAGGAAGTGGGCATCACATTTATTTTCGTAACCCACGACCAGGAAGAAGCCCTGACAATGTCCGACAAGATCGTTGTTATGAAAGACGGGGAAATCCAGCAGATCGGCAGCCCCACAGATATTTACAACGAACCTGTCAATGAATTTGTCGCAAACTTCATCGGCGAAAGCAACATTATTGAAGGCGTGATGCTGGAAGATTACAAAGTCATGTTTGAAGGCAGAAAATTCGACTGCGTGGATGACGGCTTTGAGAAAAACGAAGTGGTTGACGTTGTCATCCGTCCTGAGGACTTGGATATCGTACCCAGAGAACAGGGCAAGCTCAAAGGTGTTGTCAAATCCGTACTGTTCAAAGGCGTACACTATGAAACCATGGTGGAAACAAAAGTGGGTACAGAAATCACCGTAAAAATGCAGGTATCCAATGACCAACCTGTATTCAACGAAGGGGCAAACGAAAAAATGTCTGCCAACGACTTCTATCTGGATGTGGACGACGTAGAAGAACTGGATGAAGCGACCATCATCGCCCGTGCCGACGCCCAGGCGTGGAACCCTGATGAGGACGAGCTTATTTCCATCAAAGAAGTGAAGTACAGCATCAAAAAGGAAAACGGTACTTATCCCGTAACTTTCTCCACAGCGGCGGGTACATCCGTAACGGTGAACATGATCGTGAAGGATGAAAACCGTGTCACCAGTGAAGAAAACGAAGAATATATCTTCGCTGTGAACTTCTTCAAAAAAGCAGACGAAATTCAGGAATCCATCGCTTTGGATACAGACCTGAAAACATGGGCAAACGCTTCCGCATACGCTCTGGAAGACGATATGCCTGTGGAGATCACCGACGTCAAATATGACTTCGATCCCGAAAACATCACCCCCGGCGTTTATGATGTAACTTTTGCTACCAAGGGGTATGAATATAAGGTAGATACCACGGACAAACATGAAGTGGGGGAAGAAGTTGGTCTGATTTTTGAACCCGAAGATATTCATATCATGTCCAGAGAGCAGTAAGGAAAGGAGGCGGCAAAATGCGACAGTTTCGCAGTATGGTATATCCTTACGTGGTCTGGATTGCCATTATGATCGTTGTGCCCATGCTGATGATTTTGCTTTACGCGTTCACGGGAGAGGGCAACGATGTGACCACCTTCCGCTTCACACTGGAAAACTTCGGCAGATTCTTCAGTGATGCCGTGTTCCTGGATGTGTTGAAGCGCTCTCTGATCATTGCAATATTCACCACCATCATCTGTGTCCTGCTGGGCTATCCCATTGCTTATGCCATTGCCACAGGACCGGAAAAAAGCAAGATGTTCTGGATTCTCATGATCACACTGCCCACATGGATCAATATGCTGGTGCGTACTTACGCATGGGTGGGCATTTTGCAGGACGATGGTCTTTTGAACAGCTTTTTGGGACTGTTCGGCATCGGACCTTTCAAAATGATGTATACCACATTCGCCGTGGTATTGGGTATGGTTTATAACTTCATTCCTTTTATGATTTTGCAGATTCATACCTCTCTGGCGAAAATGGACAAGAGTCTGCTGGAAGCAGCCAGCGACCTGGGGGCAAACCGTGTCCAGTCTTTCCTGCGGGTCACACTGCCTTTGAGCCTGCCTGGCGTGCTCAGCGGCATCACACTGGTGTTCCTTCCTGCGGTATCCAGCTTCTTCATTCCCAAACTGCTGGGCGGCGGACAGTATGTCCTCATCGGTAACGTCATTGAAACCCAGTTCCTCACCAGCGGCGACTGGAATTTCGGCAGTGCCATCTCTCTGATCATGGCAGTCATCATCATGATCTCCATGTATCTGACCAGAAAAGTAGACACAGACCCAGCGGCAAACGGAAGGGGGGAATAAGCCGTGGAAGAAAAAAGACACAGAATCGGCGCTAAACTCATTTTGGGCATCACGGCGTTATTCTTCTATCTGCCCATACTGTATATCATCGTCTTTTCTTTTAACGACTCCCGCTCCCTGACAAAGTTCAGCGGTTTTTCACTGCGGTGGTATGAAAAGATGTTTTCTGACAGTGCCATGATGGAATCGGTGGTCTACACCATCGTCATTGCCATTCTGGCAACCATCATTTCCACAGTGGCAGGCACACTGGCTGCCATCGGTCTTTCCCGTTCCCGGAAAGCCCTCCGCAACGTGGTGGAACAGATCAATAACCTGCCCATCATGAACCCGGAAATCGTAACAGCCATTGGGCTTCTGATGTTCTTCAGCGCTTTGGGCATCAGTAAAGGCTTTACCACACTGCTGCTGGCGCACATCATGTTCTGTACGCCCTATGTGATACTGTCCGTATCCCCCAAACTGCGGTCTTTGGACCCGAATTTGGCGGACGCGGCTCTGGATTTGGGGGCAACACCCTTTCAGGCATTGACGAAAGTCATTGTGCCTCAGATCATGCCCGGCATCGTTTCCGGCGCCCTGATTGCTTTCACCATGAGCTTTGACGATTTCATCATTTCTTATTTCGTCACAGGTAATGGTGTGAACAATATTTCTATTTTGGTGTATACCATGAGCAAACGTGTCAACCCCTCCATCAACGCATTGTCCACATTGGTCATTGCCATCATCACGGTGGTGTTGATCGTTGTCAACGTAGTACCCATCATCAAAGAGAAAAGGAGAAAAAAGGTATGAAAAAAGTAATTGCTATGGCTCTTGCAGGCGTAATGCTGCTCTCTGGCTGCGGCGGCAGCGGCGCATCTTCCGCGGACGCGGTGGAAAAATACGGTTCCGACACCCTGAAGCTCTACAACTGGGGCGAATACATGGGTGAAGACCTGATTTCCAATTTTGAAAAAGAATTCGGTGTAAAGGTTATCACAGAATATTTCGATTCCAATGAAACCATGTACACCAAACTGCAGGCAGGGGATTCCTATGACGTGCTGGTTCCTTCTGATTATATGATCGAAAGACTGATGAAGGAAGGCATGCTGCAGGAACTGGATCATTCTCTGATCCCCAATCTTTCTAATTTGGCGGAAGGCGTGAAAAACCTGCCCTATGACCCGAATAATACTTATTCCGTACCTTATTTCTGGGGCAGTGTAGGTATCGTTTACAACCATAACAACGTAGACCCTGCTGTTGTGGAAGAACAGGGTTATAACATCCTGCACAACACAGATTATAAAGGCAGAATCTATGTGTATGACTCCGAACGTGACTCCTTCATGATGGCCTTCAAAGCACTGGGCTATTCCATGAACACAGACAATCAGGAAGAAATTCAGGCTGCGTATCAGTGGCTGCTGGATATGAACAACACCATGGAACCCGTTTATGTAACAGACGAAGTCATCGACGGCATGATCAACGGCACAAAAGATATCGCTGTTGTTTACAGCGGCGACGCTACCACAATTCTGGAAGAAAACCCCGACATGAGCTTCTGGATGCCCAACGAAGGCACAAACCTGTGGAGCGACGCTATGGTGATCCCCGCAAATGCCGCAAACCCCAAACTGGCACACGAATTCATCAATTATGTGCTCACTTATGACGCTTCTATGAGCAACTCCGAATATGTAGGCTATGCTTCTTCCAATCAGGAAGTGCTGGACGAACTGAGCGGCGAAGGAGGTCTGTTTGCGGATAACGAAGCATATCTGCCTCGTGCGGGTTATGAAAAAGACGAAGTTTTCGTAGACAATCCTGTTCTGAAGAAAGAACTGGCTGAACTGTGGATCAAAGTAAAAGCAACAAAGTAATCTGAAATAGAAAAGGAGGGAAACACATGCTGCAACATACACTGGATGCCCTGCGGAAAGAAGGCAAAGAGATTCTGGTCTGCCTTTCCGGCAGTGATGAAGCCCAGAAAGCATGGCTGGCTGCCGGCGGAGAAGGGGGACATATCCTCTCAGCCCGTCAGGTGGAAAGCTGGCTGATGACCGGCGGCGCCCAGCTGCCCAAGGAGATCGCTTTTTCCGGTACACTGGAGGAATTTGTTTCCCTCTTTCCCAAAACAAACGCCGAGGACAGCAAGCGGAAAGTGAATACCTTCCTATCTGGGGCAGTTGTGGAATACAAAGACGGAAGCTGGGAGAGTTTTACCTGCAATGTGGTGGTCATGGGCTGCTGCATGGGGGAATATCTCAGTATCGTCAATAAAAAAGAAATTTCTTTCTAATGGAATACAACAAGAATGAAAAAAATCCATCCTCTCAAAAAGGGGATGGATTTTTTGTGTTTAAGACAATCCCAGATCAGAAAGGGACAGCTTGATTTTCCAGCCGTCATCATTTTCTATCATGGGCAGCGTGAATGTAGTGTTTTCTTCCTGTCCGTTGGGGTCTGTTACGACAGCTTTTACAGTTGCAAGACAATGGGTTTCATCTGTATATTCTTTTTCTGCAACAGTTAAGGAAAAATCGTAACCTTCGGGAAGACCGTTTTCCTCCTGCATACCCATCAGTCCGAATAAGACATCAGATACTGCGGCAACATCTATACCGGTGATGCCGCTGATCAGCTTAGAACTGCCGGATAAGACTTTCTGCACGTTTTCGTCAAAACACATGGCAAGCATCTCCAAATCCTCTTGTTCTAAAGCGGATTCCAAAAGTGCAACTGTATCCTCAATTTCGTAATATACAGCCTCTTCTTTTTTGCAGGACACAGCAAAAAAACATAGCAGTATGCAGCATAAAAGGATGCTTTTTTCCAAGAAGATATTTATTTTTTTCATTCTGTATCACACTCCGATCTTTCTGCTATTTTCCTTGCCAGGCGGCTGCAGGCATTTACCATACGGTCGCAGCCGATAAAATACCTTTTGGAAGGAAAAATCGATTTTTGTTTTGCTATGTAGTGAATATATTCTTTGTCTTCCAGACCATTTTTTAGGATTGCATCCAAACGGTATGCGGTTTGATGATATCCGCTTTCGATCATTTGTGTAATTTCTTTCGGGGTGGCAAATAAAGATGCTTTGACAATGGTATCATCCCAAAAGTTGAATCGTATAATCTTTTGATTCAATTCCGGTTTTCCAAAAGAATAGTCCGCCTGATCGAAATAAAAACAGAAAATATAATCCAGAGGCTTCTGTTCCAGAGGAAAAACAGGAATATTGTCCAGCAGCGCGCCGTCGTAAAAATAATTGTTTTGTATTTTCACCGGCGGATGAAAGGGCGGCAGACTAATGCCGGCTTGCAGATATAACGCAAATTGTGAAGGAGGAACCTTCGCGAAATTGATGTATTGGATGCGGTGCGTATTTGCGTTGAGCAAAGGGACATACAAATTGGGCAAGCCTTCCGGTGAAAGAGAAGGTATGTTTTCCAGTATGGAATCCCAGAAAGATTGCTTCAGAAAATGAAGCGGAGATTTTTTTTGTAATCTCTCCGCGCTCTCTTTCCATAAGGGAATCAAAGATGCCGATTGTCCAGAGAAAAAAGCAAAAGCATTGACCATACCAATGGAAGCGGCGCTGTTATAGTGAAACAGCTGAGATGGAATTCTTTCGGAAATACATTGTAAAGCTCCAGCCTGATAGGCACCCTTCAACATACCGCCAGATAATGTTAAGCCAATGGAAATCATGTTTTTGCCATCTCTCCTTTTGATTTACTGCTCCTTAAATGCCCAGACAAGAGAAATGACCCAACCGATCAATGTCCAGCCTGTGAAAATGTTTAACAGAAAAATGGATTTGAAATTACCACGCTTTTCCCGGTAAGCGACCAGTGTAGGTGCAAAATAAATTGCTGCACCTCCGGCAATGAGCAAAAGAACGAATAAAATGCCAAATAGACCTCCAAAAAAATCACTCATAAAAATCCTCCTTGTTTATATAATTTTGATTGTTTTTACAGGATTATATCACTATAGATTGCAAATTGCAATATATTTTGCAATTAAAAATAAATTGCAAATAAGAATAAATTTTAGAGTGTATATTATGCTGGAAATTTGAAGTATCATAGAAAAGAACAGGGGGGATTTCCATGTTTACTGTAAAAAAGCAGGAAATGACAACTAAGACATTCCGTATTCCAAATGACCTGCTGCAAAAATTAGAAATGATTGCACAGAAAAACGAGGTTTCTGTCAATAATCTGGTGATTCAATGTTGTGAATATGCTTTAGAAAATCTGGAGGAACGCTGATTTTTGAAAAAATAAAATGTTATGATCAAAAGAAGAGTTTTCGTTTTTGGCTGTAGAAAGTCTGAAAGCGGCAGTCCCATATGATTGGAAAATGGGAGTTGCCGCTTTATTTTATGGGCATAAGTGATATTCGATCCGCATAAACTATTTGCAGACCGAAAGGAGGTTACGCCCATGGGGAAGAAAGAAAAGGATCAACGGCTCCTACGCCGGAATCTGCTGGGCGTTTGTGTGTTTTTGCTGGCGCTGCCTGTGCTCTGGCCCATGGGCGGCGCGGCTTTCGCCATGCGGGAGATATTGCCGGGACAAGTATCAGCGGCGGAACCCACAGAAAAGGAAGAGGCAGACACCGCTGGAGCGCCAGAGGAAACGCGGGAGGAGCCTGCCGAGGAAACGGGGCTTTTCGGCATCGATGATCTGAAATTCAAGGAAGAAGAACAGGTGGCGGCAGCTTTCCTGCCCCGGGAGGAAGTGGAGCAGATGCAGGATTTTTCCTATCTCCAGAAAAAGTATTACACCACCGATTCCCGTACCATGCTGCTGCCTACGGACATCAACGTCAATGACGCTCTGGCAAAGGATTTTACCATTGATACCAAAACCGACGGACCACAGGTGCTCATTTTCCATACCCACATTTCCGAAGCCTTTGCGGACAGCGATATGTCTAAAGGCAAGGAAGAAGGCATCTGGGGCGCTGGGGAATACCTGAAGGAATTGCTGGAAGAAAAGTACGGCATTGAAGTCCTCCACCATGACGGGGTGTATGACCGGGTCAATGGCAAAGGGCAGATCACAGGGGCTTATGAGCGTATGGAGCCGGATATCCGCAAAATTCTGGAGGAAAACCCTTCAATCCAGGTCTGCATCGACATGCATCGGGATGGGGTGCCGGAGGGAACCCATCTGGTGACAGAAGTCAATGGCAAACCTACGGCGAAAATCATGTTTTTCAATGGTCTGTGTCGTCTGAACCAGAATGGGCAGCCAGTGCCTACACCAGGGCTGGATAATCCCTATGTTTCCGATAATCTGGCGTTCAGTTTGCAGATGCAGACCCAGTCAGCGGCGAGATTTCCTGAATTCAATCGGAAAATCTACCTCAATGCCTATCGCTTCAGCCTGCATATGCTGCCCCGTTCCACCCTCATTGAGGTGGGTGCCCAGACCAATACCAAAGAAGAAGTACATAACGCCATGGAACCTCTGGCGGAGATTCTGGCGGCAGTGCTGCTGGGAGGGGAATAAAGAAAAAGGCACGACATTTCCAGAAAGGAAATGCCGTGCCTGAGGGTGTCGAAAAAGTCGACACCCTTTGTCAAAATCAGGATTTTGACGAGGTTACTGTATGTATAAACAGTACGTTCCATCGGCATAAAAATGCCTTGAAACGTGCTGTTTTCCTCGTCAGAAGTGAATTCCGACTGCGGATTGAATTTGGGGAACTCACACCGCAAAGAGATGCGGGCAGCCATTTATGGCTGACATTTGCGGAGCAAATGTGTTGACCCTTTGTTCCCCAAGCCCTTCCGCGTTTTTGCAAAAGTGTAAAATATCATTTTTTGACAGTCTAAAAGGCACGACATTTCCAAAAAGGAAATGCCGTGCCTTTTATTATGAGGATATCCTCGAAAGTGGTTGTTATTTTGTTACATCTTTGGGAATGGTGAAGGATACAACGCCCATATAACCGGGTGCCACTTCATATTCGCCAAATACGATGACCAGTTCACCAGCTTCGTTCAGATAGAAGTTTTCTTCTCCTGTCAGACCTGTGAAGCCGCCGGGCTGATCTTCTGCGAAGTAAACTTTGCCTTCATCTTCTGCCATCTGCGCTGCCATCTGGTCTTTGATGTTCTGGCTCACAGCTTCCAGTTTTTCGGGGCTGTTCAGGTAGTCTGCCAGAGATACGGTTTCGCCTGTGACTTTGTCTACAGTAAAGATTTTTACAAACTGAGCGCCGCTTGCCATGGTTTCCACAGTGTTGATGCGGATGCTCACATATTTGTCATTGTCGGAAACCACTTCATAACTGGATTCCAGTGCGTAGCGGCCTTCTTCCTGACCCAGCTGTGCTACGACTTCCGCTTCATAGCGGGAGATCAGTTCTTTTGCGTAAGCGTCCATATCCGCGTTGGCTGCCACTTTGCCGTCGATCTGAGGTACACTGATGTCAGCAGTCAGACCATTTTCTGTGGTTTCACTGAAATTGCGGATGGTGACAACTCTTGCGATGCTGCCGATAACGGGGATACCGTCCATAGCCTGTGCCACAACGGGGCTGGCATTTACGGCAATACCAAATGTGAGTACAAGTGCTGCGGCTGTAACGCCGGTACGTTTCATGTTTTTCATACGATCGCTCCTTTTCTGTTCTAATCTCGCTCTCATGATGCCTGCTTCTATTCTTTCTCTTGCTTCCTGGGGTACGGGAATCTGGTCATATTCTTCTTTCCACATTTCCATGGGCTCCCTTCTAAGATCGTCCTGTTTTTTCATAACCCCCGACGCTCCTTTCCTAAATTCTGTTCTGTTCCGCTTCGGGCCTGAGTTTTTTTAGGGCACGATATAGCCGTGCCTTGACAGTGTTCAGGTTTTCGCCTGTGATCTGGGCGATATCCTCCAGTTTACAGTCCTCAAAAAAACGTAGTATGATGATGCTTTTCTCCTTGTCGTTGAGGTGTGCCAGCATTTCCTCCAGTTCCCATTTGCTGTGGAGCTGGGAAAGCTCACTGGTGTAATCCCCGGTGGCTGTCAGCGGTTCTGTCACCTCCTCTACCGTATCTTCCCGTTTGTTTTTCCGCAGAAATTCCAAAGCGGTGTTGATGACGATGCGATACAGCCAGGTGCCGAGATAAGCGTCGTTCTGGACGCTGCGGCAGTCCCGCATGGCTTTGTAAGCGCTTTCCTGAACGATGTCCAAGGCGTCCTGTTCGTTGTGGACGTAGCTGTAAGCCAGTCGGTAATACCTGCTGTATTGGCTGAGGAGAAGTTCTTCGGTTTGTTTTTCCCGTTTTGTTTTCATGTTCTCTCCTCCAAAAGATGAAGTATTTTGTGTTTCTGATTATTAGATGCACGAGGTGCGCAAAAAGTTGCGAAAGTTTTTTGAAAAAAATTTTCTTTTTTTCAGTGTAGCCAAAAACAGGGGAAAAGGGAAGCTTTACAGGGGGAAAAGCAGGGTGTAAAATAGTACGAAAGCAAAAGAGAAAGGATTGGGAACCATGAAAAAGTGGCAGCAGAACATCGTCCTGTTCGATCTGGACGGCACATTGACAGATTCCGCGGAGGGCATCATCCGCTCCGTACAGCATATGCAGGAAAAAACAGGCAGAGAAGTTTGGGAGGCGGAAAAACTGGGCTTTATTGTAGGACCGCCCCTCAGGGACAGCTTCCGTGAGGCTTTCGGCATGAAAACAGAAGAAGAAATCGACAACGCTGTAGCCGTGTTCCGTGAGCGGTATTTCTCTGTGGGGCTTTTTGAAAACGCAGTTTATGACGGCGTGAAAGATATGCTGGAAGAATTGAAGAAAATGGGCAAACGCCTTGCCGTTGCTACATCTAAACACGAAAGCACCGCAGTCCGCATCCTGACACATTTCGGTCTGGCGGATTATTTCGAGGTCATCGGCGGCGACGACCCCGCATCCCAGCGGGATAATAAAACAAAAGTGGTGGCTTATGTGCTGGAAAAAATGAAGGCGGAAAAGAGCGACGTTGCCATGGTAGGCGACCGGAAATATGACATCGAAGGGGCACATGCTTTAGGCGTAGAAGCCATTGGCGTGCTTTATGGCTATGGCAGCAGGGAAGAATTTGCCGCTTGCGGCGCTGACGCCGTGGTGGAAACACCTGCCCAGCTGGTGGAACTGTTTCGGTAAAGAAAATTCATAGAAATCAGAAAGCTGGAATCACTGCAAAGATTTCAGCTTTTTTGTTTTCTGTGAAGAATCTTACAAAATCCTTTTTTATGCCTGTAAAAAGACAAATGTGCTTGTCAAAGATACAGCCTCCGTGCTATGCTGAACATAAGAGATCGGGGGGATTAAAAAAGGCATGGATCAAGCAAATTTCCCTTAAGAAAACATATTGAATAAAATTAAGAAAGCAAGAATCCTTTGTAATGATAAGGGCTTTCATTTCCTTTGCTTCCTTATGAAGATGCACCCAAAGGGGGAATTTATGAAAAAGCGGACATGGATCGAAATCATTGTCATTATCGCACTGGCGGCAGGCTGGTTTTATATGGAGAAAACGGAAAGCCTGACGGTATTTGTCAAAGAGGACATGACAAAGGAAGAAATTCTGGCGGAAATGCCGGAAATTGCCGTCACGGAGCAGGATGAAAGGTTAGAGGATTATGTAATGGGGTTGCCGGAGGTGCAGGAGCTTTTGGCACAGCCTGACGGGGGAAATATCCCCAATGAAAAAGAGGAAGCTCTCCTTTCGGATTTTCTGGCGGAAGGCGATTTGCTAACGGGATTTGGCGTAGTGGAGAATGATGTATATCTGGATATGGAACAGGGAGAGGAAAAACGGATTTCCTATACCTTTGACGGCAATGGAACCCAGCCTATGCGGAAGATCATCTGGGTATACGAACAGCGTTGGGATGGATGGCGCAATACAGCCGCTTATGAAGCATGGGGAGATTCTTATGTGAAGCGGACAGGGAAACATGTATGGTTTTCTTGGGTAGGCGGTCTGTTCCGCTGAAAGGAGGATGTCGTATGAAGAAGATTGGCATTTGCTTGATGGTGATATTGTCTTTTGTTTTGGTAGGTGGTCTTGCTTATGATTTTCGCATGAGCAGCCGTTACAGCGTAGTGCAGTTTCAGCCCTCTGACATGACGGCAGCAGAAATCAAAGAGGAATTTCCAGAAATCGCTTTTTCTCAGGCGGAACGGGCTTTCTATGCGGATGTGATGGCACTTTCTGAAGTACAGGCGGCTTTGGCGGCAGAGGAAGAAACCATATTCACCAAAGAAGAAGGGGCAGTCCTTTTGGCGGAATATTTGACAGAAGGGATGCACTTGGAGGAATTTTCTGTTTCTGATGGGGTCTATGTGCGTTTTCGGGACGCGGACCACAGAAAGACAGCATATACCTTTGACGAGGGGCTGCTGTCAAAAGAAATTTCTGTTTATGAAAAACATCCCGGACGGAATTGGGACTGCGTTGCCATTTATAAAAATGTGAATGGAAATTATGATAAGGTCGATGGCATCCCCCAGTGGTTTTCTTGGAGGCAGCTGCGAAGTGAAGCATAGGAGGAGTTTTTATGACGAAAAGAACAAGTCGGAAATGGGGGCTTTTGCTCTTGGTGCTGGCAGTGTGTTTTGTGGTGTATGCACTGGGACATCCAACAGGCAGTTTTCCTTGGAGCAACAGCATTACCTATGGCATTTATCTGGTGTATATCTTGTTGACGGCGGCGTTTCTTTGGGCGCCTTTTGGAAGGAAATAGAAAACATGGAGTTTTAGGGACTCCTTTGGAAGAAAACAAAGATAGCTGGATTCCTTGCCATACAAAGGATTCCAGCTATCCTATTTTTATGAGAATGTTTTCTTAATATATTTTTTTCGTTATAATGGGCAGACAAAGATCACAGCGGTGTCTGTCCACTTCTTTTTTGATGTAGCGTTCCATGACAGGTCTGCCAAAGTCGATTCCATAGCCCTGTGCCGCCGCAGCGTCAAAACAGCCTGCCCATGCCTGAGAAAGGGCTTCTGTGGTGTGGGGCAGGGTGAAAACGAGATATGTTCCGCCGGGGAGTGTTTGGGTGGGCAAATCCCATAGCCCTTGGGTGCATACATCGTAGCGGCACAAATGGGGCGGTGTTGTCTGGGGATTGTCCCAAGGCACTGCCCATATAGTCGTATCTTCCTGCCAGAGCCCTTTTTCGGTGATGCGGTTTTTTATTTCTGCCATAAGAGCGGCGTTTTCTCTGCCGTAAGCTCCTGTGCGGCGTAAATACTGGACAGGCAGAGCGTCCCAGTATGCTGTTTTCATTTCCAGCCAAAATTTCATGGCGTTCCCTCCTTTTTGTTAGGGAGAGCATAACGCCAGTTAAAATCATTTGCAAGGATTTTTATAAAAAACAGCGTAGACAAAAGCAACTTCCCCTTAAGAAAACATTGATTTTCTTTTTCCTTGATTTCTTAAGGGGAATTGCGACGGCTGTCTCCATAAGAAAACATAACAAATAAAATCTTAATAAAATAAGAAAGCCAAAATCCTTTGTTATGATAAGGATTTTGGCTTTCTTTGTTTTCTTATGAAGATGCC
>JALFWW010000015.1 GCA_022786605.1 Clostridia bacterium | reverse complement strand
ATTCATTTCTATAACCATGAGAGAATTCAATTAAAAACAGGAGTGGCGCCGCTCACGCTACGCCACTCCACTTGAAAATCAAATATTATCCTCGTAAGAACGCTTTTTGTACTGTCCGCACAAATTGGAGCAGTTCATTTTTATAAAGTTCCATGAGGCTTTTTATATTATTTCAAATGTTTCTAAGGTGTTGTTTTATTTCATGTTGTCACAACCGTGTATCTATAGCGAATTCCTTTTTTCACTCTGCTACACTGCATCTTTTTTCTCATTTTTTATTCTGCATGATTTCAATAACTTTCATGTCTACATCTGCCAGACCTTCATGAGAAAGTTTCATCAGGTTTTTGGTTGTATCTTCTACAGCAGTGCTGATGATACCGTCTGTTGCCTGAATAATGGCATGATCCATGGCATACAGTGCCGCATAAACCGCTTCACCCGCACAGATAGACAGTTTCAAAGCGCAGCCGCCTTTTGCGCCGTCACAGAACATACCTGCCACGCCGCCCATCATATTCTGTACCGCGCCGGAAACCTGTTCCAGATTGCCGTCCATCATATATGTAATGGCTGCCGCAGAACCGGAACCTGCCAATGTTGCGCCGCAGATAGGAGAAAGTCTGCCCACATGCTTTTTCATATACATGATAATCAACATACCCAGCAATTCCGCACGCAGTAATTTTGCCGCGGAAACATGCAGATGTTTCGCAGCCACTGCCGCAGGCAGCATGGTTTCAAGACCCTGATTGCCGCTGCCCAGATATGTCATAACAGAGCCATTGCCGCCGCTCATACGGAAGTCACAAGCTGCTGCTGTTGTCAGTTTTACGTCTGTTACCATGTCATTGGATAAAGTACCGCTGAGAACCATTTTCTGCATGCAAGGACCAATACCAATGGCATATTTCTTTTCCAGACCTTTTTTCGCGATTTCCAGGTTCATGTCGATACCTTCCTGGATGAAAGACAGTTCCTTCACATCCACTTCCTCAGCCATTTTGTAGAAATCTGCAAATGTATACTGTGTGATATCAAAATCATCGTGCGCTTCTTCTTCCGCAGCATCTTCTTTCCGATGATCCAGCAGTACCTTGCCGTCTTTTTCAGAATAAACCAAATTATCGTGAGCATCTTCTGTAATGGTGTGCGCACGTTCTGTTTCATTTGTTGCTACACATTCAATATAGAACTGGCTGCTTTTCAGCACTTTTACAGTTACAAAACCTTCTTCTACCAGCTTCTGACCTTCTTCCACATGTTCAGGTTTTACTTTTGCGAAGATTTCCATGGTATTGTTGGGATCAGCCAACAGACATCCCAATACACAAGACAGTTCAATACCATTTGTACCAGCGTTAGGAATCTGTACGCTGTAAGCGTTTTTGAAAATATTAGAGCTGATCACCATATCCAGATGTGTCGCTGGTTTTTCCAGCAGCGCACATGCTCTGGAAACTGCCAGACCAATGGCTACAGGTTCTGTACAGCCCATGCTGGGTTTCATTTCACTTCTGATTGCTTCCAATGCTTTTTTCATATCCATTTGCAGTTCCTCCTAAAAATGATCCGATTCATATTTTCTTGCCCAATTATAGAGCAAAAAGCGTGCCAAACAAAAAACGCCCAATTTCCGCAATTTTTGACATCTTGTTTCTCATTTTTGAGAAAAACAGATTGTTTCTCTTTCTTTTTTTCCCATACACAAATAAATAATGCACTTTTTTTCATACAAATTTGTTGTCTTTTGCAATAAAAAAAGCCTCTTTGGTATACGGCATACCAAAATGAAGGCTTTTTTCCTAGGATATATGGAGTTCTCATTTTTGAAAACAATTTCTCAATAATGAGAATCAAATCAGGTCATATTTTTTCAATTTACGATACAATGTAGCACGACTCACTTGCAAGGTATCCGCAAGGTGATTTTTTTCTTCCAGAGAAGCTCCAGGCTTGACCATACGCATCAATACCCGTTTTTCATAATCCGCCATCATTTCATCCAATGAACGGGGTGCGGCGCCACGGCTTCCATGAAGCGCGATATGATCCGGCAAGTCTGAAAGCGCAACATGTGTACCTTCCACAATATTGGCAAGATACTCCACAATGTTTTTCAATTCTCTGACATTTCCCGGCCAATCATAAGCAATCATGGCATCCAATGCCTCCGGTTCCATCCCCTCCAGATGTTTATTCAGCTTCTGATTATAATATCCGATATAATGGGTGATCAAAGCCGGCAAGTCTTCCCGCCGCATCCGCAAAGGAGGCAGTTCGATGGGGATGATATTCAAACGGTAATACAAGTCCTCTCGGAATGTACCTTCTGCTACCATCTGTTCGATGTTCTTATGGGTAGCGCAAATAACGCGAATATCCACTGGAATGGGTTTTCGTCCGCCGATTCGTTCCACCTGCTTTTCCTGTAAAACTCGAAGCAGTTTTGTCTGAACCGGCAAAGGCATATCACCGATTTCATCCAGAAAAATCGTGCTTTTATCCGCCAGTTCAAATTTTCCCACAGAACCATGTTTCCGTGCGCCAGTGAAAGCCCCCTCTTCATAACCAAAGAGTTCGCTTTCCACCAGGTTTTCTGGAATGGCGGCACAGTTGATGGAAATCATCAGTTTTTCCCTGCGGTCGCTGAGGTCATGGATCATTTTTGCCATAATCTCCTTGCCGGTACCGCTTTCCCCACGGAGAAATACCGTAGAATCGGACTTTGCTACTTTTCTGCCGATGCGCAGTGCTTCCTGCATTTTGGGACTGTCCCCTACGAAAGACCATGCGCTTTCCGCTGTATGTACCGCTTTCAACTGTTCTTCCAGTTTGCTTTTGGCTTCATCCGTATAAAGCTTGCTTTCCAACAGCATACTCATATACTTGAGGAATTCTTCCAATTTCCCCATATTTTCCAGCACATTTTTCCGCTGCTGTTCCTGGAAAGCAATGATGGAAATGATGCCCACTACAGTTTGATTCTGAAAAATAGGATAAGCCAGATTGGCAAGTTCTTTGCAGTATGCTCGTTTCTCACATCCTACACAGTTGGAGTCATCATTCACATCTCGAATGATACCGCCCTTTCCTGTCTTAAGGATATTCTCAAAAAAATTAGCATGGGAAACGGCACTCCCGATTTCATTGAGATAATCCCCTGTACCTGCCACACGAATGAGCTCATGGTCAACAATGGTAACATCCGCTTCCAAAATAGAGGCGATGGCCTGTACATAAGCCTGAATAAAAGGTTGTATTTTCATCAAAGGTGTCAAGGCTGTCATCTCCCGATTTCTCTCATCTCATTTCAACATCCGGTCTTTTCCAGTACATCTTTTCAAGAAAACAAGAGCCGGAAACTCTGTCCAGTTCCGGCATCTGTTTTTCTGTATATTGATTATATCACAGCAGGCTTTTTCTGTAAACTTCCAGAATGTCCTTCTCTTCCAGACCATATTCGGGGAATGTCGCCAGTTTTTTGAGATTTTCCATGGAGCGTTTTGCGTAATAAGCAATATCTTCCGCTGTGAATGTTTCGGAAATATCCAGCACATCTTTCATAAGCTGACCCATATCTTCTGTGGTTTCCAGCCCCAGATAACCGAGAACTTCTTTTACTTTCTGATTGTCTTTGCCGAAGAGTTCCATATACGCCTGCATAACCATACCATTTGCGCGACCATGGGGAATCTGTTTTTCATATGTCAGGAAATAACCCAACGCGTGAGGAATGGATGTGCTTGTCTGGGCAATGGCCACACCGCCGATGGTGGATGCCAGCATCAGTTTTTCACGGACTTCCAGTGTATATTCTCTTGCTTTTAGCGCAGGAATACATTCTTTCCAGTAAGACAGACCCATAGCAACGATTTTTTCACTGACCGTATTGGCATTTGCGCTCAAATAGCTTTCCACCAGATGGCTCATGGCGTCTACTGCTGTATTATTGGTTACTTTTGCAGACAGGGTATCCATGTATCTAGGGTCAAGGAAGGATACAGTCGCAAACACTGGCTGCATGATCCCACTTTTGGTACGCTGTTCGTGGAGTGTCAGAATGGCATACTGTGTCACTTCAGAGCCAGTACCTGCTGTTGTAGGAATCTCCACAACAGGCAGTGCTTTTGCGGAAGGATCTGTAAAGAGAATTTCCGCATCCGCTTCTGGATTTGCGGTCAGTACCGCAATGGCTTTGGAAGCATCCATAGGAGAACCGCCGCCAATGCCGATGACAAAATCAACCGCTTCTTTTTTTGCCATCTCTGCCGCGCGGACAACCGTTTCCACATCGGGATTCTCACCGATTTCGTCAAACAGTACCCACTGCATACCCAGCGCTTCCAGAGCGTCTGTCACATCTTTCTGAGAACCATTTTTCTTTGCGGAAGTTCTGCCAGTCACGATCATGGCTTTCTTCCCCAATTTTTTCATCGCTTCTTTATGTTCTGCAACACATCCACGTCCAAAGTATGTATCTACGGGCATAAAATAACGAAATGTATCCATGTTTTCATTCCTCCTTTTTTCATTTCAGCATAAAAAATCATACCAATCCCAATCTACAGACAAAATGCCAACGGCTGTCTGTTCCTGGGGTTCTTCTACCAATTCAAATTCTATTTCAAATTCATGGTAACGCTCGCCTTCAATGGTTGCTACACCGGAAATGATGTAATGGCGACCTTCGCCTTCCACCCACTCCCCTTCCAGAAGCAGATCATCTTCTTCCAGATAGATTTTATGCAATCCCTGCTGGATTTCCTGTTCCGTAAATGTCAAACGCATGGCAATAACCTCCTTATATGATGATTTTACCATTGACAAAATAGATATACAAGAAAATTTCTCTTTGTTGCAAACGTATTTCATGGTATACTATTTGAGTAAAACAAACAGGAGGCTTGGAGATGCATTACATTGTATTAGACCTGGAATTTAACCAGTCCTTTCCATTCAAAACAGGGAAAAAAACTGAACCTGTTGCAGAATGTCCTTTTGAAATCATACAGATCGGCGCTGTAAAGCTCAACGAAAATTTTGATATATTGGAAGAATTCAATTATATGATCCGTCCCCAGATTTACCCCCGGCTCCATCCCTTTGTGGAAAAAATCACTGGGATACGAGAGGAGGACTTAAAAGGACAGCCTTCTTTCCAAGAGGCTTATGAGGCATTCCTGCGCTTTATCGGCACAGAAGAAGCCATCCTTTGCACATGGGGTCCCGATGACATCAAGTCACTGTTCCGCAATATTCTTTATTATAACCTGGATGCGGATGCGCTGACAGATCAATATTTGAATATCCAGCCCTTTGCTTCCACATATCTCCATCAGGAAGCAGGCAAAGCCATCGGTCTGAAAAACGCTGTGACAGAACTGGGCATTGAAATACAGGAGGCTTTCCATAATGCCCTGAATGACGCTGTTTACACAGCAAAAATTTTCCGCATTGTCCATCCTGAAACCATCACGCCGGATATTTTCCAGCCCTTGACCATGCTTGCCAAAAAACCCAAGCGTACGCGGACAGATAAAAAAGCCCTGTTCCAGCATTTTATGACACAGCTGAACCGGGAACTGACAGAAAGCGAAAAGAAACTCATCAAAGCCGCTTATACCTTAGGGCGCAATCATGCTTATGATATGGCACCAACACCCAAAAAACAGAAAGACAACAAATCAGAAAGCAAGAAAAAATCATAAAAACAATGAACAAAACCAGAACGCTCATACCGGCATTCTGGTTTTTCTTTTTTATCATAACATTTATTTTCCACATAAGACAGACATATTGTACGACCTTTCCCAATCTGTTTTTATTTATTTCATATTTTTATAAATGGTATCAAATATTTCTATATCTTAATTTTTCTCTCCGCATCCTCACATTATGAATAATTTTACATTTCCTACTAGTCAATTTCAAAAGAAACCATTTATTTTCCATTATTTTTAAATAAATACCATTTGGCACAAGCAAATTTTTATCCAAAATCAGTGCATAATAACAAAAAACCCTCTATTTGACTCCGTTCATCAGACATACTATAATCTTATAGTATTTTTATTGAGAATCAAATTTGTTTATATATTAGGAGGTATGTTATGTTTACTTCTATTGTTGGCATCAACTGGGGTGACGAAGGCAAAGGTCGTATGGTAGACCTGCTTTCTCAGGAATATGATATCGTCTGCCGTTATCAGGGCGGCAATAACGCAGGGCACACAGTTATCAATGATCAGGGAAAATTCGTACTGAATCTGCTGCCTTCCGGCATTTTGCGCAGTGACGTAGTCAATGTCATGGGCAACGGCATGGTTATTGATCTGGAACACCTGCATAACGAAATTTCCCGCCTGCGGGAAGCTGGTGTATCTATCACACCTGAAAATCTGAAAATCAGTGACAAAGCAGTCATCTGCATGCCTTACCATGTTATGCTGGACTGTCTGGAAGAAGATCGTCTGGGTGACGCGAAATATGGTTCCACTCGTCGTGGCATCTCTCCCGTTTATGGGGATAAATACATGAAAAAATGCCTGCGCATGGGTGATCTGAAATACCCTGCCATTTACCATGATACATTAAAACATGTTTTGGAATATAAAAATCTGATCATCGAAAATGTTTATCATGCAGACCCAGTAGAGCTGGCTGACATGACAAAATGGCTGGACACTTATGCCGCAGAATTTTCCAATTATATCACTGACACAAGCCTGTATCTGGATCAGGCAGCGAAGGAAGGCAAGAAGATCATATTCGAAGCACAGTTAGGCGCACTGCGTGACATCGACTTCGGCATCTATCCTTTCACATCTTCTTCCTCCACCATTGCTGCATACGCTCCCATTGGTGCAGGGGTACCCAATCATAAACTGGATCAGGTTGTTGGTATCATGAAGGCATACTCCAGCTGCGTAGGCGAAGGTCCTTTCACCTGTGAATCCTTCTGCGAAGAAGCGGAAAAACTCCGCGAAGCTGGCGGTGAATATGGCGCGGCAACTGGTCGTCCCCGCCGTGTGGGTCCCTTTGACGCAGTGGCGTCCCGTTATGGTATTCGTGTACAGGGCTGTACAGAAATCGCCCTGACAAAACTGGATGTTCTTTCCTATTTAGAAGAAATCCCTATCTGTGCGCAATATGAACTCAATGGTGAAATCATTGATGAATTCCCCTATGCCGCAGTATTACCCGAAGCAAAACCTGTCATTCGTAAGGTAAAAGGCTGGAACTGCGACATCAGCAAATGTAGAACAAAAGAAGAACTGCCCAAAGAAGCATTGGACTACATTCATCTGCTGGAAGAAATGACTGGATGTTCCATTCGGTACGTTTCCGTAGGTGCAGAACGTGACGCTTATATCTGTATGTATTAAACAAAAAGGCATGAAATCTCAAATAAAAGAGGTTTAGGGGCATCTTCATAAGAAAACAAAGAAAGCCAAAATCCTTATCATGACAAAGGATTTTGGCTTTCTTATTTTATAAAGATTCTCGTCGTTATGTTTTCTTATGAAGACAGCCGTCGCAATTCCCCTTAAGAAATCAAGGAAAGGAAAATCCATGTTTTCTTAAGGGGAAGTTGCTTTCATGCCTTTCTTTATTTCAAATATAGTTTCTTTTAGGAAAAAGATGGGCTGCTGTATTTCAAAAGCAGCAATTCCACTGCCAAATCTTCTGCCATACGACCGCTCTTAATGTCCAAGTCTGTTTCCAGACAATCTGCCAACGCCTGCTCCAGTTCTTTTACGGAAAAACTCTTACTCTGGCGCAGATATTCCCGTACGGCAAAATCCCGCACTTCCAAGCGACTGGCAATCTCCGCCTGTGCAGTGCCTTCCGCTGAAAGCAGAGCACTGCCCAAAACCATCCGGAACTGTCTGGTCAGCAAAGACAACACCATATAAGGAGATTCTTTCAAAGAAAGTAGATTGGAATAAATAGAAATGGCTTTTTCCGTCTTTTTCTCACCCATTGCCCGTACCAGCTCAAAAACTTTCGCTTCTAGAGAAACAGAACAAACAGAGGCAATATCCTCCTGAGTGATTTCCCCCGTCCCATCTTTATAGGCAATGAGTTTATCCATTTCCCGTTGGAGATTTTCCATGCTGTTATCCGTTGTCCGCAGCAGCGATACTGCCATGGCTTCTGAAAGCTGTACACCACCGGAAGCGCATGTTTTTCGCAGCCATGTGATGATCTCTTTTTCTTTCAAAGGCGCAAATTCTACCACTTGCCCTTCTTTGGCAATGGTTTTATAGAGTTTTCCTGTTTTTTCGGCTTTTTCTTCCACAAAAAGAATACAGGTGCTTTCCGGGCTGTCCTTTAAAAATTCGACCAGCCGTTCCCCTTCTTCCTTTCTGCCGTTCCGATGGAAAAACTCACTGTTGCGAATGAGAACCAACCGCTTGTCATTGAGAAACGGTAATGTTTCCGCAGCATCCATAATGGTTGCAGCCGTTGCCTTTTTTCCTTCCAGAATATCTGAGTTCATGCTCTCTGTTCCTGGCGGCAAAAGTGCCTGCACCAGTGTTTCTTCATAATTTTTCATGAGATACGTTTCCGTACCATAAAACAAATAGCATTTATGGAATTGGTGTTCCTTCCATTGCTTCTTTAATTCTTTCATAAATCGGTTTCCTTTCTGCCGCCGTTGTTACTTCCGCCTCACCTTTCGGCGAAATCGTTACAACAACGCTGCCCATTTTATCGGTGCGGAAAATTTCTGCGCCACAGCCAGACAGGCGCTCCAACACTTCTTTATGGGGATGTCCGTACAAATTATTGGCACCACAGGAAATGACCGCTGTTTCAGGAGTGATTGCCTGTAAAAAAGATTCTGTAGATGCTGTTTTGGAGCCATGATGACTGACTTTCAATATATCTGTATCTTCAATCATGCCATTGCGTACCAACAGCATCTCCTCTTTATCTTCCATATCTCCCGTAAATAATGCGGATGTATCTCCATAAACATAACGCAGAACCAGAGAACGCTCATTTTCCGATTCCGCTTTCGCATCTTCATAAATGGGAAACAGACATTCTATCTCCCCCAAAGCCGTACTGCGGATCATATCCCCATGTTTCATAGTATATAACGAAATTTGATTTTTTTCCACGATTTCCTGCAACTGCTCCTCCATCTGTGCATCCGCAGCCTTCATAGCAGACACATAAACACCCTCAACCGGCACATCTTCCAGCAATTCCAAAATTCCCGTACTATGGTCACTATCCAAATGGCTGAGGAAAACCGCATCAATCTGTGTCACACCTTTTGACGCCAAATAAGGCTCTAATATGGTCACACCCGTATTTTCACCTAATTCTTTGTTGTATTTTCCACCGCCGTCAATGACGATGGCACGATGGTCGTAAGTCGTCAAAACGGCACAATCCCCCTGCCCTACATCCAAAAACGCCAATGTATTTCTATGCCATAGCAGCCGATTTCCCAATAGCATCCCTAAAAGCAAAATTGTACACACCGCCGTTCCCAAACGAAAACGCATTTGTGGACGATAAAAGCAAAGCAGACAAATCACACTATAAAAACACAAAATGCTCATAACAGTTGGTCTTCCCACAGCCACATAACTATGAGGAATCATCGTCACCAGCAGACACACCTTTTCGTAAATCTGAAAAATCACATATACCGGACCTGCCAGAAAAACACCCATGGGCAGAAAAATCATGCTGCTCAATGCCGCCAGCATGGTGCAGCCCAGCAAAACCCCGCTCAAAGGCAATATCACAAGGTTTGCCAAAACACTGACTGTGGAGACATGGAAAAAGTGGTATGCCGCAACAGGCATGCCAAAGAGTGAAGCGAAAAAGGAAATCCCCATCATTTCACCAATCTTACCGTACCATGTATGACCTTTAGGAATTACATGAGAGCCCACATAAATACCCAGCACAGACAAAAATGATAATTGAAATCCTGCACTCCACAAATAAAAGGGATTGACCAGAAGTATCACCAATGCTGCCAAAGCAATGGAATTGAGCCATTCATGACGTTGGTATATCATTTGTCCCAGACAAACCAAAGAAATCATCACAACTGCCCTTACAGACGAAGGTGAAAAACCTGTCAGAAAGAGAAAAGCCATACAGATACACAATGTCACTGCCGCTGTTTTCCGCTGGGACTGGCGCAGTATCCGCCGTAATATGACAGAGATGTAGAATGCGAGCAAAGACATATGCAGACCCGAAATGCATAAAATATGGGTCACACCTGCCTGCGTATAAAGTCCCTCTATGCCAGCGTCAATATCATCCCGATTGCCTGTAATCATGGCTTCTGCCAGTGCGCTCTCTTTTTGAGGCAATATAGTTTTCAGCACATTCTTTATCTTGCGGTTCCAACTTGCCGCAAGAGTGCCAGCTGTATGATGTTGTTCACCTGTTTTTTCCAGAGATTCCGGGAACATTTTGCAGTCATATCCCTCTGCTTTCAAATAGAGATATTCATTATACCCATTGAAAATATCCCCCTGATCAAAAGGCTGCGCACTGCCAGAAAATATGATTTCTTCTCCTTCGGTAAATGTTCGCTGATTCATATCAATCATATAAACCTTTTGATTTTTGTGAAACGCTCCCGTTTTTGTTTCTGTCAAATTTGCGTAAACCGTCAATTTGGGATAGCCGCCGGAAGTCCTTTCCACTTTTGCCACATATCCATCTCCTGTCACAGAAACTACGGATGTGGATACAAAATTTTCCGCGCCATAGTAACCGGTCAAAAGAAATCCTAGCGACATTGCCAGCAATAAAAGTAAATATCTTTTTCTTTTGATTTTTATCACAATATATGACGCGCAAACAATGCATAAAAAAATACAGACCAGGCATATCCATGGAGATATACCCAGTCTGCAATAAATGCCACATATCATGAAAATCAATATCCAAAGCGCTGGTCGTTTCATTTTTGATTCTGTAACCGAATGGTCTGTAAACTTTCTACTGCCGTAAAAGGTGTACTGAAGTCCAATACACCTTTATAATCTTCTATTTTCTCCCCTTCCATAAGGAACTGAACTTTATCCACTTCCTCCAGTTCACAAAGGGAATTTACAATGGAATATACTGTCACAACTTCATTGATATTTGCAGCAGCAGATTTTGTAAGAAAATCCTGACTTAAATTCACATAACAAATACCATCTTTCGTTGTGGTAACATCCCGGATTTTAGTATCTGCCGAAATAGTCGGATAATATCCTTTTTCCAGTGGACCCGCAATGAGCTGTTCCAGAATTGTTTTTTCTCTTGCCTGATTGGCATTGACCTCAACCACACGGTCCTCCACCTGAAAATCTGTGCCGTCTGCATTGGTAAAATACAATTTCAATATAGCGTATTCTGTGGTTTCTGCCGGCACATTTCCATCAATACGGACATTCTCCCGGTTCATGCTGCCTATTTCCTGCCCCTGTTGATTTCGCAGAGAACGTCCCTCCACAGTCAATTCCACATTATCAATCCTTTCCAATGATGTCAATGTCCAGACAACTGCCGAACGGCAAACAACTTCTTCCGCGCTTTCCAGAGCCAGATAAGATGCGGATACATCCACAATGGCTTTTTTGTCCTCCAGCCGCACTGACAAAAATTCTACTTCCGCCGGAACCGCACTGACCATCCCATCTTTTTTGGGGTCTTCTTTCATACGTTCCAGCAAATAAAATGCCATATTGGATGGTTCTGTTTCCTGCGCAACACTTTCACGCACTTCCTTTAAGGAATTATTCGCTGATACCAGGTAATACACTTCCGCATCTTCCATTCCAGAACTGCCTAACTTGCTTCCCAACAAAAACAGACAGGGAAGCAGGATTATACAGGCAATAACGACAAGTGCAAAATGCAAAAGCCATTTTTTCTTTTTCATCAGCCGCAATCACTCCCTTTCCCTGTAAAATCTGCTGTATCTTCTCTTTCTGATTAACCATTTTGGCGCAGAGGAATCCGCATCTGGATAGAAGTGCCTTCCTCCTCTTTGCTGCTGACCTTGATACTGCCATTATGCATCATCACAGTGGCATAAGTGATGGAAAGCCCCAGACCTGTTCCTCCTGTTTCTCTGTCACGGGTTTTATCCACACGGTAAAAACGTTCAAAAATACGATTGATTTCATCCTCTGGAATCCCAATCCCCGTATCACTGACAGTAACAAAAGCATTTTGATGGTCTGCATCCAATACCACTGTCACGTTGCCACCTTCCGGTGTATATTTGATAGCATTATCTACCAGATTGGAAATGGCAAGAGTCAGTTTCATTTCATCCGCTTCTGCCAACACATCTTTTTCCTTGCTGTAATGAATCTGAATCTGTTTTGCAGTTGCCAGCGGTGTCATGCGTTTGACAATGTCTTCCATGACTTTATTCAAATCCGTTTCCGCAAAATTCAGCGGAATTTCTTTCTGATCCAGTTTTACCAATGTCAGCAAATCATTGATAATGGCTGACATACGGTCGATTTCAGAGTTGATGTCATGGAGAAATTCCACATACATTTCTTTCGGCACATCTTCCTGAAGAAGAATGGATTCACTCAATACCTTGATGGAACTCAAAGGTGTTTTCAATTCGTGGGATACATTGGAAACAAACTGCTGGCGGCTGGAATCCACTTTTTCCAGCTGGTCCGCCATGTGGTTACATGCCAATGCCAGATCCACGATTTCGTTATGGGTCTGATTTTTGATTTCCAGACGCTGCTCCAAATGACCTTCCGCCATTTTCTGAATGACTTTGATCATGCGTTTCAGCGGTTCTGTAAACATTTTAGACATAACAATCATGATAACAATCACGATTATCAGGAGCGTAATCATCATAATATAGGCTTTGCTTGCAATATCGCCTACCGTTGCGTCCACATCCTGCAAAGAATCCGCAATAAACACAACCCCATCATGCTGACTGCCGCTGCCCACAATGGAGGCTGCCGCATAAACAGTGCCATTTTTCTGTTCCCTCGCAACGTCTTTGTCCTGCAGCGCTTCCAGAACTTCCGGTACCAGATAAGTCTTGCCTACTTCTTCATATCCAGTGTCATATACCACACGGGCGGAAGCATCCAGCACCAGAACACGAAAATCCTCATCCTGGCTGGTTTTGAGCACCATCTCTTCCAACCCTTCCTGATTTTCCGCATTGGTAAAAAAGTCATAAGATGCAAGCTGCCCGGCAATGACATTGGCTTCACTGAGAAGTTCTTTTTTTCTCTCTTCTACAAAATATCCCTGAATGGAATGGAGTATGGTGTTTGCCATCAACAGCAGAGGAATGACCCCGATGATGACGTAGGTCACCAACAACACCCATCGCAGACTGATAAAAGGTGCCTCTCGTTTCTTAATTAAAATAGTAACCAACTCCCCATTTTGTAAAGATATATTTGGGTTCACTTGGATTTGTTTCTATTTTTTCACGCAGACGACGCACATGCACGTCTACTGTACGTACATCGCCAGGGTAATCATATCCCCATACGGTATCCAGCAGTTTTTCACGGCTGTAAACCTTTCCGGGATTTTCCATGAGCAGTTCCAGCAGGTCAAATTCTTTCGCTGTCAGATTTACCTCTCTGCCATTGATGAATACCCGACGACTGTCATAAGCCAGTTCCAGATCACGGGCTTTCAGCACATTTTTCGCCTGTGGTTCCGCTGTCACCTTCTTCACGCTGCGGCGCAGGATGGCTTTGATTCTGGCTTTCAGTTCCAGAATGTTAAAAGGCTTTGTGATATAGTCATCGGCGCCGTATTCCAGACCCATGATCTTGTCCATGTCTTCCCCTTTTGCCGTTACCATAATGATGGGGATTTGAGAAAATTCCCGTACCTGCTGGCAAACCTGCAAGCCGTCCATTTTGGGCAGCATTACATCCAGCACCACCAGATCGAAATTTCCTTCCTTGATATATTGCAGCGCTTCCTCCCCATCGTAAGCCGCTGTTACTTCCATTCCATCCTGTTCCAATGAAAATTTGATTCCCTTGACAATCAGCTTTTCATCGTCCACTACCAAAATATGATACGCCATTTTGCCCTTTCCTCCTGTTCTTGTCTAATCTACGGTAAGCTTTCCTGCGATTTTCGCATATGTCTTTTCTCCAATGCCTTTTACATTCTGAATATCTTCTATTTTGGCAAAAGGTCCATATTCCTCACGGTATGCCAAAATTCTTTCTGCCATTTTCTCACCGATTCCATCTAAAAGCATGAGTTCTTCTTTGCTAGCCGTATTTAGGTTAATCCTTTCATTGACCATAACTTCCACTGTTTCCACCGCAGGTGCCGTTTCCTGTATCACTTTTCCGTCGTAATACAAATGGCTGTACCAGAAGCCCGATACCAGCAGAAAAATCACAGCCAGTGTCACTTTCCATCTTTCTTGTTTCATAAAACATACCCTCTTGGCAATATTTTAAGAAAAAATTTGTTTTTATTTTTGGTTATTTTCTGGTATACTTTTAAAGATATGGTATGCAGAACACATTTCCATACTTTTTTTATTTTACCACAAAAACAAAAATTATCATAGTAGGAGAATCTTATGAAGCATAAAATTTTCAGCTTAGTCCTCGCAGCAACACTTCTTTTCACTGCTGCCTTTCCAGCATATGCAACAGAAACAGAAGGAACAGAAGCAGAAACGACTGAATCTGCGGCAACAGATTCCGAAGAAACAAATACTGATTCCACTTCCGGCGAACTGACATTGACAGCAGAGTCTGCCATATTGATGGATGCCATCACCGGAAAAATTTTATATGAAAAAAACAGCCGTACCAAACAGTATCCCGCCAGCATCACAAAACTGATGACCATTCTGCTGGCACTGGAACATGGCAGTCTGGAGGATGAGATCACTTTCTCCCACGATGCCGTATTCAGCATCGAACCGGGAAGTGCTCACATTGCCATTCAGGAAGGCGAAATCCTGACACTGGAGCAAGTTCTTTATGGTATCATGCTCCGTTCCGCCAACGAATGTGCCAACGCCGCCGCAGAATATGTTGACGGCACCATGGAAAAATTCGCGGAACACATGACGGCAAGGGCAAAAGAATTGGGATGTGAAAACACAAACTTCGTGAACGCCAATGGTCTTTTTGATGAAAACCATTACACCACCGCTTACGATATGGCTCTGATCGCACAGGAACTGCTGAAAAACGAAACCTATCGCAGTATCATGTCCAATACCTATTATGTGATTCCTCCCACCAACAAACAACCGGAGGAACGCCCTCTTCACGGTCAGCATCAGATGCTCAACGAAAATTCCCTATATTATTATGAATATGCGGAAGGCGGCAAAACAGGCTACACGGTAGAAGCCCAGAACACCCTTGTGACATACGCCAAACAAGGCGATACGGAACTCATCGCTGTTGTACTCAAATGCAATGGCGCACAACATTATGTGGACACAAAAACATTGTTTGATTACGGTTTTGCCAATTATCAGACTGTAAAGGCATTCTCCGCCGCAGACCTGACACAAAATGTGGCAATCACGGAAACATACAAAGATAAAACCACTACACTGGATACCATTGCTGTGGCACCTGCAAGTGATGTTTATGTGACCATTCCCAAAAACGCAGCCATTGAAAACATCACCAAGGCAGTTGACTGTCCAGAAAGCGCTTCTGTTCCTGTTGCAGTGGGCGACAAACTGGGTACTGCGGTACTTTCTTTAAACGGAGAGGCCCTTGCTACTGTGGATCTGACTGCACAAAAGGAAGTAAAAGCTACCACTGACGAAGAACGTGCAGCGCAGGCAACTGCAGCCAGAAACAAAATTTTGAAACGCATTGCCATTGGTGTTGGTGTCGTATTTGGTATACTGGTCATTGTATTCTGCTGCTGCAGATACATTGGCTATCAAAGACGGGAACGCCGCCGTGCCATGAGAAGGGCAAAACGTCAGGAACGTCTGAGACAGCATCATTCTCATACGTTCCGACATAAGAGATAAATGAATTACAAAAAGAAGGTTCCATATCAGTAACATGGAACCTTCTTTTTTGTATAGAAATTTATCTTTTCTTTCTGATTTCATTTCGATGCAGAAATTCCCGCAGTCTTTGCTGTCTGTCATGGCGCAGGATTTTTCTTACATAAGCAAATGTTTCTTCTTCCCCACGCACCGCCAACATTTTCAGCAAACGCTCCAGCAGCCGCAGAGAATCTGGATGCATCAATGTATGCACCCTTCTGCTTTGCTTATGATACAGCCATGGACTGGCATCTGTATAATTTTCTTTCTGATATACCTTGCATGCCGCAATACGATCCATAAACATTTCCACTACAAAATGCACAGGCATTTTCATGCCGCCCAAAATTTCTCCCGGCTTCAAAGTATAATCAATCCAGTATTCAAAGTGATGCTTATTCCGACCTTTGTGATGGAGCCAAGAAGAAGAATACCCCTTCGCTTCTCGTTCCGCATTATTGGGGCTGCGATCTCCCTGAAAATATCTGGCACCCACCAGAAATTCTGTTGGAGAATATTTGGAAAGGTCGTGCATCAGCCCCTGCCGATATAAACCAACACGAAAACAATACTGCCGAACCAGCTTTCGATGGTATGTAATGGTACGAAAATGTTCTTTTCCCTTCCAGTTTGTCCAGAAACTCATAAGCTGCCTTCTTTCTGTTTCTCATTGTTGGAAAGGACACCCCCGCGGGAGTGCCCTGAAAATCCTTTTATTTTACCAGTTTGGAAATCACTTTGAAATGAGGGGATTTTGCGCCGCCTGTCAGTTCAAAGAGAACCGCTTCACAAGTTGTCAGGTATGCGCCTTCTTTTTCCAGACGTTTGATACCCATTTCTTTGTCATAGAGTTTTCTGGAACCGATGCAATCCGCAGGAACGAATACATTCAAACCAGCTTCCATCAGATCCAGAACTGTCTGCAATACGCAGATGTGCGCTTCCACGCCGCAAACGATGATGTTTTTCTTACCTTGCGCCTTTGCCCATGTTGCGAATTCTTCACATTCACAGCAGGAAAAACATGCTTTTTCGATATAGTTAAACTCAGCAAAAGCTTCTTTTACAGCGGGAACGGTATCACCCAGACCTTTTGTGTACTGCTGTGTCACAGCCACTGGCACCCCAAATTCCTGTAAACCTTTTGCCAGAATCACTGTTTTTTCCACAATAGCTTCGTTGTCATGGATAGCGGGAACCAGACGTTCCTGAAAATCAATAAAAAGTGCTGCTGTATCCTCTGCACGCAGTTTCATAAACAAATTCCTCCTTGAATCAAAAATATTTTTATTTTACTCAAAAATATTTTACTCTAAAAAAGGACGCTTGTCCATAGAAACCGCATCCATAAAAAAGAAACCTTTTTCTATGAATCACACATACTTGCGCATCCGTTTCAATGCAGATTTTTCCAGCCGAGAAACCTGTGCCTGACTGATGCCGATTTCACTGCTGACTTCTGTCTGGGTTTTCCCTTCAAAAAACCGCAGTGCCACGATTTTCTTTTCCCGCTCTGACAAATGGTGCATAGCTTCCTGCAAAGAAAGATTTTCCAGCCAAAGCTTATCACCATTTTTGTCATCACTGACCTGGTCCATCACAAAGAGTGTATCCCCCCCGTCATGATAGACTGGTTCAAAAAGAGAAACCGGGTCCTGTATAGCATCCAAAGCCTGCACAATACTTTCTTTGGGCAGTCCCATTTCTTTAGCGATTTCATCCACTGAAGGCTCCTTAGATTTCTCCGCTGTAAGCCGTTCCCGCACCTGCAAGGCACGATACGCAGTATCCCGCAGAGAACGGGAAACCCGAATGGTATTATTATCCCGCAGATACCGCCGCACTTCCCCACTGATCATGGGACAAAGATAACTGGAAGGCATCACATCCAAGTCTGGATTGAAGTTTTCAATTGCCTTCAAAAGCCCCACAACGCCTACTTGAAACAAGTCATCCATATCTTCATTGCGGTTTTCAAACCGTTTGATCACACTCAAAACAAGGCGCAGATTCCCCTCTATGAGCAATTCTCTGGCGCTTTCATCCCCGTCATGATACCGACGGAACAGCTCTTTCGCCTGCAATGCGCTCAGTACAGGAAGCTGTGCCGTATTCACACCACTGATTTCCACTTTTTTATAATATCCCATTGCCTACACCCCCGCTCAGATTTCTTGCGAAATTCTATGAAAGAATTTTCCCAGCGGACAGGCAAAATATACCTCGCAAAAACTGCCATATTCTTCTATGGAAACAAAGGCATACTTTTTTATAAAAAGGATATGCTGTTGAAAAAGGAGTTGATTTCATGCGCAGCAAAGAACAAACAGAAGCCATTTCCAACTTGCAGGAATGTCGGGACAGCACCAGACGGATTTCCTTTCAAAGCCATGGGCAGCCTATGCAGGCATTTGAAAACGGCTGCGGCAGAACGAAAAACACCGACTTTGAGCCTCTCCATTATCTGGATACGTGAAAAATCCCCCGTGCATGGCACAGGGGATGTCACCTCCTTTCTCCGCTACATCAATTTATTCATTTCTTTTTTCAGCCGCCCCATAATTTTCTTTTCCAGACGGGAAATATAGGATTGGGAGATGCCTAAAATGTCTGCCACCTCCTTTTGGGTGCGTTCTGTGGTTTCCGGCAAAATTCCAAAACGCATCTGGACGATCTGCCGCTCTCTGCCAGAAAGCTTCTCCATGGCTTGATGGAGCAGGTCTTTATTGACCTCATCTTCGATACTCTTGTAAATGGCATCGCTTTCCGTTCCCAAAATATCAGAAAGCAACAATTCGTTTCCCTCCCAATCCACATTGAGGGGCTCATCTATGGAAACCTCTGCCCGGGTTTTGCTGTTGCGGCGCAGATACATGAGAATTTCATTTTCAATACATCTTGAAGCGTATGTTGCCAGTTTGATGTTCTTATCTGTCTTAAACGTATTGATGGCTTTGATCAGTCCAATGGTGCCAATGGAAATGAGATCTTCCACATTGATGCCTGTATTTTCAAATTTTCTGGCGATGTATACCACCAGACGCAGATTCCGCTCAATGAGTACGGATTTTACCTGCAAATCATCCTCGCCGCCAAGCTGTTCCAGCAGCAAAGCCTCCTCCTCCGGCTTCAGCGGCGGCGGAAATACATCACTTCCTCCAATATAAAAAATCCCTGTGGCTTTCTGCCACTTTTTCAACCAGCTTCCCAGACGATATTTCCAGAAAAACAGTTGATACTTCCATGCTTTCATATGCCTTCCTCCTCCAACAAAACAGGGGGTACCAGTGCGGCTGAACCACCTGTAAAACGATCCATATAAATGCCAATAGGCATCTGCTCATATATCCGGCTTTTCTCGCCTTGTGTTACGGTCAAGCGTTCTGCTGTGAACAATGTCAGCATGCCTGATGATGTACCTACAGCGGCAAAGGGTATTTGAGAGAAAAACGCCGCTTCTTCCTCCGGCAGGGATTTTCCCAAAAGCAGACAAAGGGCACTTTCCTTCGGCAGAAGGGGCACGCATCTGGCAAGTTCCAAAACCACCACAGGTTTTTCTCCTTCTGTACACAGTTCATTGCCTGTATCCAAAAAACCTGTGCAGCTGATGACTTTGCCGCCGGATTCCACAGTGAGCCTGCAATACTGCCCTCTGTTTTTTCCATGACATTCCAACCATCCCGCTCCTGCTTTTAGGAGTATGTAAAACAACAGACAACCCCAAAGCAATCGCTGCCATGGCATCATGGAAAGGGAAATGGTCAGCCCTTTTCCCAGAAATTGCTGAGCATCCGTAAAAGCAAAAAGCATTTCCAGAAAACCTGCCAGCAGAAAAGAAGCCACACCCAATGCCGCAAGAAGCTGGAAAAATCCAGAAAAGCTTTTGGGAAAATACGCAATTTCCAGCCCCAGAATCATCATTACAACAGACAAAAGAAAGCCTGCTTTTATACCAAACACCAGCAACAGGCAAAAAAACAGCGATGGAACAAAGCCGCTTAAAGCCAATCGCCACCATCGGCATTTTCTGTGTAGCAGCCTTCCGGCAGTCCACAGAGCCAGACAGGAACAACTGCCATTGACCAAAAACACCACGTCTATGTAAAGTTCCACATTGCTCCCTCCTGATCTTATTATAAAAAAGCAGGCAGGCAAAACTTGTCACATCGGCTGAATGGCATAAAAAAAAGACTGCCAAAATATGACAGTCTTTTCAGGTTGTCGAAAAAATCGACAACCTATCGTCAAAGGCTCATTTCATTCAAGCCTTTGACGAGTAGACAGCGGTATAAAGCAGGAGCTCCATTGGCTCAAAAGCCTTGAAACTCCTGCTTTTCCTCGTCGGAAATAAATTCCGACTGCGGATTAAAAAAGGGAAACTCTTCGTTTCCCTTTACCCTTCAGCGGTATCAAAAATTTAAAAAACAGGTATTTTGACAATCTTTTGAATTTCTTATTTCCAAGAAACATTGGCTTTTTTTCGAGGAACCGTACGGCGATATTTCACGGCAGGATATCCCATAAGCATACAAACTGCCACCTGTTCTCCTGTGATGCCAAGGAGTTCCTGCACTTCCGGGCTGTAGAAAATGCCTCTCTGAATGAAGCCGCTGTACAAAGACCCCAGACCTTCCGCTTCTGCCATCAATTCCATACTTCTGGCAGCCAGTGGACCATTCCAAGGACTTTCACATGTGAGCACCACCAGCACAGGAGCACCAAAGAACAAGGCATCCTGGGTTTTATCCGCTTTTCTGCGGTCAATGAACCGCTGGAGCATACCACGGTAATGAGGAATTTCTCCCGCATCCAGCATCCGTTCCAAACCTTCCCAGATCAGGTCCTTCACTTTTTCTATCTGTTCCTGTACCACCACAAAATGCACATTCTGCCCGTTGCTGGCAGTAGGCGTATAACGCCCAGCTTCCACAACACGTTCCAGCTTTTCCTGTTCCACCGCTTTTGGCTGATATTGTCTTGTGGAACGACGGAATTTCAGAAAATTCAGGAAATTTTCCGCAGGCACTTTGAATGTTTCCGCGTCATAGGGCATCACATCCGCCATGTCATAAGCGCCATCCATGGCAACCGCTCCCACGGGACAGACTGCCACACAATGTCCACATTCCATACATTTCATTTTCACCTTGGCTTTGCCATCTTCCACACGAATGGCACTTGCCAGACAATCTTTTTCACACATACCGCATCCAATACATGCTTCTGTATTCACTCGGATCATAAAACACACCTCTTTGTTACACTTTCAAAAATACTTGATATAAAAAATCCACACAAATCAGTACAAATAAACACCCCGACAACAGACTTCTGGCTTTTTCAGACAATGCTCCATTGACCTTTTCCAGCAATGGCTGTACACAATAAAGGAAAAACATACCGCCAATGCCAAAACGGATACTGGGATTCAGTGCGATCCTGCCTTGAAAATTCCACGCAAAACGCTCATAATCCCAAAGCCATCCTCCTGTTGTCCATTCCATGATATAGCTGGTCAAAAGCTCCAGTCCTGTTGTCAATGCCACAATCCCCAAAAACACCAGTATAGGCGTGACATTGATTTTCCCCACAGAAATCCGTTTCCTTTTCAAAGGCTGCAGTACCAGTAAAATGATGACCGCGCCAAAACCATATACTGGCAGATAAGGACCAAACAAAAAACCTCTGTTTGAAAATCCCCAGCGATATACCACCACTTCTAAAAAAACCTCATAAAGCCAGCCAATGACTGCATACGCCATAAAATACAGAAACAAAGCCTGTCCCTTCTTGAGTACCCCCATTTGCGCCTCCTTTTTTTGCATTTTTTTCTCAGTTTCAAATCCATTTTAGCATAAATCCTACAAAAACACCAGAATTTTCATAGGATATAAAAACCCCTTAAGAAACCGGGGTTCATGCCGATTCCCTAAGGGGAAAATGGTTCAATTTTATATCTTTATAAAAAACAATTACGCTTCTACATCAGGCTCCACGGGTTCTTTTACCGGCGGAATCCCAGCGCAGTCAGAGCAAACATCTTCTGCTGTTGCACCAGCACAGTTTACATAACTGTCACCAACAGTTGCCACTGCGCCAAAGGCTACAGGTACAGCTACACAGATATTCTGGGAAATGGTGAAAGAACAAGTACCATTTTTTACACCTTCGCAGGTATCTTTGCCGGATACCACCACAGGATCACCACAGCATTTTGTGACTGTTTTTCCTGCCTCTGCAAAAGGTGTTACTGTAACAGGTACACATACTGATGCTGCCTGATACCCCACTGCCGGACAAGTCTGATTTTCCATTTCATTGATTTCCATTGAAAAGCACTCCTTTAATTTTTTTATATTGACAGAATATGCCTGTTTTTCTTTTTGGTGACTGTCATAACAAAATATTTTCACAGACGCTCTTTCCCTTCATATGATAAAGCAAGAAACAAAAATCAGGTGATTCTGTGAAGAAAAAAAGTCTGTATCAACGGCTCCGCCACACGTTGGGGCATATACGCCTTTCTGATCGCTGTCTTTGTCTGTTTCTCTTTCTTCTATTGCTGCAGTCAGCCTGCCATATCTTTTTGACGCCAGATGTTACAAAAGAATTTGAAGCCATGGATGCCATGATCCGCAGTTCTGCCGCCACCATATTTGGTTATTTCATCAGCAATGCCTTTGGAAGCACATCAGAAAAATCTGAAAAAGAAATTCCTTTAGAAAGTCGTGAAAAAACTTCTCTCATAAACTTACCAGAAGGAGAACCCTTGCCATCCTGCCAAAACTGCCGTATCCGTCATCAGATTTTCATTGTAGCCGGCGTGGGTTTTTTCTCTCTGATAATACTCAGCTATGTACGCATGTCTGCCCTGCCAGCAGAAAATACCATTGCTTCCCTTTCTCAGTTTCAGGATTTTCTGGTTGGCAGCATTGGCTTTTTGGTGGGGCATGCCAAATATGAACAGACATGATGCAAAAAACCCGATAACAAAAAAGTTATCGGGTTTTTCTCAGCTTTCCGGCGGTGTGGTTACAATGCCGTGTTCCATCAGAAATGTCACCCACTGGTCATAGCAGGCTGCCTTCAAATGAGCACTGTCGAAAGTATATTCCGTGGAAAGATTGCCCTTGCCGTCAGAATATACCGTATTCACATCAATATAGAATGTCCGTCGCTGATCTGCCAGCTTAGAAATATCCATATTGCGCAGCTGGATATTCAAATTATTAATATATTCATCTTTCGCGGAGCGTTCCTCCGTTACATACAGAATGCCCTGGATGAAAATAATGGCATTTGGCTGCAATTCTTTAATGTGTTCCACCGCAGCCGCATATGTTTCCAAGAACTTTTCTCTGGTACCAGTCCCTAATTCATTGATGCCAACCATCAGATAAATCTTGCCGAACTGTTTTTCCCGCAGCGCCTGTTCCAATGTTCCCATACTGCCGTCCGCCAAAGGAGCAATGGGTTTTTCAAACAGGGAATAGATGGTCAGACCTACTTCCGCATAATAAGTCGCGTTATCCAAACCGGAATACTCTGACATTCCTACCATACGGGAATCCCCAATAAACAATGCATCATCAAAATAAGAGCGATCCACTGTTTCAAATTCCCGGATAGGCCATTCCTCTGCCTCTGGTTCCTGCCCGATACCCGCAAAAACATTCCATGTAGTTTCTGTTTTGCCGCTGTTTTGCATACGATTTTTCAAATCCAAACAGGCATAGGCAACACCGGGATGCAATTTATCATCATTCATTTCAACAAGTCCATGAACACGTACATACTGCCCATAACTCTCTGCCGCTACCATAGACAAAATCACCAGCAACAGCAGCGGATATTTGAATTTTCTCATTGTGCATCACCTCAAAATGAAAAATACATAAAGGGGTTGTTCAATCCCATCGCAATCTGGTAAATCGACAACCAAAAAATTGCCAGCAGTACCAGTATGCCCAAAGTACGGCGATAATTCCGCTTCAGCCATTTTTCTCCAAAAGGAAAAGCGAAGAAAATGCCAGCCAGCAAAAATGGTCCATACATACTGCCGTATTTCACATAATCCCCCGGGGATACATTAATGCCTTCATAAGGCACAAAAGGTCCAAAGAGCCGCAGGAAACACCAGACAATGTCTGATAATTCAGGAAGTGCGAAAAACACCCAGGACAAGGGGATCATCAACAATACATAAATATGCGCCAGCCACGGTTTGTTTTCCAGAAATTTGCGCAGCCAGATTTTTTCCATGGCGATCCAGAAAAACAGGAACATGCCCCACATCAGGAAGTTTATGCCAAAACCATGCCACAACCCAGTCAGAAGCCATACGGCAAAAAGATTGACAACGGTTCTGATAGTTCCCTTACGGCTGCCGCCCAAAGGGATATAAACATAATCCCGAAACCACGCGCCAAGGGTCATATGCCAGCGACGGTAAAACTCAGAAACAGATTTTGACAAATAAGGACTGTCAAAGTTCGTTGGCATAGTATATCCAAGCATCTTCGCAATCCCGATTGCCATCAGAGAATAACCCTGAAAATCGAAATACAATTGAAGGCTAAAGCCAATGACCCCCATCCATGCCAGCTGCGTGGAAACACTAGGCAGACCAATGGTTTGAATCTCCCGCCAAAGCCCTGCCAACTGATTGGCAAGAAGCACTTTATACCCCAAACCGATAATAAAACACACTGCGCCATATTCAATATTTACACCATTGCGCGGCGGTTTTTCCCCCATAAGACGTACTTTTCTCGTTTCCATCTGTTCCAGACGAGCAATGGGACCAGAAATCAGTTTCGGAAAAAACAGAATATATGACAACAGATCCAGCAAGCCTTTTTCTGTAGGATTACGATAAGTATCAACCAACAGAGCCAAAATCGTGAAAATCACAAAGCTGACACCAGGCATCAACTGATCTGATGCTTTATTCCAAATCAGAAACGCTGTAAATGCCAAAACCGATATGACCAAAACCGGCTTACCTTTTTTCCGTATTCCATATGCAGCAACCACTGCCAAAACAGTCAGACCCAGCAAATAGGGCAGCCATGACAAAGCCGATACTGCATAAAAGAAAATACTGCCGATAATAATGGCAGCTTTTTTCCCTTGAGCTGAAGGTATCAAATAATATATCAAAACAAATATAGGCAAAAACCATATAATAAACGGAATGCTTCCAAAATCCAACGCACTGTTCCTCCTATTTCTTTCTCTCTATTCATAAGACAAAATAAACGCAAAAAAAGTTGCATTTTGTCGAAATTGTTTCCAAAAAAATCCGATGCCTGCCAGCGGCAGACATCGGGCCCCTTTGGTTGACAGAATATCGACCTATATTATACGGCACAATGTGCGCAGAAACAAGTCCTCCAGACAGTTTCCTCCTTTTTTTCCATTTTACACAAAACAGAGAAAAACTTTGCCTGCGCATCTGTCTTTTTTTCTGATGAAACTGTAAAAAAATAGAAATTATCTCTGATATTGTCTTTATACTGTTTTCCGATCGGTATATCCAAAAGGCAAAACGATTTTCTTTCCTTTCTGCCCGAGAGAGTACTGCTGCTCCAGGCAGGAAAGCATTGTAATCACATACTGACAGATATCAAAATCAATGGTAGAAAACAGCGGTTCCGTTCCTGGTGTTGCAAAAAAACAGTTCAATGTCAATACTCCCACCTGTTCCGGCACTTTTTTCCCAAGTCCCCAAACCGCCGCCGCTATACACATGGCTGTTCGTTCATCCACAGCAAAAATCGCAATCCGCTGTTCTTCCGCTGTTTTCAAATATTCCTGCAAATTTTCCTGCATTTCCATCCGATTATGACAAGTCAGGAATTTTTCCATAAATCCCCTTTTTTTCGCCATATACTGCCAATAATGATATACTTCTCCTTCTTTTGCCTTTGTTTCATTTTCCGCAATACCTGCATAAATGACACAATCATAAGATTTCTCCATAAATTTTGACTGAATCATATCCACTGCCATACGATAATCCGGTGAAATACTGCAATATTCCATCAGATCAGGAGAATCTCCCAAAAAAATCACATTGCGGTTGCAGTCAAAAAGGTGTTTTGCGTATACCGCATCAAACTGCCCGATGGCAGCAATGCCGATCAAATGCGGCATAGGCTCCGGTTTTTTATTCTGATCCAGAGAAAGGTACACCATCTGGATATTCCGCTGTCTGCACAGTTCTTCCAGATAAGCCTTTGCCTGCAGCGCCATATAAAATGCGGGTATGGACAATCCAGCCGTTTCAAATGCGATCCCTATGGTCTGCTCTCTTTTTTCCTGCAGACGTTCCTTATGATATCCCAACGCTTCTGCCGTTTCCAAAATGCGCCGGCGAGTTTCCTCTGTCACATGCATATCCGGCTTTTCATTCAAAACACGGGACACCGTCGATAAAGCCACATTCGTTTGATTCGCGATATCTTTCAATGTTGCCATAAAATTCCCCCTCAAAAGCAAAAAAATGTATATGCATTCTTTTTTCCCTATTATATCTGTTATTTTCCATTTCTCCTATACCTATTTTGTAGAATATTTCTTTTTTTAGTAAATCCCAATTGAAATCACAGAAAAAATATCATTTTTCTCATTCTTCTTTCTGACAGATTTCGTCATAATTATTTTTGACAGCAAAGAAAATTTATATTTTTGCATCTATCTTGTATTATAACGAATGTTGTTGTATGATTACAGTAAGTTGAAAAAATAATTTAAAAAAGAAAGTAGGTTTCAGTATGAAAAAAGGCAATCCTTTCGCGCTGATTCCCATTGTGGTGTTCCTGGTACTGTTCATCGCAGTGGGTATCATCGACAACTCTCATGGCGGCATGTTCGGCGATTCCCTGCCTGCCATTGTCGGCTTCGTCATCGCACTTGTTGTAGCTTTTCTGCAAAACCCCAAGGGTCAAAAACTTTCGTTTGAAGAAAAGCTGAACAACATGGCTCGTGGCGCCGGTGACGAAAACATCATGATCATGTGTCTGGTATTTATCCTTGCAGGCGCATTCTCCGCTTCCGTCAAAGCAGCTGGCGGTGTAGACTCCACAGTAAACTTCGGTTTGTCCATTATGCCTGGCAGTGTTGCCGTAGTAGGCGTATTTGTGGTAGGCTGCTTCATTTCCACCTCCATGGGTACATCTGTTGGCACCATTGTCGCACTGGCTCCCATCGCCATCGGTATCAGTGAAAAAACCGGCATTGCCATGCCTCTGTGTATCGGTGCCGCTGTCTGCGGCGCTATGTTCGGGGACAACCTGTCCATGATCTCTGATACAACCATCGCGGCTACCAGAACCCAAGGCTGCGATATGAAAGACAAATTCCGCGAAAACTTTAAAATCGCCCTGCCTGCCGCAATCCTCACAGCCATTTTGCTGTTCCTGCGGACAAAAGGTAACGATTATGTCATTGAAGAAGCGCTGGAATACAATTTCATCCGTATTGTGCCTTATCTGGTGGTACTCATTGGTGCTCTGGCTGGTCTGAATGTATTTATGCTGCTGGTAGGAGGTACTGTGCTTTCTCTCTGCATTGGTATTGCTTATGGAGATTTCACACTCATCGAAAGCTTTGGCATCATCGGTGAAGGCATCATGGGTATGTATGATATTACTGTTATTTCCATCATTGTTGCCGGTCTGGTTTCTCTGGTTCGTCAGAATGGCGGTATCGACTGGCTGCTGTACATCATCCGCCGCTGTATCCACGGACCCAAAGGCGCACAGATCGGGATTGCTGCCTTGTCTTCTGTTGTAGACTGTTCCACAGCCAACAACACCGTTGCCATCGTCATTGCCGGTCCCATCGCCAAAGAAATCGCTAACGATTATGATATTTCTCCTAAGAGAACAGCATCTTTGCTGGATATTTTCACTTCTGTTTTCCAGGGACTGATTCCTTACGGCGCACAGCTCCTTTACGCTTCTGCCGCAACGGCTACCGCTGCTGTCAGCGTTTCTTCTGTAGAAATCGTACCTTACTGTTACTACCCCATCCTGCTGGGTATCTGTGCACTGGTATTTATCATTCTTGAAAAGAAAAAAGCCTGATACTTCCGTCCTTACCTTCACAGGTAAGGACTTTTTTCTGCCTAAAACACCGTATTTTCAGCCTTTTTGCTTCTTTATGCCGCCCTTGCCTTTTTTTTCAAAAAGTGCTAAACTGTCGGAAAAAGGAGGTTTTGAAAAATGTATACAACAAGTATTGCAGTACAGGTACTGCCTGACGTTACAGAAACAGAAAAGGTTCTTGCCATTGTAGATAAAGTCATCGCCTACATTGACAGCACTGGTTATCATTATGTGGTTGGTCCTTTTGAAACCACCATTGAGGGAGATTTGGAAGGTCTGATGGCAATTGCGAAACGCTGTCAGGAAATCCCCATTGAAGAAGGCGCGCCTTCCACAAAAACATACATCAAAGTATTCCACAATCCGACCGGGGTACTGACCATCAACGAAAAAATTGATAAATTCAATAAATGAGTAAGGATACGCATATGACAAAACATATTATTTTTGATCTGGACGGCACGCTCATTGACTCCATGCCCGTCTGGAGAAACACAGGAAAACGCTATCTGGAAAGCCACAATATTCCCATCCCCCCCAACCTGCTTTCCGTGATGAAAAAACAGACTCTGCCACAGACAGCAGAATTTTTCCGTCAGGAATTGGGGGCAACGCAAAGTGTGCGGGAAATCTGTGACGAAGTTATCTCTTATGTTGCGGATCAGTATGCTCACTCCATTCCACTGAAGCCTTTTGTAAAGGAATTTTTAGAAATGGAAAAAAACAAAGGTACAAAGATGTGTATTCTGACCGCTTCCGAAGCGGATTACATCCATCTTGCGCTGAATCGGCTGGAATTACTGCCCTATTTTGAATTTGTGGCAACCTGTACCGAAGTGGGTGCATCCAAAGACAGCCCCAAAGTATTCCAAATGATGATGGAGCGATTGGGCGGCACCCTGCAGGATACAGTTGTTTTTGAAGACGCTTATTACGCCATCAAAAGCGCAAAGCAAGGCGGATTTACCGTTTATGCCATTGCTGATCCCACTGCCTGCAGCGAAAAAGAAGTCATAGCCACCACTGCGGATCGTTATATTCGCAGCTATGAAGAACTGCTCTGATCCGAACATCTATTCACAAAAAAGAAGCTGTCTGGTTGACTTCTTCATAAAAAACAAAGATAGTCGAAATCCTTAGGATAAAAAGGTTTCGACTATCTTCTTTCTATCTCAATTGTACAAGAACCTCTTTTGAAAACAGCCATCTTGGTTTCTATTTAGAAATCAGCAAAAAGAAAAACATTGTTTTCTGAAGAAGCGCCCTTTTGATACTGCACACTTCTTTTCTGTATTGTCAGGCATTTGTCTGATATAAAGATTATTGATGGATTAAGTTTCATATCTTTTTTCCCATTTTATATTCACAAAACAAACATACAAGCACGTTTTTCTTCTTTATCCATCCATTTTCGCACTTTTATGCACACATGCATCACATTATTCATTTCGAGTATTGGTTATTTTTCTCAACTCATGATTGAAAACAATTTGAGATTTCCGCCATTCTTCTCATACAAGTATCTATTTCTGTACAATTTACATAAAAAAAATCCAAAATAAACTCTGTAAATATCTGGGAATTACGATAATTTTACAAAAAAAATAAACAAAATATGCATAAACGCCTTGTCATGCATGCTGTTTTATACTATACTGGTATGTGTTTGCCAATCAAAAAGAATAGAGAAGGAAGAGAAACATGAGCGAAAACAAAGATTTCAAACCTTACATTCCGGCGGAGAAAGTAACCCCGGAAATCACAGTGACATCCGTTATCGTTGGTGTCCTGTTAGCGATCATCTTCGGTGCAGCAAATGCATACTTAGGTCTTCGTGTTGGTCTGACAGTATCCGCTTCCATTCCTGCGGCAGTTATCTCCATGGCGGTTATCCGTATCATCATGAAGAAAAACTCCATTCTGGAAAGCAATATCGTACAGACCATCGGTTCTGCCGGTGAATCTCTGGCAGCCGGCGCAATCTTCACTCTGCCCGCCCTGTTCCTGTGGGCAGCAGAAGGCAAAGGGGAAAACCCCGGTCTTCTGGAAATCACTGTCATCGCGCTGTGCGGCGGTATCCTTGGCGTTATGTTCATGGTACCCCTGCGTAACGCACTGATTGTAAAGGAACATGCAACTCTGCCCTATCCTGAAGGTACAGCCTGCGCAGACGTTCTGCTGGCTGGTGAAGAAGGCGGTACAAATGCTTCTACCGTATTCAAAGGCATGGGCTTTGCAGCCATCTTCAAATTCATTGTGGACGGTCTGAAACTGGTTCCCAGTGAAATCAACTACACATTTAAGAGTCTGGGCGGTCAGATCGGTACACAGATCTACCCTGCACTGATCGGTGTTGGCTACATCGTAGGTCCCAGAATCGCTTCTTACATGTTTGTAGGTGGTCTGTTTGGCTGGTGTGTACTGATTCCCATCATTCTGCTGTTCGGCAGCGATATTGTGATGTATCCCGGTACAACAACCATCGCGCAGATCTTCGCAGACAGCGGTCCCAGCGGTATTTGGGGCAGCTATGTTCGTTACATCGGTGCCGGCGCTATCGCAACCGGCGGTCTGATCAGCCTGATCAAATCCTTCCCTCTGATCTGCAGCACTTTTGCACAGGCAATGAAGGGTCTGAAAAACAGCGGCGGCCGCGGTACAGCACGTACAGAACAGGATCTGCCTATGAATGTAATCCTGATCAGTATCGCTGTAGTTGCGCTGGTTATCTGGCTGTTCCCCGCAATCCCTGTTAATCTGGCAGGCGCAATCATGATCGTTGTATTCGGTTTCTTCTTTGCAACCGTTTCCGCCCGTATGGTTGGTCTGGTAGGCAGCTCCAACAACCCCGTTTCCGGTATGGCAATCGCAACACTGCTGATTGCAACACTGCTGCTCAAATCCATGGGTATGACAGGTATCGAAGGTATGACAGGTGCCATTGCTATCGGTTCCGTTATCTGTGTTATCGCCGCTCTGGCTGGTGACACTTCTCAGGACCTGAAAACAGGTTACCTGCTGGGCGCAACACCGAAAAAACAGCAGATCGGTGAACTGATCGGTATCCTGGCTTCTTCCCTTGCCATCGGCGGCGTTCTGTACCTGCTGCACAAAGCATGGGGCTATGGCACAACAGAAATCCCCGCACCTCAGGCAACACTGATGAAAATGATCGTAGAAGGTATCATGGGCGGTGACCTGCCTTGGTCTCTGGTATTCATCGGCGTATTCATTGCCATCGGCATTGAAATCGTTGGTGTACCTGTAATGCCTTTCGCGGTTGGTCTGTATCTTCCCGTTCAGCTGAATGCATGTATCATGATTGGCGGTATCATCAATCTGCTGATGAACAGAAGAAAGAATGTAGACCAGAAAACAAAAGACGCACAGATCAACGACGGTACTCTGTACTGCGCTGGTATGATTGCCGGCGAAGGTCTGGTTGGTATCGCACTGGCTATTCTGGCTATTCTGGCAGTATTTACCATCGACCCTTCCGCACCTCTCAAAGGCTTCAGCCTGGGTACAATCGGCAGCATCGTTGTACTGGCACTGATCATTCTGACACTGTTGAAATCCTCTCTTTGGGGTAAAAACAGGGTGAGAAAATAAGTATGAAAAAGAAAAATAAAGCACCACAAATAAACTACTTGGATATGATCCCGTCCCATAATATCAAAGACTGGCAGACATCAGAGGACGGCGTCGTAACCCTGATGGTAGAAAACAGCGGACTGTTTCACAGCATCGCACAAAAAGTGTTCAAAAAGCCCAAATACACACAAGTACATTTAGATGCCACGGGCAGTTTTCTTTGGCCTCGTATGGACGGGATCAAAAGCGTCGCAGAGTTGGCACTGGAAGTAAAAGCAGAGTTTGGAGAAGCGGCTGAACCTCTCTATCCTCGCATTGCGAAATATTTTCAAATTTTAGAAAGTTATCACTTTGTAAAAATAACGCCAAAAAGCGGCACTTGATTTCTACCAACATATTTCAAGTATTGAAAAAGAGCATTCCTGAATTCAGGAATGCTCTTTTATGTATGCGATTTATTTCATAGAAAACAGTTTCATTTTCCTGTCAGCAGCTTCTTTCACAGCTTCCACCAGATAAGGGAACATATCTGTTGCGGAAACAGCCCCCGCTGCCAAAGCCTTTTTTGCTCCCTCAGCATATGCCACATTAATGTCCGTAAAAATATTGATTTTGCTGATGCCGCTGATAATGGCATGACGGAAATCTTCATCTGTCAAACCAGAACCGCCATGAAGCACCAGAGGGGTATCCATCTGCGCCGCAATGGTTTCAATACGGGTAAAATCCAGTTTGGGAGGGAATTTATAAGCCCCATGGGCTGTGCCTACTGCAATGGCAAGGGCGTCACAGCCTGTATGCTGAACAAAGTCCAATGCCTGTGCGGGGTCTGTGTAAAAGGCAGAAGGATCATGCCCAGCTGCTTCCCCTACATGCCCCAGTTCCGCTTCCAGTGTCGCACCATAGCTGTGGGCGATATCTGCCATTTCTTTCACTTTTTTCAGATTATCTTCGTATGTATCTGTAGAACAGTCATACATCACAGAAGTAAAACCAAGTTCCAATGCTCTCACACACAAATCATGGGTCAGACCATGGTCAAAATGCAGGACAACAGGCACTGATGCCCGTTTTGCCATAGGCAGGAGCATATCCGCTGTTTCGTCCAGTGTAGCTGTATTCAAAAGTACTTCCGCTGTACCAATGATGACGGGGCACTGATTTTCTTCCGCTGCCTGCAATACACCTTTTGCCATTTCCAGATTCACCGCGTTGAAAAGCCCTACACCATATTTTCCTGCTCTTGCAGGGCGCAATACATCATTCAAATTTACTAACATGTTTCTTCCTCCGTTTTCAACAAATCCTGTTTTTTCCATCCATGATTGATATGTTCCAGCTGCTCCCCAAAGGGTTTGATACCGCTGAGAGCATCATAAGCCGCTACACAGCTTGCGCCTGTGGCTGAAGCCAAATGCAGGCAGATTTCCAAGTCATATCCCTGCAAAAGGGCGCTGAGAAAAGCTCCAATGGTGGTATCTCCTGCGCCTGTGCCAGAAAGCACCTGATCTGGTGTATAACTTTTTTCAAAACCGGATTTTCCCGCCCAGTTCAGGAAAGATAATCCGCTTTTTTCTTCTAGTTCTTTTTGCACCTTTGCGTCTGCCATATCGTAATACAGCCCTGGTGCGCCGCATTTAATGAGAAAATTTCTTGCGCCCATTGACCGGAGTTCTTTCGCCAAAGGCAAAATATCCGATAAAGATAAAATCCCCGTCACATCACTGCCATTTGCCCTCTGAAGCCACTTCGCGTAAGTTTCCGGGGCAATCATCATGCACAATTCTTCAATGCTTGGCACAAAAAAATCCACATAAGGCAATACTTGCCGCAAAATTTCCACCCAATTTTGCTGTGCCGCTTCTGAAGCAGGGTCCATTGCAGCTAAATCCAAAGAAGTCAGCACACTGGATTCATGGACTTTCTGAAAAATACGCACCAACTCTTTCCCATTGTCCAGATACATATTCCGCATGATCGGCGGATATCCAAAGTGAAATAAGTCCGCCTTGGCAATTTCCGCAAAATCCAAATCATCATAAGAAAAGGTGTGGTTCGCACCGGAATGATGCAGAAACATACGGTCAATGCCAGGAATGGCAAGGACAATACTGTAAGATGTGGTGGCATCTGCGTCCACGATCATCCCTTCTGCCGCATGATGGGATTCCAGAATGGAAAGTATGGTCTTTCCCAATGCATCATCACCAATTTTGCCCATGAGTTTTGTATCAATGCCCAATTTCCGCATGGCAAGTCCTGTATTGGCTACGGCACCGCCTGTATGAATGTCCGCCGCTCCCACATCAATAAGCTTTCCCGGTTCCAGTATTTTATCCATCTGGGTTCCTCTGCCGCCATGAAAAACAGGCGTAATATCCAGACAGATATGCCCGGCAGCAACAGCTGTACGGTGTTTCTCCATGATTTCACCTCCAAGGGTTTCCAATAAATTCTGTCCTCATTTTAGCACAATCCTGTCCTTCTGTCATGGGCAAATTCCATGAAAAAAACAGGAAGCAATTTAGGGGCATCTTCATAAGAAAACAAAGAAAGCCAAAATCCTTATGATTACAAAGGGTTTTGGCTTTCTTATTTTGTTCAGATTTTATTTGTTCTGTTTTCTTATGAAGACAGCCGCCGCAATTCCCCCTAAGAAATCAAGGAAAAGGAAAATCAATGTTTTCTTAGTTGGAAGTTGCTTTGATGGATTGCCTCCTGTTTTCATCATTTCAATACTTCCGGCAAGAAGTGTCCATTTTCATAGAACAGCTCTCCATCCGCATAAATCTTGCCTTCTTTTGTCATGTCATTGATCATATCCCAATGGATCGCGGAAGTGTTTTTGCCGCCAGCTTCCTGAAACCCTTCGCCGATTGCCATATGCATGGAACCGCCAATTTTTTCATCAAAAAGAATGTTTTTGGTGTGTTTCTGGATGCCGTAGTTGGTACCGATGGCAACCTCCCCAAAATAACGGGAACCTTCGTCCGTATCAATATAAGAAAGGAGATTTGCGTTCTTTTCCGCGTCTTTGCAGACAGCTTCCACGATTCTGCCCTTTTCCACAGTCAGACGCACTTCCTCAAACTCATGTCCATTGATGATGGAAGGATAAGAAAATGTGATGTATCCATCCACGCCATCTTCCACAGGAGAAGTGAAGATTTCCCCATCTGGGAAGTTTTCCTGCCCACAGCAATTGATCCATTTTCTGCCTGACACATTGACACGAATGTCCGTATCCTTGGAAAGGATATGGAGTTCTTTTTTGCCATTCAGATACTTCACCCATTTTTCCTGTTCTGCCGCCATTTCTTTCCACTTGGCAACAGGATCGGCTTCGTAGAGATAACCTGCCTGATACACAAAATCTTCGTATTCTTCCAAGCTCATGCCGGCATTCTGGGCATCGCCGTTTGTAGGGAACTGGGTACCACACCAGCGCAGTTCTCCTGTGCCCATACGGTCGGAATAAATCTTCCGATTATCTTTATTGGCAAGTCTGCGTTCTTTCAGACGTTCCGCCGGAATAGACTGCATGGTTTTTGTGTTTTCACTGCCCCATGCGCTGATCCAGACATCAGAGGACGCGCAGGCGCCAAAACGGATATTGGGGCGGGCATACTGTTCCGCAGTGCCGTTTTTCAGTATGGTGGCATCTACGTCAGGGATATCCACATAATATTCCACCAGCGCCCCCTTTGCCACCGCCGCCCGTGCTACTGCTTTGATAAAAGGCAGTGCGCAGTCCTCCGCGGAAATGGCAACTTTATCTCCGGCTTTTACATTGGTAGAATAATTTACCAGCACTTCAGCCAGTTTTTCCAGTCTTTCATCTTTCATGCCCTTCACCTCACTCTACCACACACTGACACATTTTCATGGTCTGCAGTGCGGCATTATGGCTTTCCGGTGTAACCCCTGCGCAGCAGGAAGGGTCTACGGTCACTTTCGCTTCCGGCAGTTTTGTTTTGATCAAAATGGCATTGGATACCACACAAATATCTGTACAAAGACCGATGAGTTCGATTTCCACTTCATCCTGTCCAATGGTTTCAAAGTACAGCATATCCGCCAGTTCAGAAGAACCAAATGTGCCTTTATTCACAATGACTGCACCTTCCAGTGCCTTTGCTACTTTTTCGTTGATCTCCCAGCCTTTTGTGCCTTCCACACAATGAACAACGGGCAGGAATTTACCTTCCTGTGTTTCCAGATAATCAGCTGTATGGGTATCTCTGGTGGCATAGATGCAATCCTTTGGATATTTCTGAATCTTTGCCACTACGTTGTCCACAATGGCTTCCGCTTCCTTCGTGCCCAGCGCACCATCAATGAAATCATTCTGCATATCAATCACAACCAATAATTTTTTCATGTCGTTTTCCGTCCTTTCGGTTCAAAATAACAGGATTCTGTTCTATTGTACCACGGTCAAAATGGGGTTTCAACCAAAAAGGACTGATTGTTTTGACATGTGTATATACAATGATTTATTTCTTTTTCACAGGGCAGCAAAACTCTGTTACATATTCCGCCGGATTCTCTGTTTCCGCTGGGCTGACATGATAAATCATGAAATAATTCCCATCCCAGTCATAGCCCTGCTCTGACACCCAGTTCGCAATTGCCATAGTCACCTGCGTGATCTGTTCATAAGGTCCACGGAAAACAACGCCTGCGTAGGTCACTTCCGGCAATTCTTCTGACCGCAATGGAAGTTTTACCTCCATATGGGAAGGTATTGTCATTTGCGCCGCAATATCCACATCGCTTTCTCGATATTCCCCATCATAGAACACTGTCATGCGTATAGCTGATGGATTTTCCGCAATATTCTGTGCCCGCATTTCTCTATGCAGTCTCTCCCAGAGCAATCCTTCCGCGCTGTAAGAAGGAATCACATCCCTCACTGAAATCACACAGCGTTTTGGCAATGTTTTCAAAGTTACTTCATAACCCATATTGATACCACCCTTTCGAAACCATTCCATGGTACTGTCCAGCAGTCGAAGCTGCCCTTTCAAAATTTCCTGCTTTTGCAGCAGTATTTCTCGCTGTGTCTGCAAAAACGCCCCCTGTGCCCCGATATCATGGTAATGATTTAGAATCTCACCAATGGCATTGACACCGAAACCCATTTGACGCAGGATCTGGATTTTGCAGGCATGCAGCAGCTGCTGTTCTCCATAAAAACGATAACCCGTAATAGGATCTACGCTTTGAGGTTTTAATACGCCCGCTTCATCATAATGGCGCAGCATACGAATGCTGATTCTGGACAATCTGGAAAATTCACCGATTTTTAACATGGCACTGTACCACCTTTCTGCTTCTTTCTGTGCACAAATACAGCATAGACCATTCCATCATGTGAGAGTCAATGCTTTTTTTCATTTTTGCAAAAATTTTTTCTGCCAGTTTTCCGGAATGTTCTCCTGCTTTTTATGGGTCAGACATTTTTGTCTAAGGAAGGTATCCAATAGCATATATGACCAGAAATCACGCCCTCCTGCCTGTAGAAATGAAACAATGCAGCATAAAAACAGCAGCAACGGCAAATTGCCCTGCTGCTGTCAAAAATTTATTTTACTTCTGTTCCGCCCCATTCCACTACAGTAAATCCATCACGCACAAAAGGTTTGAATGTCTGCGGAGTCACCTCTACTGGCTTCTCCAAAGGACGGAATGCCATGAATACCCGCAGGACACTGTCTGGCGCAGGCTGGATATCCAGTTTCGCCTGCTCTGTGTAGTTCTCCTGCTGGAAAGAAATCAGGTTATAAGCATTATCCTGCATATCAGGCAGCCAATAGACAATAAAGTCATTATATTCCTTTGGAGTCAATCCCATATCAGAAAGGGTTTTCTGCAAAAATGCCGCTGTATCCTCCCCTTTTACCACAAACCCCTTTGAGAAATCCACATCCAGCTGTCCATTGCCTTCCCAGAAAAGATAGGAATATTCCAGTCCATCGGCATGGTTCGTCAATGTACCATCTGGCTGTGCCGTTACCTGCCAGCCATCTTGATAAGCGGGATACGTCACCGTCAAATCTCCGGCATAATCCAATTTTACAGATACATCCATAGTCTTTTCCGGGTAGAGATAGATCACAGGTTTTGCCGCCGCTACCACAGTATATACATTGATTTTCTGCACATCCGAAAGCCACTCTACAAAAAAGGGAACCTCGCTGGCAATATCACGCAGGCGGCAGAAGCTATATCCATCAATGTTATATACCGGCAGCGGAGATTCTGTTTCTTCTCCATCTACCAGCAAATTCATCTGCGACAAATGTACTACTTTTTCCTCTGGAGCAACTGTAAAAGCAGGTTCTTTGATGGGGCAATAGACCTGATGCCTTAAAACCTCAATGGTATTTTCTTCTGTATTATATTTCACATCAAAAGTTGCTTCTTCATCTCTGGGATTTAAGCTAATGCCTGCGGCAATATCCCGTAAACGAAAATACGTGTAACCGTCAATGGTATATCCGTTCATGGTCACAGGATTTTCATCAAAATACACCACATCCGAAAATGGCTTTGCTATGGTTGTTTCCTTTGGTACAAACGGCTCTGCCCCATAGGCGGATACAGCTGTACCGTAAATTCCTATTGCTGCTGTCAGACAAAGTAAAAATCCTTTCACACAAATCCCCCATTTCCATATTTATACTGATATTTCTCTGTTTTCATATTAACACATTCCCGTTACGCCGCCGTTACAAAATTCTTACGTTTTTCCGTCGTTTTTCCTTGACAGCACAAGGCATTTCGGTTTATGATAATAGCTGATATCGGCTATGACCGGGAATAGTACAAAAGCCCTTTGTCTTCAGAAAACAGGCGGTGGATGCGAGCCTTGGCAAACCTTTTGGAACCTGCCCCGAAAGCTCCGCAGGGAAAATGCGGCGTATTCCGGCGTTAACGGATTTCGAGCGGACAGCATATCTGCTGTCAAGGAGGGTGGCACCGCCAATGATACCTTGGTCCCTTTGTGTGGGACGAAGGCTTTTTTTATGGAAAAATGTCCCTCCGGTATCCGAAAAAACAGAAAGATTTTTATAGAGGAGGAAACACCAATGGCAAAAGAAAAGAAATTTGTAGAATCCATCACCGATATGGAGCTGGATTTCCCCCAGTGGTATACGGACGTTGTCAAAAAAGCTGACCTGACAGAATATTCTTCTCTGAAAGGCTGCATGATCATCCGTCCCTATGGCTACGCAATCTGGGAACTGATCCAGAAACAGCTGGATGAACGCTTCAAAGCAACAGGACATGAAAACGTATACATGCCCATGTTCATTCCCGAAAGCCTGCTGCAGAAAGAAAAAGACCATGTAGAAGGCTTCGCACCTGAAGTTGCTTGGGTAACTCATGGCGGCGACAAAAAACTGGAAGAACGTATCTGCGTTCGCCCTACTTCCGAAACACTGTTCTGCGAACATTACGCAAACATTATCCAGTCCTACCGCGACCTGCCCAAACTGTACAACCAGTGGTGCTCTGTTGTACGTTGGGAAAAAACCACACGTCCTTTCCTGCGTACTATGGAATTCTTGTGGCAGGAAGGTCACACAGCACATGCTACCGCAGAAGAAGCGCAGGAAGAAACTCTGAGAATGCTGAACGTATATGCTGATTTCTGCCGTGACGTACTGGCAATCCCTGTTATCAAAGGTGAAAAAACAGAAAAAGAACGTTTCGCAGGCGCTGCACACACATTCACCATCGAAAGCTTGATGCACGACGGTAAAGCGCTGCAGTCTGGTACCAGCCATAACTTTGGCGATGGTTTCGCAAAAGCATTTGGCATCCAGTACACAGATAAAGACAACAAACTGCAGTATGTTCACCAGACCAGCTGGGGCATGACCACCAGACTGATCGGTGCCATCATCATGGTACACGGTGACAACAGCGGTCTGGTACTGCCTCCTATGATCGCACCTACACAGGTTGTGATCATCCCTATCGCACAGCACAAAGAAGGCGTACTGGAAAAAGCCGGTGAACTGAAAGACAGACTCTCCTCTATTTGCCGTATTAAACTGGATGATTCCGATAAATCCGCAGGCTGGAAATTCAGCGAATACGAAATGAAAGGTGTGCCTCTGCGTCTGGAAATCGGTCCTAAGGATATGGAAAAAAATCAGGCTGTACTGGCAAGACGTGACACAGGCGAAAAGATCGTTGTTTCTCTGGATAAACTGGAAACAAAAATCCCTGAACTGCTGAAAGACATTCAGGCAAACCTGCTGCAGAAAGCAACAGAACGCCGTGACTCTAAAACATACGTTGCACACAACATGGAAGAATTTGAAAAAGAAATCAACGAAACACCTGGTTTCATCAAAGCAATGTGGTGTGGCGATCAGGCATGTGAAGATGCCATCAAAGAAAAAACAGCTGCAACCAGCAGATGTATTCCTTTCGAACAGGAAGAAATCGACTCTGTTTGCGTATGCTGCGGCAAACCTGCCAAACACATGGTTTACTGGGGCAGAGCATACTAATATCATTAAAAATAAAAGGACTGTCAAAGCAACTTCCCCTTAAGAAAACATTGATTTTCCTTTTCCTTGATTTCTTAAGGGGAATTGCGACGGCTGTCTTCAGAAGAAAACATAACAAATAAAATCTTAATAAAATAAGAAAGCCAAAATCCTTTGTAATGATAAGGATTTTGGCTTTCTTTGTTTTCTTATGAAGATGCCCCTAAAGACAGTCCTTTTTTCTTTTTGGGACGCATATTCTTGTAAAAGTTTTTTCCCTATGCTATATTGTCATTAAGAATATCGCTTTTCTCCATTATTTAGTTTATGTCTGAATTGTTATCATAAATCAGAAAAGAGGGATTTTATGAAAAAAACACCACGTATTGTTTTGATTATCATTGCTCTGCTGCTCATCCTATTTTATGTGAAAGGATGTATTGCTTCTAAAAACGAACCAGAAGCCCCCATTGCCTGGCGAAATGTCCAAACAGAAGAACTAGAACAAATCCAGTCCGATTTTGCGCAGGATATGCCGGAAACCATTTATTTCCCTGCCAAAATCCCTGACGCGTATTCTTTGCAGCAATCTGAAATCCGTGTAAATGCTGACAACAGCACAGAAACCATAGAGCATTATTTCCAGAACACCTATCTGGAAAATCCAAAAAAGAGAATTGATGCAGAAAATATCCAAAGTGAATCCCTTTGGTTTGTACAGTCCAATGACGCAGACTACATCCAAAAATATATCACATTAGAAAATGAGCAGTCCTATGAGGAAGGCACATATATTTTCCAGTCAGGAGAACTGGAAAACACATTGTTCTGGAAACAAGGAACGTGGATGTTTCTTTTACGTGGCAAACTGGAACAACAGGATATGGAAACCATGGCTTCTTCTCTGGAAGTCTTAGATTTCACTCAAGCATCCTAAAAACATAATCAAAAACCTCCTGTACACACAGGAGGTTTTTTGCTGTCTTAGGATTCTTTTTCGTTTTCGTCTGTTTCCCCTTCTTCCAGACACACATTAGGTCTGTCAGGAAAGATAATCATACCAAAGCCGTTGATGCCTACCATTTTCTGCAGCAGTGCCTCGCCGCCTTCCTGCTGTTTGAAGTCGATTTCTTCTTTATACAGAGGCAGCAGGGCATACAGATTGATAAGTGTACCGTCTTTGGCATGGAACATGCTGATGGCTTCGTTCAATGCGGAAATCATAACACCGCACAGTTTTGTACTGGCTTCATCATAAGATACATATTTGTCAGAGTTGGGAACGGTATGTCCCCATCCCAGCCAGCTTTTGTACTCGTGAGGGAATCTTGCCAGATACTGCAGCAGGTCTACAGGCCACCAGAAGGTATTGTTATATGTTTCCCCTTCCCCGGGTTCTGGCAGCTGCCATTCCGCAGGCAGCAAGGCAATGAGTTCTGCCCGCTCCAGCATCTGATAATCGGGATAAAACTCATCAGGCAGTTTCATAGGCAATGCGCTCATACCAACAGTATACAGCACATGGAAATCCTGTTTGGTAGGCGCTTCCAGAATATGAATATCTACCTGCAAATAATCATTGAGTTTATCAAAGAAAACCCGTTCTGTACGTCCAGGGAAGCATTTGTTCATATGCTTCTGGATTTCCTGACTATAAGGTGTGGTATGGACAGGACGCTGTTTTTCGTTCTTTTTCGGTTCCTGATGGCGTACCACTGTTGTTTCTTCATTCTGCAAATTCTTTTCTTCCATTTTTCTGTCCTCTCTTATGCTTCTTCACCAAACAGCGCTTTGGCAAAATCTTCTGCGTGGAATTTCTGCAAATCTTCGATGCCTTCCCCAACGCCGATATAGCGTACAGGGATTTTCAGTTCACTCTTAATGGCAACAACAATACCACCCTTTGCGGTACCATCCAGTTTTGTCAGAATAATGCCTGTGATGTCTGCCACTTCCATAAACAATTTTGCCTGCTGCAAAGCATTCTGTCCTGTGGTAGCATCCAACACCAGATAAGTTTCTTTATGAGCCGCAGGGTATTCCCGTTCAATGACACGGGAGATTTTCCGCAGTTCTTCCATGAGGTTCTTTTTGTTATGGAGACGTCCTGCTGTATCACAGATGAGCAGGTCTGTTTTGCGGTTTCTTGCCGCATGGACTGCATCAAAGACAACAGCCGCAGGGTCCGCGTTTTCTTCATGTTTGATGACTTCAATACCGGCACGCTGTCCCCATACTTCCAGCTGGTCGATAGCTGCCGCACGGAAAGTATCTGCTGCCGCCAGCAGTACAGACTTACCTTCATTTTTGAAGTTATGAGAAAGTTTGCCGATGGTTGTGGTCTTACCAACGCCGTTAACACCGATGACCAGCATCACTGTAGGAGAAGGCAGATTTTCTTCTTCCTCTACTCCATCCTGCAAAATGGCTGTGATTTCATCAATGAGCATATCTTTAATGACCGCAGGGTCTGTGGCACGTTCTTTTTTCACACGCTGACGCAGATTTTCCACGATGTCCATAGTGGTCTGTACGCCCATATCCGCCATGATAAGAGCTTCTTCCAGTTCTTCAAACAAATCCTCATCAATCTTTGTAAAACTGCCCAGAACGGTGTCTACTCCGCCCAAAATGTTCTTTCTGGTCTTATCCAGACCTTCTTTCAGACGGGCAAAAAAGCCTTTTTTCTCTTTGACGGGTTCCTGTACAGGTGCTTCTTCGGGAACAGCTTCAGGTTCAGCTTCTTCTGCTGTTTCTTCTACGGCTTCTTCTGCTTCCATCTCTTCTGCCACAAAATCAGCCAGTTCTTCCACAAATTGCTGACCTTCCGCTTCACTTTCTTCCACGAATTTTTCTTCTGCGGTTTCCACCTGCAATTCCCGTTCGCTTTCCGCTGCCGCTTCCAGACCTTCTTCCACCAATTCTGTCAGTTCTTCTGTAAAGGCTTCGGTGTCTTCCGGCACAACGGTTTCCTCTGTGGTCAGTTCAATTTCCACTTCCGGTTCATCCTCTGCCGCCGCAATATCATCATTTTCCTGATACAGTGTACCGCCGGCTTTTTCGTGGAACTCAATTTCTTCTTCGTCCATGACCTCATGGACTGCCTGATTGATTGCGGTTGTGGTTCCCAAATCTTCATTGACATTAAGAACAATGTCTTCTTCTTTTTCAGGAGCCGTGTTCACCTCAATACCAGCAATCTCCACAACATCTTTTTCTTCTGTCTGCTCCACCACAGGCTGTTCCTGCGGTTTCTTCTTCAAAAAATCAAAAAATCCCATATTTTCACCTCAAATTAAACTACATCTTCCTGTGCCTTAGAAAAGTCCACAGAAATCAATTTTGAAACACCTTTTTCCTGCATAGTGACACCGTACATGACATCGGCATATTCCATGGTACCCTTACGATGGGTAATGACAATAAACTGGGTTTCCTTGGAAAACCGTGTCAAATACTGGGCATAGCGTCTGACATTGGCATCGTCCAGCGCCGCCTCGATTTCGTCCAGAATACAGAAAGGTGACGGCTTCATTTTCAAAATGGAAAACAAAATGGCAATGGCAGTTAACGCACGTTCCCCACCGGAAAGCAGCTGCATATTCTGCAAACTTTTGCCGGGCGGCTGTGCCACAATATCAATGGATGATTCCAGTGCATTGGCATCGTCAGAAAGTTTCAGATAGGCTTTCCCGCCGCCAAACATTTCCTGGAATACTTCACTGAAGTTTTTAGAAATCACGGCAAACTGTTCTCGGAACTGTTTTTCCATGAGCTCTGTCAATTCAGCGATGATCTGGCGGAGTTTTTCTTCCGCTTCCAAAATATCCGCCCGCTGATTTGTCAAAAAGTCAAAGCGTTCTTTCACTTCTCGATACTGGTCGATGGCACCTACATTGACATTGCCAAGGGCGCGCATATCATTTTTCCATTCTTTCGATAAGCGTTTCAATTCGCCATAAGGGCGTTTTTCTTCTTTTGACGCTTCTTTTGCCGCACCAATGGTGATTTCATATTCTTCCCACATGCGGTCAAAGATGCGTTGTTTTTCTTCATTTATTTTTTCCTGTTTCGTTTCGATACGGAACAACTCGTTCTCCAGCTTGGCAACAGTATCGGCTGCTGTCTGCACAGCTTCCTCCAATTCTGCCGTATCCGCCGTCAGAGAAGCAATGAGGGCGTTTGTTTCCTCCAACTGCTGACGCAGGGTTTCTTCCTGCTGTTCCAGCTTTTCCCGTTCTCCATGAAGGGCTTCCTGGGTTTCTTCCCGTTTATCGCCACTTTCTTTCAAAAGCTCCATTTGCTGATGAAGCTGACGGGTTTCTTTTTGCAGCGTTTCCGCCTCCTGCTGCAAGCGCAGCACCGTTTCTTCTGCGGCGTAAATCTGCTGTCCGCTATTAGAAATACGGATTTTCACCTGTGTGATTTCTTCCATCAGGTGATCCCGCTGTTCTTTTTCCTCTGCCAGATTTTCCTGAAAAGCGGACAGGGATTCATTTGCTTCTGCCATAGCTGCTTCACTTTGCGCCAAAGTTTCTTTGCTCTTTGCAATATCCCCTTCTGCCCGTGACAACTGATCTGCCAGCTGTCTTTCTTCCAGTTCCAATAATTTCAAACGGGAATTGGTTTCGGCAATTTCGCTTTCCATTTTCGCCATTTCGCCTTTACCTGTCTGGATGGTCACGGTCAATTTTTGCAGTTCTAATTTCTTTTCCATGATCTGTTCAGCGATTTCCTGCAAATCTTCTTCCGCAAGCTGCAAGGCTTCTTCCAGAGATGCGGTCTGTTTGCCCGCATCCTCTAATTCTTTCTGTAATGTATGGATTTCTCTGGTTCTGCCAAAGATATTGGTTGTTTTCTTCGCCTGAGAACCACCAGTCATGGCACCACCCGGATTCATGATGTCCCCTTCCAGGGTTACCATTTTATACTGATGGCGATATTTCTTCGCCAGTCTGACTGCCTCATCCAGATTTTCCACAATGAGGATTCTTCCCAGCAAATAAGTCATGATACCACGGTATTCTTCCGCGAAAGATACCAGCGTATCCGCTGTGCCGATGATGCCTCGTTCTTCCAAAATAGCAGGACGACCTTCCAGCACTCTGCCCTTCACCGCTGTGATCGGCAAGAATGTGGCACGACCCAAACGCCGCTGTTTCAAATACTGGATGGCGTTTTTGGCATCTTCTTCTGTTTTGGTGACAACATTCTGCATGGCGCCGCCCAATGCCGCTTCAATGGCAGTTTCATAGGCTTCTTCTACTTGCAAAAGCTGCCCAACGGCACCACAGATACCACGCTCTTTCTGGTCGGGCAGATTCAAGAGGCTTTTGACGCTATTGTAAAAGCCTTCATGCTCCCGTTCCAATTCAGACAGCAGACGCAGGCGGGATTTTTTCTCTGAAACTGCTCTTTCCTGCTGTGCCAGAGCACGTTCTGCCTTAGCTTTGGTTTCTGACGCATGACGGCTATCCTGTTCCAAGGCATCCAGTTCCTGTTCCAGAAAATCGGCTGTTTCCTGCTGTTCCTGCGCCTTTTTCTCCAGCACTTTCTGATGGACTTCCTGATGCTCCAAACGGCTCTGGGTATGGGCAATTTCCGTTTCCAGCTGTTCTTTTCTGCTGGAGAACTGTTCCATCATGGCTTCTCGCTTGGCAATTTCCCCTTTGGCTTCTGTACCAATCCGAATCTGCTCAAAGATTTCATCCTTAAAGCTTTCCGCACGACTTTCTTGCTGCTGCAAGGTACTGCTCAAGTTCTCATAAGATGCTTCCAGTGTATCCAGCTGTTCCTGTTCCCGATCCATAGTCATTTTCAGCGCTGTAATGCGGCTGCGGCAGACTTCTGTTTCCTGCTGTTTTTCCGCCTGCTGTTTTTCTTTGACAGCGGCTTCTTTTTCCATACGGGTCAGATTTGCCGCATCGTTCTGACTCTGTTCTTCCGCCAGACGAATACGACCTTCTGTTTTTTCAATATCTGCCTTTACCTGAGCAATGGTATCGTTCAATGTCTGCAAAGCAGCATTTTTTTCTTCATTCTGTTGTTTCTTTGCGGCAATCTGTTCTCTGGCGGCATTGCTCTCTGTTTGCGCCATTGCCTGCTGTTCCGCAGCCAGCGCCATTTGTTCTGTCAGGCGGTCAAACTCCTGTTCCATTTGCTCCGCTTCTGTGCAGAACATGGCAATTTCCGCCTGTTTCAGCTGTTCCCGCAAAGAAAGGAACTGTCTTGCTGTTTCACTCTGTTCTTCCAGCGGCGCAAGCTGTCCCTCCAGCTCCGAAATAATATCTTCCACACGGAGCAGATTCTGCTGTTCTTTTTCCAGTTTATTGGTTGCTTCTATTTTACGGGTTTTATATTTGACAATCCCTGTGGCTTCCTCGAAAATCCGTCGGCGTTCATCCCCTTTGGCATTGAGAATCTCGTCGATTCTGCCCTGTCCAACGATGGAATAGCCTTCTCTGCCCACACCTGTATCCATAAACAGTTCCTGAATATCTTTCAAACGGCAGGCAGCGCCATTGATACGGTATTCACTTTCGCCGGAACGGAATACCCGGCGAGTCACCTGCACTTCCGTAAACTCCACTGGCATACGTCCATCCTGATTGTCAATGACAATGGTCACTTCCGCAAAGCCTTGGGGTTTTCTGTTTTCTGTGCCAGCAAAAATAACATCCTCCATTTTATCCCCGCGGAGGCTTTTTGCGCGCTGTTCTCCAAGCACCCAACGCACAGCGTCAGAAACATTGCTCTTACCGCTGCCGTTAGGACCTACCACTGCCGTGATACCCGGATTAAATTCCAATTTAACTTTTTCAGGGAAAGATTTAAAACCCTGTAAATCCAATCTTTTTAAATACATGTTACACCTCGTTTTTGGCTTTCTTACACAAAAGCCTTACGACACAATTTTTCCGCCAACGATGGTATAAACCACCTTGCCTTTGACTTCCTGTCCCGCGAAAGGCGAAAATTTTGCTTTCGACGCAAAAAGCTCCGGCTCAATGATCTGGGTGCCTTTTGTTTCAATGACGATCAGATCGGCGTCTTTGCCAACGGCAATTTCACCTTTCTGTTCCAGTTTTAAAATTTCTGCCGGTTTTTTTGACATGAGTTCTACCAGACGTGCCAGAGAAATGATGCCGGTTTCCACAAGTTTTGTAAAGCTGATAGGAAAAGCTGTTTCCAAAGCGGAAATACCATAAGCCGCATTGCCAAATTCTCTGTCTTTCTCCGTCCGACTTGTAGGACTATGTCCAGAAGCAATGACATCAATGGTACCATCAGCAATACCTTTCAGAATGGCATTCACATCTTCCTGTGTCCTCAAAGGCGGATTCACCTTCGCGAATGTGTTATAATCCTCTACAGCTTCTTCTGTCAACGCAAAATAATGAGGGCAGGTTTCACAAGTCACCTGTAATCCTTGTTTTTTCGCATAGCGCACCATGCGCACAGAACCACTTGTACTCACATGGGCGATATGGAGTCTGGCGCCAGTGATCTCCGCCAGCAAAATATTTCTTGCCACCTGCAGTTCTTCCGCCTCTCTTGGCATACCTGATAATCCCAGACAAGTTGCTGTATATCCTTCGTTCATGACGCCTTTGCCGGAAAGGCTCCTATCTTCACAATGGGTCATAATGGGCAGGTCAAACATACGGCTGTAACGCATAACATTCCGCAGAAGTGCCGCGCTGTCGATAAATTCATCGCCATCAGAAATGGCAACTACACCAGCCTCGTACATTTCTCCGATTTCCGCAATGGCTTTGCCTTCGCATCCCATGGACATACTGCCATAAGGATAAATATTCACAGACGCCTGCGCTTTGGACTTGGAAATGATATATTCCACAACAGTTTTATTATCCACTACTGGTTTTGTATTGGGTTCACAGGTAATGGATGTAAAACCGCCTCTTGCCGCACTGCGGGAAACAGTGGAAATATCTTCGATATTTTCAAACCCAGGTTCACAGATATTACAGTGCATATCAATAAAACCGGGCAAAACCACATGTCCATCCAGATTCAGTTCTTTCGCATCTTCCACATGAAGATTTTCACCAATATCCGTAATAAGCCCGCCTTCAATGTAAATATCATACAGCTTTTTTTCAGAATAAGGCGGTGTGATCAGTTTGCAGTTTTTCAGAATGGTTTTCATGCCAAAGCACCTCCCATCTGGGACAGAATATAAAACATCGCCATACGTACCGCTACACTGTTGGCGATCTGGTCATTGATGATGCATTGCGGGCTGTCAATAACGCCGTCAGAAATCTCTATGCCGCGCTGAATAGGACCGGGATGCATGACAATGGCATCTTCTTTGGCATATCGCAGCAAATTATGGTCAATGCGGAAAAACCGCTTATATTCATCCAGAGAAGGCAAAAATGTTTTATCTTGCGTTTCCAGACGCATACGGGTAGTCAGGATAACATCAGCCTGATTGACCGCTTCCCGGACATCATAATGTACCTGTACGCCAAATTTCTCAATTTCCGGCAAAAGCAGTGTGGGAGGACCGGATACACAGACTTCAGCCCCCAGTTTCGTCAAACCCCAAATATTGCTTTTGGAAACACGGCTATGAATCAGATCACCAACAATGGCAACTTTCAGACCTTCAAAACTGCCTTTGCGCTCTTTGATGGTCAGTAAATCCAGCAAAGACTGTCCGGGATTTTCGTTGTAACCATCTCCGGCGTTGATCACCGATGCTTCCACGCAGCCTGCCAGCAAACGGGCAGCACCTGCCATGGGATGACGCAGAATAATAAAATCCGCCCCCATCTGGTCTACCAGCTGTCCCATATCCTGCAGGCTTTCCCGTTCCATGGAATGGGCGGAGTTGGTCATATCTACCACATTGGCACTCAAATGCTGTGCCGCCAGTTCATAGGACAGTTTCGCGCGGGCACTCTGCTCATAAAACAAAATAATGACAGACTTCCCCTGCAAATGGGGTGCCTTTTTATTCTTCTGGTTCAAAATATATTTCATGGTTTCTGCCGTACTAAGGATATATCGGATATCATCTGCCGATAAATCCCGCAGTCCGAAAAAGTCTTTCCGATGCAATGCCATTTGTTTCGCCTCCTGTCAGCCCTCCAAACGTTCCATCAATTTCTGAAAATATTCTGGAAGGGGCGCCTCAAATTCCATGTATGCTCCTGTTGTGGGATGCACAAACCCCAGCACCCTTGCGTGCAGCACCTGTCCCTGCAGGGCAAAAGGCTGTATCTTGGGTCCATATACCAAATCCCCCAGCAAGGGATGTCCGATATATGTCATATGTACACGAATCTGATGGGTTCTGCCTGTTTCCAGCTGTGCTTCGATAAGTGTAAAATTCCCCATCCGCTGCAACACCCGATAATGGGTCACCGCATGGCGGCTGTGTTTCTGGGTCACCGCCATTTTTTTGCGATCCAAAGGATTTCTGCCAATAGGCTGGTCAACGGTACCCTCATCTTCTTTAAAACCATTGAATACAATGGCGTTATATTTTCTTGTGATGCTGTGCTCTGCCAACTGTGCCGCCAAAGCCTGATGTGCAGCATTATTTTTCGCCACCATCAAGACCCCGGAGGTATCTCTGTCAATGCGGTGCACAATGCCGGGGCGTTTTTCCCCATTGATGCCGGAAAGTTCACTGCCGCAGTGATACATCAGGGCATTGACCAAAGTTCCTGTATAATGTCCCGGCGCGGGATGAACCACCATCCCCTGAGGCTTATTCACCACAATCACGTCGGCGTCTTCATAAAGAATATCCAGAGGAATATCCTCCGGCAATATTTCAATTTCTTTCGCTTCCGGCACTTCCACATCAATCACGTCTTTTTCACGCAATTTATAATTGGATTTCACGCTGCCGCCATTGAGCTGGATGTGTCCCCCTTCCACCAGTTTCTGTACAGCGCTGCGGGAAAGGTCTTCCATATTTTCTGCCAGAAACACATCCAATCTGGTGCCAATATCTTCTTTTTCTGCCGCAAATGTAAAATATTCCATCATTACTCGTCCTTTTTCTTTTCTAACTTGGGTTCTTCTTTGATGACAAACAAAATGAGTGCTGCCAGAACAATGACACCCACCACAACGTAAATATCAGCCACGTTAAATACGGGCCAGCTGAAGAATGTAAATTCAAAAAAGTCAACCACATATCCACGGAATACACGGTCAATCATATTGCCTACAGCACCAGCCAAAACCAGTACCATGGCACAGCGTACCCACTGATATTCTCTGGTACGGGGCATTTTCACAAAATAATAAATCAAAAAAGCCACAATACAAAGTGTCAGCAGCAGAATAAACCATTTTTTGCCGGAAAACATACCAAAGGCTACCCCTCTGTTTTCCACAAAGGTCAGATCCAGAAATCCATCCACCACAGTGGTGGAACCGATGGGCTTCAGGTTCACCAATGCCAGATATTTTGTCAGCTGGTCGATCCCCACCAATACCGCCGCTGCTATGATAGCTATGATCCACATTTCAAATCTTCCTGCCTTTCCGGGAAAAATGTTCCCGTTTTTTTCATTTCTACATAACAAAAGCAGCCGCAGCAAGGCACCCGCTTTGCAGGCACCTCGTTACAGCCGTTTTCATTCCATACTTATTTATGAGTTGCTTCTTTCTGAACAGCTTCTTTATCAGCTGCTTTGGCAGCGTCTTTTTCCGCCAGGATTTCGTTTTTGTCCAACAGTTCGATTTCCGCATACAGCAGCAGTTTCACACGGGCACGCATGAGTTCATAACGATTCTGCAAAGCGGCAATGTCCTGTTCCAGTTCATACACCTTCGTTCTTGCAGCAGAAAGGATTTCATCCCGTTCCAGTTTTGCTTTTTCGATGATCTGTTCCGCTTCCGCCTTCGCAGCTTCTTTGGTTTCTTCCGCGGCAGCTTCCGCAAGGCTCAATGTGCGTTCCAGAGTTTTTTCCAGATTCCGCAGGCGGTCTGTGTCTTCCTGAACCACTTCGGTTTTTGTTTTGGACTGCATACTTTCGTTATACAGTTTTTCATAATCTTCGTAAATATCGTCCAAAAAGGTATCTACTTCTTCAGGGGAATAGCCAACAGCTACTTTTTTGAAATCCTTTGTTGCAATATCGTTGGGTGTAACCACAAAAAAACCTCCTTAAATATATACGCCTACCTCTATGCCGGTTCTGTCCTTTTTGCTTTTTCCGCCGATGGAAAGCAGGCGGAACCGCCCAAATCCCCGAACAGAAACCATATCCCCTTCCTTTAACAAAAGAGAAGGATTTGTTGTCACATTCCAGTTCACATTGGCTTTCTCTCCATCAATCAGTGCCTGCACTTTTCCCCGGGAAAGATGGAGCACCCCACCTGCCACTGCATCCAGCCGCAGAGAAGCCACCGTCAGCCTGCGAACTTCTATTTCTTTTTTTGCCTCAATTTCCGATAAATCTGTTTTTTCCACCTGAACCGGTGTACGGGATACTTTTTCCAGATTCACCAGAATATAATCCGCGATTTCCTCTGCTACAAAACAGATGGTCTGTTCCTCAGAAACCAGAATATCCCCCACTTTTCCTCGGTCGATACCCAGACCTAAAATAGAGCCAAGATAATCCCGATGACTCAGGTCTGTCTGACCAAATTTTTTATGCTTTGTGATCCGCAGGGCACAAATGGGGAAATCTTTTCCTTCCAGATCCATATAATCCGGCACAAAGCCCAGCATACGGCGTTCACAGTCCTCTGTGCCGCCAAAAGCTATAACTTGTAAATCTGAAAGGAACCGAAGTTTCTCCAAAAACTTCCCGCTTTTTGCCATATCCAGGAAATCCGTAAACGCCGGTGTATGGCGCTTATAACTGAAAGCAGCCTGATCCAGCACTTTCGCAAACAAAAGTCTTTCCTCAGGCTGTGTCATTCCTTGTAATAACGCTTGCTTATTCACTGTGTCACCTCATCTGCATCAGAACAGAAGCACCAGACCCATCAGCAGCTGTTTCACCAACATCATCAGGATCAGTGCGATAATGGGAGAAAAATCCAGCATCATGCCGCCGCCCAATGGAGATTTTTCCAGCATACTGCGACAAGGTCCCAAAATGGGTTCTGTCAGATTATAAATGAGGCGTCCTAAGGGATTGTTATATCCAAACATGGGAATCCAGGATAATAAAATCCGAATAAAAATCAGCCATTCAATGACATTGAAAAAAACATCAATGGCTTGTATAAACAATACTTGTAAACTCGTCAAATGATTCTTCCTTCCTTATCTGCCACTGCTCATCCAAGGAAGAATCACGCCTTTTGTTTTCAGTTCTTCCTTAAAATCACCGCTGATATCTACATTTTCGGGAGCAATGACAAAAATATTATTTGCTACACGCTGAATGGAGCCTTCCAGAGAGTAACAGGTACCGCTCAAAAAGTCCATGATTCTCTGTGCAACAGGGTATTCTACTTTTTCCAGATTTACCACAACAGGTTTTTTGGTCTTGATCTGATCACAAATTTCCTGTGCATCCTCATAACATTCCGGTTTGATGATCACTACCTGCATCTGAACGTTTGTGTTGATGCTGTAAACCTGCGGATTGTTTCTTGTTGTTTTGCGAGGCGCAGATGTGGTGCTGTAATCGGATTCGCGGCTGACGTCACGAAGACCATAACTGCTACTTACAGGTGCTGCCTCTCTGACAGGAGCTTCATACTCATAATCATCTTCATAGTAATCTTCATCGTCTTCGTATTCACCAAACATCAAATCTTTCATTTTATTAATAAACTTTGCCACTTTCTTATCCTCCTAGATTTCTTTTCTTGCTTAAGCCTGATTGGGGTAGAATCTTTCACCAAAGATTCCTGTGCCCACCCGTACAATGGTAGCGCCTTCTTCAATGGCCACTTCATAGTCGCCCGTCATCCCCATGGAAAGCATATCCATGTTTATATTATCAATTTTTTTGCCGTTCATGTCAACCAGTAATTCTCGCATTTTACGGAAATATACCCTATTTTCTTCAGGATTTTCTACAAAAGGCGCAACTGTCATCAAACCTCTGACACGAATGTTGGAAAGCTGTGCCAGATCATGCAAAAACGCCTCTACTTCTTCCGGTTTTACGCCAAATTTGCTTTCTTCATCAGCCATATTGACTTCCACCAGAACATCCATCACAAGATTTTTGGCCGCGGCACGTTTGTTGATTTCTTCTGCCAGACGCTGGCTTTCTACAGAATGGATCATGTCTACCTTGTCAATGATATATTTTACCTTATTTGTCTGCAAATGTCCAATTAAATGCCAATGAACATCTGGACCCATGGGCTCATATTTCTCCATGATCTCCTGTACCTTATTTTCACCAAGGGAAGTCAAACCACAGGCAACTGCCTCGCGAATGGTTTCCACAGGTTTTGTTTTGCTGACTGCCAGCAGCAAAACATCCTCGCGTTTTCTGCCTGCTCTGGCAGCAGCTTCAGCCACCCGTTTTTCAACTTCCGCAATATTTTGCTGTATTGTTCCCATTTCATGCATCTCCTTTTTCCGATCAATAAATGGATTGTCCTTCTGTAATATTCTTGGCGTCAGATACGATGGTATCATATACCTGAAGCCCATAATTGCTGTTGGATTTTACAATAGCGTATTCCTGGTTCTGTTCCAGAACAGTAATAGGTACAAATTTTGCCATGGAACTGTTTGCCACATATACCCCTGCCATTGTTTCCACTTCCGCGACAGTATATTGTCCAGCTGTTTCGCCCGTTCCCTGTAAAATCACATCGCCCAGTTTCAAACTCTGGTCTGACTGCGCCAAATACGCATAGGAATCATCACTGCTGATGATGGTGGTCGGAATGAACTTGGAATTATCTCCATTGATCAGCAGTACCCCCTGATTGCCGCCGCTTTCTGTCAGGCAGTCCAACGGGATTTTCAGCAAAGATTTCTCAACAATGGCGTTATTGGGGATTTTCAGTCCTTCCACCGCTTCGCTTTCCAAGCTGAAAGAAATGGTGCGACTGTTGATAAACTGATCCATATGGGTAAAGCAGGAGAAAACCACCTTTGTTTCCGTTTCACCTGGTGTGATGGCATAAACGGTTGCCGACACGGCAGTGGTACTGTCTTCATTGATCAAATTCAGCTTTTTCTTATCGCCGACCTTCCAATCCAATACTTCATTTGCCGGGAAGTTTGATACAATGTACCAGCGGTTGCTTCTGACAATACGGAACAACGGATCACCCTGTTCCACATTTTTCACCTTAGAAATATAAGCCATTTTTTCGCTTCCACTGACCTGACCCACTGTAATTTCTTCCAACGCTTCTGTTGTCAGCGTTTCTTCCAGACCATCATAGCTAAACGCCAAAACACCGCTTTCCGGTGCCGTCACAGAACTCATGCTCTGAGAAAGCTGCTGTTCATAAGAACTGCGCTGCTCGCTGAGCTGAGAAAGACTTTCTACATCCTCTGACAGCCATATCTCATTTCGCTGCATAATATAGCTGTCCAACTGTGTGCGCATGGAATACAGATAAGAAGCATCTGTTTTCATAGATCTACTGCCAAACATTTCCACTGTATTTCCCATATTGTTTTCTATGCGCGCAATATCTTCAGAAAATGCCGACAGATCACTGCGGCTCTTTTGACTTTCCAGAATATCTTTATCAATAGACTGTAGTTTTTCCTCCAGCACATTGGTAGATGCAGTATCTTTTACCTGACATACAACAGAAGATTTTGTCACATAATCTCCTTCCGAATACTGATAAAAAGGCGTTCCTGCACGATCGCTCTTCACCACATATTCATCCCGCACAATCACCCCTTGTCTGCTGACAGGTGTATCAATGGTACCATAAGATACCGTTTCCACATTGATTTCCGGCTTCTTTACCGCCATCATCATCAGCTGTGCCACCAAGTACAAAGCAATCACACCAAATACAAACAAAGGTAAAATACGTCCCGCGTAATTTCTGCGGCGCTTTACTGTTGCCTTAGAGGGTTTTTGGTGCTGCACCGCCCTGTGCTGCGCTTTCTTTGGCTGTACAGGTCTTTGATGTACCCGTGGTGCCGGCTGGGGCTGCGTCCTTCCATAATATCGGCTTTCACTTTCTCGTTTTTGTCGAATGCGATTCAATTCATATACATTATCCCTTTGCACCCGTCCTTGGGGTGATCCATTGGGACGTTTTTTCTTTTTTCTGGTTTTATTTCCCGAGGAGCCTCTTTGCATTGGTATCCTCCTTTTTTCTTTTTACTCTATTGCATCGTTTTATTATAATACATTTTGTCTCTCGGGTAAAGGGCAGTGCCCATTTTCTGTCTTTTATTTTTGTAAAAATATGGGTGTTCTGCGCGAAAACACAAAGGGCAGATGCCACAGCATCTGCCCTTTTATCTATATCAAAAGCTTTTCTTAGAGCCTTACGCATTTTTGTCCGCAATAGTCAGCTGTAAATCCACACCTTTTTCTCCGTTGCGGATCACATGTACAGAAACTGTCTGACCAATTTCTGTTTCCTTAACCAATTGAGACAGGGAGTCCATATCCATAACCGTTTTTCCGTTGAATTCTGTAATGATATCGCCGGGCTGGATACCAGCTCTTGCAGCGGGACCGCCTTCTGTTACTTCCACAATCAAAGCACCTACAGGCAGTTTATATAAAGAAGCATTTTCAGAGGTAATACTTGTTCCCATAATACCGATATATGGTGTCGTTACTGTACCGTCTTCCAACAAATCCTGTGCCACAGAAATGACTTCATTGCTTGGAATTGCATAACCCATGCCTTCAGCCATGGAGGAATTATACTTTGCAGTATTGATCCCAACAACTTCACCGCGGCTGTTTACCAAAGCGCCGCCGCTGTTACCACTGTTGATGGCTGCACTTGTTTGGATTACATTCAATGTATTGTTATCCACGCTGATGGTCTGATTTTTTACACTGACAATACCATCTGTCGCTGAAAGTCCCAAACCCATGGCATTACCAATGGCAATGACGCTTTCGCCTACTTCCAGATTGTCAGAATCACCAAAAGTTGCTACAGTAACTTCATCAATACCAGCCGCTCGCAAATCATCCCAAGAAATGGTCAGTACAGCCAGATCAGAATCACTCTTTGTGCCCACAACTTTTGCTTTCACACTGGTTGTATCGTTGATAGTCGCATATACTTCTGTAGCATCCTGAATTACGTGATTATTTGTTACAATGGCAATCTTTTCATCATCGGAATAAAAGATAACACCACTGCCGGCGCCTTCTCCTTCATAAGGCACACTAAAAGCGCCATAGTAAGAAGTTACACCTTCAATTTTTGTGGTGATACTGACTACAGAAGGCTTTACTGCCCGCACCACATCAATGGTAGACATACCGCTTCCTGTTGCTGTCTTTTCTACATTTACAGTGCTGGGAGATGTCGCTGTACTGCCGCCCGCGTTTTGATAATGCTGTTCAACCACACCATATCCAGCGCCAATACCAGTTCCCCCTGCCAAACCAATGATCAAGCAGCCCGCAATGAGTTTTGCCCATCCGCCGTTTCTCTTTTTACCATGTTTTTTCACATGTTCCGCATAACAGTTTTTGGCTTTTTCCTGTTTTCTGCGTTCTTCTCTGGGACCTGCCGCATGGACAGATTCTTCTGTTTTTTCCTCTCTGACAAATTCCTGATGCATATTTTCTGTATTTTCTGCGCTTTCCGTTTTTGCGGTTCCTTCTGATTCAAAACACATAGGCTGAGCATCTTCCGGTGTGTAGTCCCGCAGTGTTTCACTGTGATATGTCTGCTGAGGCTGTTCATTTTTTGCTTCTTCTGTCTTTGTTTCCTCTGCTGTTACACTCTGTTCCACTCCTGTGGCTTCGTTTACCTGAGATGTTGTTTTGCCGTGTTCATTTTCACTGGACATTTTTTCTTCCTGTTCATGTTCTCTATATCCATGGATCGGCTCCATATTGTTATCATTTTCCTTTTTGTCTTCATTTGGGTTATACATATTTCATTCCTCCTGTTATATCTGAATTTTTCTCTTTGTTTTTCTTTGTTGTAATTAGTATATTCTACTATTTTGAACAAAATATGAACATGACATAAACAAAGGTTAAACATTTTGTGTTCTTTTTTTGCCAGAAAAAATTCCAAATGCTTTCATCTATAAAATAAGAAACCATAACAAACAATATAAAAGAGGTGATTCAAATGACAAAAAAGAAATATCAACAACACAAAAAGACACCCAAAGATACTGTTTCCGGTAATGATTTATATCAAATCCGTCAAAATGCTCACTACAGCGACAGCGGCAAAGCGGAACCTGACAACAATATCTTTTGGGAAGAACGCAGCAATCCTTTGAGCAGCAAAGGAAATTAAAAAAGCAGGGCAAACGCCCTGCTTTTTTCTATAATATTTATTTAAGGCTGACAGTTTTCACAAGGACGATATCCCCGTGAAATAGCTCCATCTCGACTGCCCAAAGTTACTTTATTGCTGTTCTTCATTTGAGAAACAGAAGAACAGGAAGCACGATGAAACACTTTTGAGTTTTTATTTCCAATATAAGTTACGGTTGTTTCTGTTGTTGGCTTTGCGGGTTGTTCCGGCTGTACAACTGGTTTCTGCATCGGTGTTGTTCCTGCGGACTTCGCTCCTACATCAGAAATAGTCAGTTTTTCTGTAGTATCGAAAGAAACCTGTTTTCCATCTGTTGTCATGACAATATCACCAGAACGGAAAGTCCCATAAACATCCGCTATGTTCAAATACGCGGAAAGGGCTTCCTGATGAGGATGACCATAGGAATTATCAATTCCTGCGGAAATCACCACATATTCCGGCTTTGTCGTTTGCAGGAACTGACTGCTGACAGAAGTTCTGGAACCATGATGTCCCGCTTTCAACACATCCACATCGGAAAACAGACTGCTGTTGGCATCTGCCACATTCGCGGACAAATCCCCTGTAAACAGCACTTCCACATCACCATAGGTGAGCATGGTCACAACGCTGTTATCATTGGCGTTATCATACACAGCTGTAATAGGCAAAAATTCTAATGTAGCCCCACTAGGCAGTGCAATGGTCTGTGCCGCTGTATCCGCAGCATAATCCGCACCTTCTGCCTGTACTTTATTACGGTAAGTTTGATACGTCTTTGTGGTACTGGTTCTGCCATTATCCACCACTTCTTCTACGGTATAAGCGTCAAATACCGCAGGCAGTCCACCAATATGATCAGCATCTTCATGGCTGGCAACGACCGCATCCAGATCGCCGTCTACATAATCAGAAAGATACTGCACTACCTTTGTACCTTCCGCCGCAACACCTGCGTCAATGAGAATTTCAAACGCTCCGTCATTGATGAGGACTGCATCTCCTTGCCCCACATCCAGAAAATGCACTTGAATATCTCCATTTTCTGCTGTTGGTCCGCCGGAAGTCACAACCACGGTATTGGTTTTCCCGTTCCAGCCAACAGTGGCGCCAAAACTTTCCAATACCACACGAATAGGCAAATAAGTTCTGCCATCTTGAATCAATGCCGCGGTATCGTTTTCTACTTTTGTTCCATTGCGGTAAATATAGGGCTGTCCAATGGGTACTTTTACAGTGATTCCATCTTTTTGCGCAATTGCTGTCTGTTCCGTTCCATCCCAGGAAATGGTACAACCATATGTTTCCATGGTCTGTCTGAACGGAACTTGCGTTCTGCCAGCTTCATCCAAAAACGGTGTGCCAGCTTCTCTTGTATACACCACTTGTTTCCCATCAATTTCAACTTTCGTGGCTCCATCTGCATGGGTACAGTTTGGAACCACAATGAGCAAAGCGGCGGCTAAAAACAGTCCTATCCCCTTTTTCATACTATCCCCTCCTTAAATGCTTTGTCAAATTATATCACACTTTGAAACATGCTTCAACGTACTTTATGGATTCTCCCATTTTTTGTGCAAGTGCATTATAAAAACATATGTTCTTTTTGCTGATTTTGTATATAAGAACATACAGTCTGTTTTTGATACAAAAAAAGTCAGAAATTTTCAATCACTCAAAAAATTCTGACTTTACACTACATATCAAATCACAGGAATTATTCCTGAACCTGTTTTGCCACCTGAATCATGATGGCACATTCCATACGTTTGCGGAACAACTGACAGCCGTATTCATATACGCCTGCAATGTCACCTGTTGCGTGGTAAGCATTTGCTGCACAGCCGCCGGAACAGTACAGTTTTGCCCAGCAATCTTTGCAGTCAGGACGTGCGTAAGCATTGCATTTGCGGAATTTATCCTGCACTTCAGGATGGGTAACGCCTTTCCAGATATCCCCCAGACTGTAAGCAGGATCACCTACGAACTGATGACAAGGGAACAGTTCACCCCAAGGAGTAACCGCCATATATTCTGTACCGCTGCCGCAGCCAGTTACACGTTTGTACACACAAGGACCGCCTGTCAAGTCGATCATGTAATGATAGAACGTAATAGGCTTGCCTTCTTTTTCTCTGCGAAGCATGTCTTTTGCCAGAATTTCATACTGTTCAAACAGTACAGGCAGGTCTGCTTCTGTCAATGCGTAAGGTTCCTTGGGATCACAAACAACAGGTTCCATGGACAGTTCTGTAAAGCCCAAATCTGCCATATGGAAAATGTCTTTTGTGAAATCAATATTGTCGTGTGTGAAAGTACCACGAACATAGTAACCGGTGTTGTTTCTGCTCTGCACAAACTTCTGGAACTTGGGTACGATCACATCATAACTGCCATGACCACCAACGGTACGACGCAGTTTATCATGAACTTCTTTTCTGCCGTCCAGACTCAGCACCACGTTATGCATTTCTTTATTTGCAAATTCGATGACATCGTCATCAACCAACAGACCATTTGTAGTCAGTGTGAAACGGAAGTTTTTGTTGTGTTCCTTTTCCACGCTGCGGGCATAATTTACCAGCTGTTTCACCACATCCCAGTCCATGAGGGGTTCGCCGCCGAAGAAGTCCACTTCCAGATTTCTTCTGCTGCCAGAATTTGCAATGAGGAAATCCAAAGCCTGTTTGCCCACTTCAAAACTCATGAGGGCACGTTCCCCCTGATATTTGCCCTGACTTGCGAAGCAGTAATCACATGTCAGGTTACAGGTATGTGCTACATGGAGACACAAAGCCTTGATATCGCTGTTTTTCATTTTGAAATTTGCGGCGATATCCGCATACATATCTTCTGTAAAGAGTTTGCCTGTTTTTTTCAGTTCTTCTACCCCTTCCAGAATATCCGCAATTTCTTCGGCTGTCACTTCTGGATTATCTGCGTATTTTTCCAGAATCGCCTTTGTGATTTCTTCTTTTGTATGTCCTTCATACATACCGATGATGTCATATGCCACATCATCCACAACATGGACGGAACCACTGTAAACGTCCAGCACGATGTTGTAACCGTTTAACTTGTACTGATGAATCATAAAAATCCTCTTTCTATTTTATATACTATTTGATCCGAAGCCATCTTCGGGAGTATGCGTAAAAAGTCGCCGCCCAAAACGGGCAGCGACTTATCCTGTCGCTTCTTATTTGTTTTCGCACTGCTGGTTTGCAACACCACAAGATGTTTTGCAAGCAGACTGACAGGATGTCTGGCATTCGCCACAGCCGCCGTGTTTTACACTTGCAGCCAGATCACGGGTATTCAATGTCTGAATGTGTTTCATGTATATCACCCCTTTGCTTTTACGGACGTCTTTTCCTTTAAGACATACCTGTTCGTATTCTATCATAAAATAATCTTCGTTTCAAGTTTGAACCAAAAAATGTCACATCATTCATAAAAACACACGCGAATCTTTTCGTCTTTTGCAAAAGCACACTGGACATTAACGCCCCTTTCCTGCATATAAAAAGCCTGTGCCAATACATCTTCCGAAATTCGTTCTCCCGGCGCAATAAGAGGAATCCCCGGTGGATACGCCCAAAGAAAATCTGCCGCGATCTTTCCCAAACTGTCTTGCAGCGTTACTTCTGTCGTTTCTCCCTGCAACGCTTCTTCCATACCGCATACCATCTGTGGAAGCACCATCTGCCCTTTCGCCAAAGGCTGTTGTGCGGGATGTACTTCTTTGTCTATTTCTAACATGGCTTTTGCCAGCCGCTCCATCCCTTCGTCTGTATCAAAAATACTGGTCATTGCCAATGTATGCAGAGATAAGGACATTTCCATCTCCAGTTCATATTTTTCCCGCAGGATGTCAGAAAGCTCCACTCCTGACAAATTACAGTTTCCTGTAAAAAAGAGGAGTTTTCCCTTATCATGACCAAACACTAAAGGAGAAAATTGAGGTTTACACAATCTGATATGTTTCAGTTGATCCATTTTTTCATAAAAAGAAGATAATCTTTTTTCATAAGCTTCAAAAAGCCACTCTTTTTCTCGTTCCAATAAAAAAATACATCCATCCATTTCTGCCATAAATACATAAGACGGACTGCTGGTCTGGAAAACAGAAAGCTGTCTGCTCACTTCTGTCACATCCACCTGTTCCGTGCAGACATGCAAAATAGCTGTTTGGGTTGGACAAGGCAATGTCTTATGCAAACTCTGCACCACCACATCAGCCCCCAAATGGACTGCCGTATCTGGAAATCCTTCATGAAAACCTAAATGAGCACCATGAGCTTCATCTACCAGCAGATACGCACCATACCGGTGAGCAATTTTTGCAATTTCGGCAACATCACTGACGACACCTTCATAAGTAGGACTTGTAAGAATCACCAGCTTACAGTCTGGATGCTCCTGCAAGTGTTTTTCCACCGTTTCTGGCTGGATGCTGCCGGAAATCTGCATTTCTTCCAACCATTCCGCCTGCATATAAACAGGATGCAGACCACACAATTCCACAGCATGGTATACCGCTCGATGGCATCCTCTCGCCATCAAAACTTTATCACTACGCTTTGTTAAAGCCCGAATGCCAGCCAGCAAACCTGAACTGCTCCCATTCACCAGAAAAAAACTTTTCCTGCTGCCCCAGAGTTTCGCCGCTCGTTCCATGGCTTCTGCCAAAATCCCCTCTGCATGATGGAGATTGTCAAAACCATCAATTTCTGTAATATCCCTATTGTAAGGAAACAGGCTGCCCTCCTGCTTTTGCCGTTTATGTCCCGGCATATGAAAAGGATAGGCATTTCCCGCTCCGTACGTTCTCAATCTTTCTCGTAAATCCATTGTTGGTTCCTCCTGTTCTTTCTCAGATTATACAGTATCAACCGTAAAATGGATGCAAAATAACTTCAAAATGTTTCCATATAACACAAAAAGTCTTTCTCCAAAATATGAAGAAAGACTTTTCTCTTTAAGAATACATAGCTTCTTTGGCGCGAATCAAACCATACAATGTTTCATTGATGGGTGTCGGCACACCATATTTTTTGCCCAGTTCCACAAGTTTGCCGGAGAAAGATTCCACTTCCGTCAGACGATGAGCCTCCACATCCTGCAGCATGGAACATTTTCCTTCTGGACTCCATTTATTCACACTTTCACCGGCAGCAGCCACATCTGCCAGATGAAGGTCCACCCCCACAGCTTCCGCAACAGCAACCACTTCAGACATGGCAGCCAGTGCCATATTACGCACAGCCTCTTTTTGCTGGAACTGCCCATAATTTGCTCCCAAAATAGCGGAAACCTGGTTGGTACCTACATTCATCATCCATTTTCGCCACTGACGTCTGGTAATATCTTGGCAGATTTGGCAGGAAATGCCCCAAGAAAGCAGGGCTTCTTTCACTGCGTCCAATACGGCTTCTTCCCCATCCCCAATCTGAATCAGGAAGGTTTCTCCACAAAACAGCTCATTGCCGATTTTTCTGGCATCCACATAGACCACCGCTGTCAAAACGATATTTTCCGGAAATGCTGCCCGCAATTCTTCAGAAGCGGAAATTCCATTCATCAAAGGCATCAGGATGGTATTGGGACCTACATAATCCCGCAGTTCTTCAATGGATGATTTCAGCTGCGTATTTTTCAATCCTACCATGAGCAGATCGGGATGAGTGCCTTTTTCCCAAATCTTCGGGAAGAATGTTTCTCCTCTGGCGAACAGTCCTTCTCTTTCCATTCGTTCCCGTCTGGCACCATGAACAATCACCTTGATTTTTTCTAGATTTTCTCTCTGTCTGCACAGCAGGCTGCCCCCAACGGAACCCGCCCCAAACAATGCTGCCTGTTCTATTTTCATACCTTCTCCTCCTCTTTCACAGGAAATGTATCCACATTCACCTTTGTAAAATCATCTGTCACTTTATCTGCCAAAGAAAGATCCTGTTTTCCGCTGGTAGGGTTCTGATATGCCAATACCCACATGCCTGCGGCTTTTGCGGCACGGATGCCATTGGTGGAATCCTCAATAACAAAGCAGTTTTCCGGCTCCGCTCCCAACTGTCTTGCTGCTTCCAGAAAAACATCCGGTTCCGGTTTGCTCTTAGGCACTTCTTCCCCACTGACGATTTTGTCGAAATAGGGCAACAGACCAATGGTTTTCAGTATCCAACGGATCAAATCCGGGTCTGTGGAAGATGCCAGCGCAACAGGATAGCCTGCCGCGTGGATGTTTTCCAATAATTCTTTGGTACCTTTGATGGCATGGGCATTGCTTTCCACGAACATTCGGCGCACAACACCTTCCCGATATGCCATCATTTCTTCCGGTGTTGCCTGCACATGAAACGCTTTCTGATACATGGGAAAACGTACAGGATTTGTAGTACCCGCAAAAGGCTCCACATCCGCCCGTGTCAGCTGTACACCAAAATGCGCCAGTGTTTCCAAGTCAGCGTCATAATGGACAGGCTGGCTGTCGATGAGCACACCGTCCATATCAAAAATAAAAGCATGTTTTTTCAAAATAAATCCCCCTCTCTTTGCAGTTCGATTATAACGAAAAAAATGGATTCTGAAAAGAAATTTTTTTTGCAGAAAAAAAGGAATCGCTTGTTCAAGCTGATTCCCGTTCCTATTTCATCAATATAAAAAGAACTTTTTTGCTGCTTCCGCAAAAGCAGGTAAATTTGTGAGCATGGCAGGATGCCCGCCTGTAGGAAAAAGCAGCATTTCTCCATGCCCAATTTTCCCCAGCATTCTTTGGTAAATTTCTTCTAAAAAATCAGGAGATACTGAGCCAATCAAATCATCTTTTCTGCTTCCTGTCAACAGAATATCCGCCTGCAAATGGCTCAATGGCTTATGGAAGAACTGCCCAATTTCTTTCCCATGGGTAATGATAGCATCTGTATCGCAATCCACCACATGTTCCCAATCCGCACCATGCATCGCCTCATAAAACATGCGCAGTTGCTTATTTTGTTTTGCATACTCTCGATCCGCTTTCACAGAATCGACAAATACAGGCAGAGGCGTTTCTCCTTCGAAACTATCTGCCACAATTTTCAAAATTCTCTCCGGCATTTCCAATGCGGCATTAATGGCTGCTTGGGCACCACCGCTGGAACCAATGACAAACGCCTTTGATATTTGTTTTTGTTCTAAAAACGCAGATACCTGTCTGCCTTCTTCATACCACAAATCTGCCGGAAATTTTTTCAGTCGATCACTTTTCCCATGCCCTAAAAAGTCGATCAATATGACTTGGAACATATCTGCAAAATATTCCACAGCACCGGCAAACATCTTAGAAGAAGCTGTATTCCCATGGAGCAAAAGCAGAGGCATACCTTCTCCATGCATCTCATAATAGCATTTTTTCCCTGCATACGAAAAATAAGGCACGACCTACACCTCCGTTTCTTCCTCATCGCCCCGATAATACGCCGCCGCGTCTTCCGGGCGAACGGTATTGATAAAGCAGTCCGTAGCGTTTTCAAATCCCGCAAATCCACCGATACGAGGCAAAATCTGCAAATGCCAATGAAAATCCCCGAATTTCGGGCTATCCATCAAACAGAGATTATACCCCACATCCTGCCGCAGCTTCGCAACCTTTGGAAGCAGGACATGCAGCATGTCTGCCAGATCTGACATTTCTTCCGCCGTCAATTCCCCAAAGGCTTTTCTGTGTGCTTTTGGCATCACCCAAACTTCATAGGGATAACGGGACGCATAAGGCGTGATGGCAAGAAATGTTCCATTTTCATAGGCAATTCGCTTTTTCTGTTCCTGTTCATGGAGCAGCATTTCGCAGAAACGACAGCTTTTTCCCATGCCTAAATCCATCATTCTGCGGATACGTTCCGGCACAATAGGCACGCCTACCAACTGCCAATGGGAATGTTGGATGCTCATGCCAGCTTCCGCACCACAGTTTTTAAATATCTGAACATATTCCGTATTTTCTTCCGCTCGAATGCTGACATAACGCATGCGCAGAGCCATCAACACTTCCTGCATATGATTCAGCGAAAACTCGTCAATGGTCTCTCCATGGGTAGGCGTATCCACTAAGACTTCATGGCGTCCTGTGCCAATGGTCTGCTCATAAAAAGATTCTCTTTCGCTGTAAAAACTGCTGGCGCTGACAGCTGGATACATATTAGGAAATACCCGAATACTCCAGACACCGTCGGCACCATCCTGATAAACAGCAGGTGTTGTCCAGCTTTCATGACCTCTGCAAAAAGGACATTTTTCACCGCTTTTTCTTTCTGGCTTTGACCAGGTGAACTCGTATGGTCTGTTTTTTCTGTTTTCTGCATAAAGGGTCCATTCTCCCGTAAAAGGATTTCTTCGGAATTCCGACATACTCTCACACCCCTGTTATCATCCTTTTTGCTGCAATGTCCAATATTCAATGCCATCGAACACATTGATGCGTGTAGGATGGATTTCACCGCCTACATAAGAAGATGTCAGCAAAACATCCTGTCTGTAAGCAATGCTTACATAAGGCAGTTCTTCCGCCAGTTTCTTTTGCAGATTGCTGTATGCCAGCAATGTCTGCCCTTCGCCAACCGCGCTGTTTGCTGTCTGCAGCAGTTGATCCACTTCCTCATTGGAGTAACCAATATAGTTATAATCGCCGTCTGTCACAAAAAATGGTGCCAGATTCAGCACTTCTGACATTTTCCAGCCGCCTACCACAAGGTCAAAATCACCAGAGGCGAATTTTTCACTGTAAACATCGTAAGGCTGAGCATCAATGGTCACTTCAAAACCAATGGCTTCCAGTTCTTCTTCCATACGGCTGGCAATCTGATTCCGTGCCGTATTTTCCTTATTGACCAGCATGGTGATGCGCAGTTCCTCTTTTGTGCCGTTTTCCTTTTCTTTTTCCAGCACACCGTCATTGTTTGTATCTGCCCATCCTGCGTTTTTCAAAAGCGTAGACGCCATAGACGCATCATAATTATAAGGCGCCACATTTTCCTCATACAGCCAGGAGGATGGGCTTACAGGGGTATTGCTCATTTTCGCGTATTTCAAATACACACTCTCAAAAATATAATCTTTGGGCACCACATATGCCACTGCCTGCCGCAGATTTTTATCCTGAAACAGGTCTCTGCCAAAATTAAAACCGATAAAATCATAAACACCAGAATCAAAAGCGGTTCCTTTCATTTTATCATCGGCAGCCAGATATCTGCCGGCAGACGTTGCGTCAGTTACCATCGTATCCAGAATGCCTTGGCTGAAGGAATAATCATCTGTATCCGCACTGCCTGTGATTTTCACTGTGATATTGGCAATATTCGGCACAGTGCCGCTGTAGCTTTCATTAGGCACCAGAACCATAGAAGATGCCATTGTATAACTTTCCATACGGTAAGGACCATTTCCCACGGGATTCATATTGGCAGGGCTGTCCATTTCTGTCTGCCCTCGATAATGGGCAGCCGGAATGATGGGAAAATACAGCGCGGAAATATTATTGCTGAAAGGTTCATGAAAATTGATATTAACACTGTATGTGCCTGTTTTGGTACAGGAAGCCACATAATTGGTCACATTTTTATAAACAGCGTCCTCTTCCGAACCGGCAATGGTATCAAAAGAAAACACCACATCATCAGCAGTCAAACTAGTACCGTCTGTCCATTTGATATTTTGTTTCAGTGAAACCGCCAGACTCATGCCGTCTGCGGACAATGTCCAGCTTTCAGCAACGCCGCCTTCCGGTTTTCCGTTTTCCCCCTGTCCAATGAGGGGCAGAAACATCAATTTTAAAATGCGGTCTACAGATTCATCTCGATTTCGCAGAGGATTCAATGTTTCCGGCACACGCATGGAAAGGGTCAATCCATTTGCCGCCGTTGTTTGGGCATCTTCCCCAGCAGTAACCGAATATTCCCCTGTTGCGGTTTCTCCACTGCCGCAGGCTGTCAAAAGGAAAACAGCCGTCAATGCCAAAGCCCATATTCTCTTTTTCATGGCATTTTCCTCCTTACACACCATAACGCCACTGGTACACCTGCTGCATCAGTGTCACTTTCTTCACATACTGGTCTGTTTCCGCATAGGGGATTTCCTCCAGTGTCAAACCATCTGCGCTTTTTTCCTCATCTGCCAGCCATTGGGCAACTTTGTTGTGCCCAGCGTTATATGCCGCCAGAGAAGTCTGCGTATTGCCATCAAATTTCTCCAATAGCCAATGCAGATACCAGCAGCCAATCTGTATATTTTCATCCGGGTCCATGATCTGTAAATTGTTTTCATCCAGACCATCAATCTGCTTTGCCGCCCACACAGCTGTATCATCGCTGATCTGCATCAGACCTTTGCTTCCCGCGTGAGACACTGCCTGCGGATCATAACCGCTTTCACAGAATATCACAGCATACACCAAGGAAGGCTCTACCTGATACTGTGATGCGTATTTTTCCACATATTCCTCATATTCCAACGGCACAAACCGCGGAACCACCACAAAATATCCAATTGCTGCCACAACGCAGAGAAAAAACACCAGCGACAGCAATTTTTTCAAAAATCGTATCATGTTTTCTTCACCTGTTTATTCTTGTAATGTTTTCCATGCCAGAGCCAGCTGTTCCTGCAAATGGGCAAGATCGCCGCTGTTGTCCAAAACAACATGGGACAATGCCTTATATTCCTCCCAAGATTTCTGGTTAGCAATGCGTGCCATGGCAAGTTCATGACTGACACCATCCCGTGCCATAACTCTTTGAGCACGGACTTCCGCATCGGCATAAACTACCCAGACGGCATCGCAGAATTTCTCCAGCCCAACTTCAAACAGAAGCGGCGCATCCAATACGACGCAGGAAGCAGTTCCTTCCGCCTTTGCCTGTTCAATCTGGGCTTTCATTTCTGCCACAATATATGTATGGGTGCAGCGGTTGAGAAACGCTAGTTTTTCTTCATCATGAAAAACGATTTCTCCCAGCTTTTTCCGGAAAATGGTTCCATCTTCCTGCAAAATATCTTTGCCGAAATATGCCACAATTTCCGCATAGGCAGGCTTGCCTACCTCAACGATCTGGCGGCTCACCAAATCCGCGTCTACAATCACGGCACCCATTTCTTTCAAAAAGCGGCTGACAACGCTTTTGCCGCTGCCAGTACCGCCAGTGAGTCCAATGACTTTCATGTTCTATCCCTCTTTTTTATTTGGCATCCAGCCAGTTCTGTCCCTCATGGACATCTACGTCCAAAGGCACAGCCAAAGCCACTGCCTGCTCCATATTTTCTTTCAGAATTTTTGCCACAGCTTCTTTTTCTTCCAAAGCTGTTTCGATGAGCAGTTCGTCGTGCACCTGCAAAATCAGACGGGAGCGGAATCCCCCTTCTTTCAGAGCACGATGAACTTTCACCATAGCGATTTTGATAATGTCAGCGGCACTGCCCTGAATAGGCATATTCATTGCCACTCTTTCCCCAAAGGAACGCTGTACAAAGTTGCCGCTCTGGAGTTCCGGCATGGCGCGTCTGCGATGGAATATGGTAGAAACATATCCCTGCTCTGTAGCTTCTTTGATCATTCGTTCCTGATATTCTTTGATTTTTGGATACTTGGTAAAGTATGCCGCAATATACTGTTCCGCTTCTTTTCGGGTGATACCCAAATCCTGACTCAGGCTGAAAGAGCCAATACCGTAAACAATACCAAAGTTTACCGCCTTCGCGTTGCTTCTCTGGAGCGGTGTCACTTCGTCAAAAGGCACATGGAACACCTGAGAAGCTGTCAGGCGATGGATATCCTGTTGATGACGGAAAGCATCAATAAGGGTTTCATCCCCTGCGATATGTGCCAATACACGTAGTTCAATCTGTGAATAGTCCGCATCTAAGAAGCAAAATTCCTCAGAAGTGGGCACAAATACCCGACGCAGTTCCCGACCCAGTTCCAGACGCACAGGAATGTTCTGCAGATTAGGTTCTGTGGAGCTGATACGTCCTGTAGCTGTGATTGTCTGGTTAAAAGTGGAATAAATCTTATCTGTCTTATCATCCATCACTGCCAGCAGACCATCGGCATAAGTGCTTTTCAGTTTTGCCAGCTGTCTGTAATAGAGTATTTTTTCCACAATAGGCGCTTCATTTTTCAGCTTTTCCAGTACATCTGCCGCAGTGGAATAACCGGTTTTTGTTTTTTTGCCGCCTTTCAGACCCATTTTTTCAAAAAGAACCACGCCCAGCTGTTTGGGAGAATTCAAATTGAATTCTTCGCCGGAAAGTTCATAAATTTCCTTCGTAATGGTTTCGATGCTTTCGCCAAGCCGTTTCTGATAAGCTAAAAGCGCCTGACGGTCTACTTTCATGCCCCAGCGTTCCATATCCGCCAGCACATACAACAGGGGCATTTCTACTTCGTAAAACAGTTCTTCCTGTTTATTTTCCTTGATTTTTTCTGCCATGACCTGTTTGCTGCGGAAAGCAACTTCCGCCTGTCTTGCGGCAAAAGCAACACGTTCTCCTTCCGGCAGGCTTTCCAAAGGTTGTTTGCTTCTGCCTTTCCCCAGCACTTCCTCTGCGGAGGGATACACTTCCTCCAGAAAATCCCTTGCCAAATCGTCGTACTCATAGGAATTGCCTGTAGGATTCAGCAGATAAGCCGCTAATGCTGTATCGAAAGAAGCATGAATTTCTTCCACACCAAAAGGAGCCACTGTATGGATATCCCGTTTTACGTCGTGACCGATTTTTACCATATCTTTTGTAGTAAAGAAATCTTTGGCGCAATCTGCCAAAGTCTGGGGAGGCAGTTCTTCCGTGATTTCCAGAAAAACACCTTCTCCCGCTTTCTGACAAACAGACATACCTTTCCATGCACCATCATCTACCAGCAGGATATAGGCTGTTTCTTTCTGTTCCAGATTTTCAAAGAAGTTTTTCGCTTCTGCCGCTGTTGTGATATGGGCAAAAGCTGTTTCCACGGCTTCTGTCTGGGTAGTTTTCTGCTCAAAACGGGAAAACATGCTTTTGAATTCCAGACGCTTCATGAGTTCATAAGCTTCCGGTGTAAAAATATCTGTTGTTGTCATTTTGGAAAAATCCAGTTCCAAAGGCATATCCCGAATGATGGTCGCCAAGAACTTGCTCAGTCTTGCCTGTTCCTGGAACTCTGTCAGATTTTCTGAAGCCTTTTTGGGCTTGATTTCTGCCGCGTGAGCAATGGCATTCTCGATGTCGTGGTACTGCTGGATGATCTTCACAGCAGTTTTTTCACCAATGCTGGGCACACCGGGAATATTATCGGAAGCATCCCCCATAAGGGCTTTCACGTCGATAAATTCCAAGGGTGTTACGCCATATTTTTCCATAACATCTTTTGCGTAATAATCTTCTGTTTCTGTGCGTCCGCCTTTTGTTTTGGGAATCCGCACTTTCAGAGTTTCTCCCGCAATCTGCAACAAGTCCCTGTCACCAGAAACCACCACAGGAATCAGCCCCGCATCCTCCGCCTTTTTGGAAAGGCTGCCCAGAATGTCATCGGCTTCATAGCCTTCCTGTTCGTAGATGGGAATCTGCATAGCAGTGAGGACTTCTTTCAGCAAAGGCATCTGCTCCCGCAGTTCCTCCGGCATCCCCTTTCGGGTACCCTTATATCCATCAAAAGTCTTATGCCGGAATGTGGGGGCATGCAGATCAAATGCCACCGCCAGATAATCCGGCTGATCTTCGTCTAACAATTTGAATAAAATATTGAAAAAACCATAAACCGCATTGGTATAGCGTCCTTCTGCGTTTGTCAGCAGAGGAACTCCGTAAAATGCACGGTTTATGATACTGTTGCCGTCAATGAGCATGATCTTTTCAGCCATATTGACCTCCTTATTTCTTCGGATTTCCAGTAAATGCCCAGAAACCTCCATAGTAAAATTTATTATACACCAAAAAGCAAAGAAAAGTATGACAAACTCCGAAAAAAATTTTTACAAAAAAAGATCAAAAGACAACTTACATTTTTCTTTCATAGGCATAAGCTATAAAAACAGAATGTTTCAGGGGGAAAAACATGAAAAAACAAATGGCAATCCTAACAGCGGCTGCACTGACTATGTGCTGTGCCGCCGGGTGCAGCCAACAGGACGCATCCGCAGATTTAACACCCGTACGACTTAATGAGGTGGTACATTCCGTATTTTACGCACCCCAATATGTAGCGCAGGAGCTTGGCTTTTTTGAAGAAGAAGGTCTGGATGTGACTGTTTCTGTTGGCAACGGCGCAGATAAATCCATGACCGCCCTGCTCTCCGATTCGGCGGACATTGCCCTTTTGGGTACCGAAGCCGGACTGTATGTCTATAACGAAGGCAAAGAAGCATACCCAAAAGCCTTTGCCCAGCTGACACAAAAAGCCGGGAATTTTTTGGTATCCCGCACACCTTCACCTGACTTCCAATGGACTGATCTGGAAGGAAGCGATGTCATTGGTGGCAGATTAGGCGGCATGCCGGAGCTGGTGCTGGAATATGCACTGCGTCAGAACGGTATGGAACCTTTCACCGATGTGGAAATTGTCAATAATATTGACTTCACTTCCACCGCAGGAGCATTTACCGGCGGCATTGGTGACTACACTGTTGAATTTGAACCTACTGCAACAGCCCTGCAAAACAGCGGCGCTGGGTATATCGTTGCTTCTCTGGGGGCTGCCTGCGGTGAAATCCCTTACACCGTATACATGGCAAACGACGCTTACATGCAGGAAAATCCAGAAGTCATCGAAGCCTTCACCCGTGCCATCTATCGCGGACAGCAGTGGGTAGACACCCATACAGCGGCAGAAATCGCGGAAGTCATCCTGCCCCAGTTCCCCGATTCCGATCTGGAAACACTCACATCCATTCTGGAGAGATATCAGGCACAGGACACTTGGAAAACAGACCCCACTTTCTCTCAAGAAAGCTATGAACGCCTGCAGGATATCATGGAGCAAGGGGGCGAACTGGAAAGCAGAGTGCCTTTTGAAGATTTTGTAGATAATTCCTTTGCGGAAAAAGTAACGGCAGCTGGTCTTTCCTAAGCATAAAAACGGTATTTTTTAGGAACATCTTCCCAAGAAAAAAAGCTGAAATCCTTGTCATATAGAGGATTTCAGCTTTCTTATTTTTACTATGATTTTATTTGGTATACTTTCTTCTGAAAATCGCCATCGCCGTTCCCCTTGTGAAATCAAGAAAAAAGCAATATTTTCTTAAAAGGAATCGGCTTTGAAAACGCCTTTTTTACAAGCTAAAACTTTTTACCTGCGGATTTTTCGATAACATTTCTGCCAGTTCCGCACAGTTGGCATCATTGTCCCTGCTGACCTGAAGGGTTATTGTGATGGTCTGATCTTCCTGTTTTTCCATACGAATGTTGTGAATCATGATTTTTCGAATGGCAAGTTCCCGTTTAACCAAATCCAAACCATCTGCCAGTTCCGCATGGAATGTCACAGAAATGGTTTCATAAACAGGTCCATCCCATTTTTTCAGCACATTATGCATAATGATTTGAATGGCAAGGACTAGAATGGTCGTAGCAATGCCTACTACATATAATCCGCCCCCAATGGCAAGCCCCGCGCCAGCAGTGGTCCAAATACCTGCGGCTGTAGTCAATCCACGGATGGACACACCACGCACAAAAATCACGCCTGCCCCCAGAAAAGAAATCCCTGTAATAACATTCGCAGCAATTCTGGATGCGTCAACGGTGATATCCCGATAAGCCAGAACGTCAAAAAAGGCATACTTTGATACGATCATCATCATAGAAGCCCCTAACGCCACCAGAATATGGGTCCGAATCCCCGCTTCCTTTCTTCTGCGGCTGCGTTCATAGCCAACGACACCACCGCAGATACAGGAAATCACAAGCCGCAATACAAATTCCATTTCTCTTCCTACAGCAAAAGAAATATATTCCCAGAGCATATTCTCACCCCGTTTCAAAAGTCCTGCACTTTATTGTATTGATTATATCAGCTTTTCATGATAAAATCAAATTATATTCTATTGTGATTATATAAAATTTTGTAATAATTTTTGAAAGTAGGTGAGGTTCATGATCGACGCAAAATTGACGACACTGCTGACGCTGATCGAAGCACAGAGCTATACAAAAGCGGCGCAGATGCTTTCTTTGACGCAGCCAGCAGTAAGCCAGCATATACGGGGATTGGAACAGGAATATGGCATTAAAATTTTTTTGAAAGGTACAAAAGGCATGGTACTGACACCAGAAGGCAAGATTCTGGAAAAATACGCCCGTCGCGAAAAAGCCCTTTACTCCAATCTGCTCAATGATTTTGAGGCATACCGAAACGGTGTCAATCGTTTTGTCATTGGCATCACTCCTTCCGCGGAAGAAAACATCGTGCCCCGTGTCATCGCCACCTACTGTAACCAGTATCCTGACACAAAAATCACTATATTGACCGATACCATCCAAAATATCACCAACAAATTGAAAGCTTACGAAGTAGATATTGCCATTGTGGAAGGGCATATTCCTGATAAAGGACTGACTTCCATATTGCTGGATACAGACTATCTTTGTCTGATTGTATCCCCAGATCATCCCTTCGCAGATCGGAAAAATGTTTCTCTAGAAGAAGTCAAAAAAGAGCGACTCATCATTCGTCCCCAGGGCGCAGGCACCCGCCACATGTTTGAAACCTATCTGGAAGGCTGCGGCGAAAGTCTGAAAGATTTCCATGTGATTTTAGAAATCGACAGCGTATCTACCATTAAAGATTTGGTACAGTCCAATCTGGGTGTTTCCGTCATTGCCCATTCTACCTGTATTTCTGAAGAGCGAAACGGTCGTTTGAAAGTCATTCCCATTGAGAATTTCCAAACTTTCCGTGAAATCAATCTGGTATGCCGGGAAGATTTCAGCCAGAAACAACTATTGGAAGAACTTTGTAACATCTATCGTACCTGTATGTGAAAACAAACGAATCAGCTGCAAAAAAGGCATTTTAAAATGCCTTTTTTATTTATCAATAATCAAAAATTATCGTTAAATAAATATTAATAATTTTTCTTTATTATAATTCTATGCTATACTGATCACAACAAAATGCTTGGTTGAATTTTCCAAAATCATTAAAGGAGTTGCGATTATGTTACAAGTAAAAGAAAAAATTCCCGGTGTACTGTTATGCTTTCTGCTTGCGCTGCCATGCTGGTGGCTGGGACATCAGCTTCCTGTTATAGGCGCTCCCGTTTTCGCCATCATTCTCGGGATGATCCTCACACAGATTTTCCGTCAGAAAGGCGTGTTCCAGAAGGGCATTCAATACACATCCAAAAAGATTCTGCAATACGCAGTCATTCTTCTTGGTTTCGGACTGAACTTGTCTGAAATCGCACGAGTTGGCGCAACTTCTTTGCCCATCATCGTTTCTACCATTGCCACATCCCTGATTGTATCTTATATTTTGTACCGTTTGATACATGTACCTGAAAACAGTTCTATCCTCATTGGCGTTGGTTCCTCCATCTGCGGCGGTTCTGCCATTGCGGCAACAGCCCCTGTGATTGATGCCAACGACGAAGAAATCGCTCAGGCAATTTCCGTTATCTTCCTGTTCAATGTACTGGCAGCACTGATCTTTCCCTCTCTGGGCAGTGCATTAGGCATGACAAACGAAGGCTTCGGGCTTTTCGCGGGAACTGCTGTCAATGACACCTCCTCTGTGACTGCGGCCGCATCCACATGGGATGGCATGCATCCTGGCGCAAACACATTGGAAATTGCAACCATTGTAAAACTGACCCGTACACTGGCAATCATCCCCATTACACTGGTTCTTGCCGTTTATAAAGCCAGAAGCAAAAAAGCAGAGGCTTATGGCGGTTCTTATGAATTGAAAAAGATTTTCCCCTTCTTCATTCTCTTTTTCGTCCTTGCCTCCATCATCACCACTCTGTGCACCATGGGCGGTGTAGACAGCAGTGTTTTCAATCCTTTGAAAACATTATCCAAATTCTTTATCGTCATGGCAATGATGGCTATCGGTTTCAACACTGACATTGTGAAACTGGTAAAATCCGGGGGGAAACCTATTTTTATGGGGCTCTGCTGCTGGATCTGCATCTCTCTGGTAAGTCTGGGTATGCAGGCAGTTTTAGGCTTAAACTAATCCCTATATTTTCATAAAAAGAAAGTCGAAAATTCCGGCACAACACCAGAGTTTTCGACTTTCTTTTTTTACAAAATAATGCAGATCAGTCCGCCGCTGCCTTCATTGACGATTTTTTGCAGGGTTTCCTGTAATTTCATCTGGGCATCTTCCGGCATACGATAGATTTTATTCTGCATACCGTCATTGACCATAGCGCTCAATGTACGTCCAAAGATATTCAAATCCCAGATTTTTTCCGGTTCTGATTCATAATCCGCAATGAGTTTATCAATAAATTCGTGGGACTGTTCCTCATTGCCAATGATGGGAGAAACCTCCGTTTCCACATCGGCTTTGATCATGTGAATGGATTCCCCTTTGGCACGAAGTTTGATGCCATAACGGTTGCCCTGTTTGAATACTTCCGGTTTTTCCAGCGTGATCTCCTCAAACGCAGGTGTCACCACGCCATAACCTTTCCGCCGCACATCCCCCAAAGCACCGGAAATCTTATCATATTCCTTTTTCACCTGAGAAAGGAGTTTGATGGTTTCCACCAGCGAATAATCATTTTCAATGGGCAAATCCACCGTTTCACTGAGGATTTCGTAAAACAATCCATCACAAAAATTCAGTCCAATATCTGCCGCACCTTCTCCCGGCAGCATATGCTCTGTATGGGCATTTTTCAGATGCTCCGCTTCAGACAGCCCTGTCAATGCCGGCTCCACATCTTCCAGACGGTCTGTCTGTGTCATGAGTTTTTTCAGTGCTTCGATCATTTCCTGTTTCAGCCAATGGTCATCCTCCAGGGTTTCCACCCATCCGGGGCAATAAAAACGCAGTTCTTTCAAGGGGAAACGATAGAGAATTTTTTCCAGAATATTACGAATATCTTCTGCTTTCAGTTGCGCCACATTCACTGCCAGCACCGGCACACCATACTGCTCTTCCATTTCTTCCCGCAGGCTGCGGGCTTCTTCTCCATAAGGCATAGCTGTATTCAGCAGTACCACAAAGGGTTTTCCCATTGCCTGTAATTCCTTGATGACACGGGCTTCCGCTTCCAGATAATTTTCCCGATCTAATTCCGTCACAGTGCCGTCTGTGGTTACCACAATGCCTACGGTAGAATGGTCGGTGATAACTTTTTTTGTTCCCGCTTCTGCCGCCTCCACAAAAGGCATAGGTTCCTCAGACCATGGCGTATGTACCATACGTGGCATTTCACCATCCATATGCCCTTCCGCTTCCGGTACCAGATATCCTACGCAGTCGATCATACGCACCCGAAAATCTGTATTTTCTCCCAGAGAAATTTCCACTGCTTCATTGGGCACAAATTTCGGCTCTGTTGTCATGATGGTTCTGCCGGAAGCAGACTGGGGCAATTCATCCTTTGCCCGTTCCCGAATATAATTGTTTTCGATATTAGGCAGTACCAACAAGTCCATAAACCGTTTGATGAATGTGGATTTTCCTGTGCGTACTGGTCCAACTACACCAATATAAATATCCCCATTTGTCCTTTCCGCAATATCGCGATAAATATCATATGCTCCCATATTCTTCCCTCCTGTAAAATCGTATCCATACAATACAATTTATGGAATGAAAATGTGGAATAGAACCAAAGTCTCCCCTTTTTTCTTCCCTTTCTTTGGAAATGCGGACTTGTACTCTCATTCGGTTTCCTTTATAATGAAATGCGATATGAAAAGAAAGGAGTCCTGCCCTTTGCAGACAACAGCTTTGGAAGAAAAAATCAAACAACTTTCCGCAGATTATATTTATGAACAGGCAGTCGGCAGTCTGCTGCTGATGCTCATGAGCGCCATGGAAGATGTGGAAAAAGGCGATGCGCCTTTGCCTTACACCATACATGAAGATTTGCTGGCTATCAAAAAAGACATCCGTTCCTATCTCCTGTCCTTGGAAGACATTCTGGAAGGCGAACAGGAAGACCGTACAGCGGCTTTGGAAGCCTGTATGGCAAGAAAAGAAGAACTGTTATCCATCTATGAAACCGTATACAGCTACTTCTCCCAGTGGAATCTTTACTCCACACTGGTCAGCGATCAGGTTGCCCTGCGCAAATACAAAGAAGAAGGCATCGAAGTGGAAAAAATCGACTGGTCCTTGTTCTTTGCGGACTGTCATGCTTTCATGGAAAGCGGCAACAACCTGCTGGAACAGAAAAATTACATGGGTCAGATCTTGAAATGCCTGCCTTTGCACATGGCACGTGATAAATATTACGACACCATCACACAGAGTCTGGAAGCAGCCTTTGCCGGTGAAAGCAAAGAATTTATTGAAAAATCCCTGCGTGCTTTTGAAGGCTTCTGCTGCCCCGAAACCAATCCTCTCTATGGCAAACACTTCGGAGAAGTTGCTACATGGCTGGGCGAAAAACGGATGCTCATGCCGCATAAAATGGAAGATGAAGAACTGAGCAATCTTTACGAAGATTTGAAAGTGGTTCTGGAAAGCCTGCAGGATGTGGAAGAATATTTCTCCTGTATCCTCCACGACCTGAACTCTCTGATTCTGCTGTTCTATCTCACATACAGCTTCACAGACCTGACAGAAAGCAATGCGACATACAGCGACCTGTACCACACCGTTTGCGAATTTTTGACAGGCGAACTGGACGAAACCGAACGGGAAGCTTATCTGGATACACTGAACGAACAGCTGGAACAGGCTGTAGAACCTGTCATCGACAAAGCAAATGCCATTGGCAAAGAAGAATACGAACTGCTGCAGAAAGTGGATACATTTGCAAACTTCACGGAAGATACCCAGAAAGTCCTCATGACAGAAGATTTCATTCGGGAATGTTTCTTCGGTGATCTCAATGACGAATTGTTCCAGTTCCATCTGCCAGAAGATCTGCCTGCGGCTACAGAAGAAGAAAAGAAAGCGCTCTTTGCTGACTTTATCCAGAAAACACGCAGTTCTCTGGAAACACTGCCTGTACAGACCAGAAAGATCGCTATGCAGACTTTGATGGGCGCACTGCCTCCTGTTTACAGTGTATCTGAAGTCATGGAAATGGTCACAAACGCCATTGACTCCGCTTCTTCTCTGGAACAGAAAGCGCTGATCGTAGACAAAGTGGGTATGGTATTCCAGGATAACCAGTATCAATCCCTGACAGATCATGCACATGAACACCATCATGAACATGATTGTGGTTGTGGACATGACCACCACGACCACCATCACCATGATCACGACTGTGGCTGCGGACATGACCACCATCATGACCATCACTGATACAAAGGAGGCAAACCATGAAATTTGTATTCAATCACTATAATTACAATGTTCTGGATCTGGAAAAAAGTATGGCTTTCTATGAAGCCGCATTGGGTCTGAAAGAAGTACGCCGGAAAGAAGCTCCTGACGGCAGCTGGAAACTGGTTTATCTGGGCGACGGCATCACAGATTTTCAGCTGGAACTGACATGGCTGCGCGACAGAAAAAAACCTTATAACCTTGGCGAAAACGAATTCCATCTGGCTTTCACCGTTGCGGATTACGAAGCTGCTCATGAAAAACATAAAGAAATGGGCTGCATCTGTTTTGAAAATCCTGAAATGGGTATTTATTTCATTAACGACCCCGATAACTACTGGCTGGAAATCGTTCCTGAAAAGAGATAAAAATCATTTGAAACAGCAAAAAAGCAGTCATCCGTTCAGGACCCTTTATTAGAAAACAAAGAAAGCTGAAATCCTTGCAGTACAAAGGATTCCGGCTTTCTTATTTTCACCGGAATTTGATCAGGTATGTTTTCTTCTAAATACAGCCGTTACAGTTCCCTTTAAGAAATCAGGGAAAAGGAAAAATAATGTTTTCTTAAGGCACATCTGCTTTGACCACCTTTCTTGTTTGAAAAGAAATACAAAATTTTTCATTGACAAAATCCCCCCTTCCATGTATACTTATTTTCGTTGGTGCGGGTCACTAGCTCAGTTGGTAGAGCACTGGACTTTTAATCCAGGTGTCTCGGGTTCGAGTCCCGAGTGACTCATGAAAAAAGCCTTTGTCTTTTGACAAAGGCTTTTTTGTTTTTTCCATCAGACAAAATATGGTTCTTCTATTGAAATAGCCCTCAAAACCAAGTATACTGAAAATACTACAAATGGAGGGAATCATCATATGGAGCACTATAATATCACACTTACAACAGAAGACCGCCGTATTCTCAACTCTTACTGCACTGTCGCAACAGGCATGGCAGAGTTTTGGGGAGAAAACTGCGAAGTTATCATTCATAATCTGGAACGGCTGGATGCCTCGGTTATGATGATTGTCAATGGGTATCATTCTGGACGTCAGGCAGGCGCTCCTATTTCGGAATTGACCCTCTCCTTTTTGAATCAGATGCTGGCAGACCCCACTTTACGCCATATCAATTATTTTGCGAAAAACAAACGAGGAGAAACATTCAAAGCATTCACCGCTGCTATTTTGGGAGAGAACAATCGTATCATCGGTCTGTTCTGCATCAATTTTTATCTGAATATTTCTCTGCTTTCCTTTATGCAGTCCTTCTATCCGCAGTCACATTCAGACCACGAAAACATATCCGAAACTTTTGTGGAAAATACAGAAGAACTGATGCTGGATGCATTGGAAAACGCCAAAAAAACCGTTTACGCAAACCCTACCATCACTTCTTCCAATAAAAATAAAGAGATCATTTATCTGCTTTCTCAAAAAGGCATCTTTAACTTAAAAGATTCTGTTATTACCATCGCAAATCATTTGGGCATTTCTAAAAATACCGTTTACATGCATCTGCGCAATCAAAACAAATCTTAAAAAAACCCTTACGTGAAAGCAACTTTCTCTTAAGAAAACATTGATTTTTCTTGTCCTTGATTTCTTAAGGGAAGTTGCGGCAGCTGTCTTTAGAAGAAAACATATCAAATAAAAATTTTCATAAAGCAAGAAAGCCGAAATCCTTTATATGATAAGGATTTCGGCTTTCTTTGTTTTCTTATGAAGATGCCCCCAACCGTAAGGGCTTTCTGATTTTTATGCTTCGTGGTTAAAGCGTTCCATATTGATATTATCAATGGGATATTTCTCCAAAACATCCAATGGATTATCTGTTTTGGATTCTTTGCCATAACGATTGATCATTTCAATGCCTTTTGCGTCATGTAGCAAAGAAGCGGCTCCGCCAGTACAGCCATGCTTACATGCCATACCTTCAATAAAATTCGCGTCCAATTTACCGAAAGATGCCATCTTCATGGCTTTGATACATTCATCAATGCCATTGCAGCGCACCGCTTTTACGTCCAAATCCAATCCGCTCAGTTCCAATGTGTGCGCAACACTTTCTGTTACACCACCGGTTCTTGCGAAATTACGACCGAAAGAAGACGCTTCCCCTGCCATTCTGGGTTCCATATTGACCAGATCAACTTCTCTTGCGTCAAAAATTGCCTGCAATTCCTCAAAAGTAATTACGATATCTACGGCGTCTTTCAGAGATTCCCGCTTCATCTCTACTTTTTTCGCTGTGCAAGGTCCGATAAATACCACACGGGCTTTCTTGTCTTTCGCTTTAATGGCACGTGCTGTGGCAATCATAGGAGAAACAGCTGTAGAAATATGATCTACAAACTGCGGATAATTCTTTTCTACATAATCCACGAAAGCCGGGCAGCAGGAAGATGTTTTCCATCCCTTTTCCTCTACGGTTTCTGCCAATTCCTTTGCCTCAAATGCAGATACCATATCCGCGCCAATAGCCGCCTCTACCACATCATAGAAACCAAGTTCTTTGATACCAGCATAAACCTGTTCTGTCTTTACGCCTGTAAACTGGCTGGACACAGCCGGCGCAACAACAGCATATACATGATAGCTTGTGTTGTTCCAGGAATTTTTCAACAGATTCAGTACATCCACCACAAAGGATTTATCCACAATGGCACCAAAGGGGCACTGATAAATACAAGCGCCGCAGGAAATACATTTTTCATGATCAATGACTGCTTTCCTGTTTTCATCCATTTTCACCGCGCCTACAGAGCAAGAACGGATACATGGACGTTTTACTTCACTGATGGCATTGAAAGGACAAACCTGCTTGCAGCGACCGCATTCAATACAAAGTTCCTGATTGATATAAGAACGATGGTTGACGATGGTGATAGCGCCTCTGGGACATACTTCCTGACATTTGTGTCCCAGACATCCGCGGCAAGCTTCTGTTACAACGAAGCGGTCAATGGGACATTCATCACATGCGGAATCCAGCACGTTGATGACACGATTGTCTTTGGTCGGTTCCATTGCCAAACGCACACGATCTTCAATGATATGACGTTCTTTATAAATACAGCAGCGAAACAGAGCCTTTGGTCCAGGAATGATTTCCTCAGCGATTTCTCTGACGGAATCAATGGAATTATCCAAATTTCCTAGGAAAAATCGTTTTGCCACTTCCTTATTTACCAAGTATTTAATGTACTGTACATTGCTTTCAAAATTCTTAATCATACTGCGTTACCTCTTTTCAAAATTTCTTTCCAATCTCATTGGAGCAAATTCGACATAGCACACTGTATACATTTGTATTCGTCATAAAAGAGACACTTCATTTTCCGAGTGACATTTTTATACACACATTCCATTTTTTCTCTCTCTGCCACTCATTTTAACATAAAATTTGTTCGCATGCAAGCAATTCCCCAGAAGATTAAAGGTAAAATCTTCCAAATTTTCACATCAAAATCTCATCTAAATTCAGTATTTTTCCACCCATCCTTTCGCACTCTTTGGCATCATGCGTAGAGAGCAAAATGGTACGCCCCTTCTTTTCTTCCAATACCAATTTTAGGGTAATTTCTTTTGTTTTATCATCCAATCCACGAAAAGGCTCATCCAATATCAACAAGTCATAAGGAACCAGCAACGCCCGGCAAATTGCTACACGCCGCTGCATGCCGCCACTGAGGACAGATACCTCCCTGTCTATCCACGCATCCAGCCCAAGAGCGGTCAATATCCCCATCATACGCTCCTGCTGCAAAGCATCATCACAGACACTATACAAATTCTGGCGTACAGTAAAACCCGGCAGCAATCTGTCCTCTTGGAAAACCACACTGATCCTCTTATCGGTCAAACCAGTGATACTGCCTGTATCTGGCTGTTCCAATCCCATAAGCATCCGCAGCAAAGTGGTTTTTCCCCTGCCGGATTTTCCCATAAGGCACAGAACTTCACCTTCTTGAATTTCCATGGAGAAATCAGAAAAAACAGTATAATCATCATATTTTTTTGTAATATGTTTTATTTCGATCATGTTTTTCCAAGCCCCCTATTCTTGCGGTCAATGGCATCCAACAGCCACAATATGATTTTTTCAATAAATAAGCTTACTATAATAATGGTCACTGTCCAGGCAAACAAGTCCGGCATCTGCAAATAAATTTTTGCTTCCTGCAATCTTTCCCCAATGGAACCGTCAGGAATCCCAATGACTTCTGCCGCCGTACCAGCTTTCCAACAAAGTCCAAGTCCTACAGCAAAAGCAGACCGAAGATAAGGAAACACCTGCGGAAAGTAAATATACCGAATCTTCTTTTTCATAGACAGACCAAATACCTGCCCCATTTCCAAAAGCTGGCTGTCTGTTTCAGATATTCCCTGCAAAATATTGGTATACACAATGGGAAACACCATCAGGAAAGAAATGAACACGGACAGACTTCGAGAGGACAGCCAAAACAGCGCCAGTATCACAAAGGATGCCACAGGCGTTGTCTTGATGACCGAGACCAACGGCGCCATCAATTCCCGAAATCTGTTGAATCTTGCCGCTCCCACTGCCGTCAATATTCCCAACAGAGCCGCCAACACAAAACCACCTAAAATTCTGCATGCCGAAAAAGCGATGCTCCCCCAGAAAGATGGATCAGGCAAAAGGGTCAAAAGACGCACACCTACAGCAACAGGAGATACCAAAAGTATCTCCTGCCCCAGACACATGCTTCCCAATTGCCAGACCACCAGCCAAAAGAGAATCGCCCATATTTTCATAGAACCCTTACGCGCCATGGTAGTAGAAGCCTTCTTCGGGCAACGCGCCGCCTACTGCTTTGGGATTCTGCGCATAAAGTTCTTCCAGATAGCCTCCCAGTTTATCCTGCATTTCATCACCTGTGATGCAGACAATATTGCAGTAAGGCAGTGCTTTTTCCGCCACAGCCGCTTTCAGAATGTCATATTTTTCAATGAGCGCAGCCGCTTCCGCTGTATTGGCATTCACATAGTCCACAGAAGACGCATACTGTTCCATAAACAATTCCACTGCTTCAGGATTTTCTTTCAGGAAATCATTCCGTACCACAACCACACCTGTGATCATACCGCTGGGATTTTCTTTTCCTTCCTGCAGCGCATCCCATTCCGCGCTCAAATCCAATGCGATCCGCAGGTTTTCATTCTGCATCTGTGCTGTTGTTACAAAGGGCTGCGGCAGCATAGCAATGGCAGAAGGGTTCGCAGCCAGTGCCGCTACGCATTCCGCGTGTTCTGTTTTCCATTCGATATTCACATCTGTTTCTGGATTGATGCCGTTTTCTTCCAAAACATAATTCAAACCGTATTCCGGTGTAGAACCTTTCCCAGAAGCATAGATGGTTTTCCCTTTCAAATCAGCCACAGACTGTACCGTATCCCCATCTTCCACAATATAAATGACACCCAGTGTATTGACTGCCAACACACTTAGATTCTGTTCCATATTCTGATAGAGCACCGCTGCCAGATTCGCAGGCAGTGCCGCAATATCCAATTCTCCTTTCACCAGCATGGGGGTCACTTCATCAGGAGAAGCCAACAAAGAAAAGTTATAATCATTGGGAGCCGTGGCTCCGCTCTCATCATCTTCCATCATTTTTACCATACCCATAGCTGTGGGGCCTTTCATGGCACCTACATTTACTGCAACAGGGTCTGCTTCTTTTGTGCCGCAGCCAGCCAGCAAAGAAACGCCCAGCACTGCCGCAAGCAATAATGAAATTGCTCTTTTCATTTTTCATCCCATCCTTTTCATTCAAAATTTTAATGATTTTGTCATTATTTTACTCTCATTTTTACAGTTTCTCAAGTTGCTTTTGCAACATTGTTTTGAAAAGCACATAAAAAATACGACTCTACTGTCCTGTATTTTCCGCACTTTTTTTGTTTGCAATCCCATACAAAACATGCTATACTAAGCCCATTACAAATTGTACTTATTTTTATACAAAGGATGTGCGATATGGAACCACATACAAAAGAACTTTATGAGAGATTACAAACCCTAACCATCCTGCGCCCTTTGCTGCGGGAACCATTGCTCCAGTCATTTTCCACAATGATGGAATCCTTGCTTTCTCTGGCGAAAAGAGAGGCTTCTTCTCTATCCGCTGCTGTTTCGGCATATTGTGACTTTACATCTGAAATTTATCGTTGTTATGCCGAAAATGAAATGGAAATTTCGGGCAATTTTTCCCACTGCCTCTATGGACTGCTTTTCCGCACAGAAACAGATTATCTGAAAGCCAAAGCCAGAAAAAAAGATTTTTCTCCTTTTCTGGAACAGCAGCTGGACGAAGAACTGGAAATCCTCCAGAATTTATCCCTTCTGACAGCAGAAGAAATGGAAAAACCTTTACGGGAAGCAGGATTTCTCCATGCCCTCCCTCGTTGGGAAACATCTCAGCTGAATTTCCACACAGATTACCGTAAACATCTGGACGCCCTGCCTTATACAGGCTATGGCATATACGCGCAATATCACACGTTCCTGTTCCGCCATGGTACCATCCATCCTGTGAAGCATCCCGACATGCAGACACTGGAAGACCTGACTGGTTACGAACGGGAAAGAAATCAGGTACTGCGCAATACACAGGTCTTTTTAGAAGGTGGAACTGCCTCCAATGTACTGCTTTATGGCGACGCGGGCACAGGCAAAAGCACCACGGTGAAAGCCATTGCCAATTCCCTGCGAAAACAGGGCTTACGGCTTCTGGAAGTAAAGAAAAACGAGCTTTATGAACTTCCTGATATCTTGGATGAACTGGCTGACAATCCTCTGAAATTCATCATTTTCATTGATGACCTGAGTTTTTCCAGCAATGATGATAACTTTGCGGCACTGAAAGCCATACTGGAAGGCGGTGTCGCCTCCTGCGGCAAAAACGTGCTCATTTATGCCACCAGCAATCGTCGACATCTAGTGAAAGAAACCATGACGGAACGGCAAGGCGATGAACTTTACTTGAACGACACTCTTCAGGAAACCATGAGCCTGGCGGCGCGTTTTGGTCTGACCATTACATTCCAGAAACCGGGGAAAGACGATTATTTGTCTATCGTAAAACATCTGGCAAAACAATACGGCGTATCTATGGACGAAGAAGAACTCTGCATAAAAGCCGAAGCCTTTGCTATCCGTTGTAATGGCAGAAGTCCTCGAACTGCAAAACATTTTATCGAACTGCAAAAAGCGGGAATTTAACGACACAAAATAAAAGGGAAACATTCAGAGATGTTTCCCTTTTTCTTTTTTATTTCGATTATTTCATAACAGCGCCTTTGCTTGCCGCAGAAACGATTCTGCCGTATCTTGCCAGCCATCCGCTGGTTACTTTCGGCGCAGGTGCTACATAAGCTTTTCTTCTTTCTTCCAGTTCTTCATCTGTCAGTTTCACATTGATGGATGCGTTCGGGATGTCGATTTCAATCAAATCACCATCTTTCAGTAAACCGATTTCGCCGCCTGCCGCCGCTTCTGGACACACATGACCGATGGATGCGCCACGGCTTGCACCGGAGAATCTGCCGTCTGTGATGAGTGCAACAGATTTATCCAGCTTCATGCCTGCCAATGCACTGGTAGGATTCAGCATTTCACGCATGCCGGGACCGCCTTTTGGTCCTTCATAACGGATAACCACAACATCTCCTGCTTTGATTTCACCGTTATAAATGGCTTCGATGGCAAAACTTTCGTCATCGAATACTCTTGCGGGGCCTGTATGACACAGCATTTCTTCCGCTACGGCACTGCGTTTGACAACACAGCCTTCTTTGGCGATGTTGCCCCACAAGATGGCAATACCGCCTGTTTCGCTGTAAGGCGTTTCCACAGGGCGGATGATTTCAGGATTGCGGTTATAAGCGCCTGCAATATTTTCGCCCAATGTATGACCAGTTACTGTCATGCAATTCAAATCCAACATTCCTTTTTTAGACAATTCTGCCTGCACCGAAGGAATGCCGCCTGCCTGCTGCAAGTCAACGATATAAGTATCACCAGCCGGTGCCAGATGGCACAGATTAGGAACTTTTGCGGAAATTTCATTGAACACCTTCAAATCCAAATCTACACCTGCTTCATTGGCAATGGCGAGGAGGTGCAGCACGCTGTTGGAAGAACAACCCAGTGCCATATCACAGGCAACGGCATTACGGATAGAATCTTCTGTGATAATATCTCTGACTTTGATATCTTTTTCTACTAATTCCATGATTTTCATACCTGCGTGTTTTGCCAGCTGCAACCTGCCGCTGTGTACAGCAGGGATGGTACCATTGCCGGGCAATGCCATACCAATGGCTTCACACAAGCAGTTCATGCTGTTTGCGGTAAACATACCTGCACAGGAACCACAGCCGGGACATGCGTTGTTTTCAAATTCATACAGTTTGTTATCATCAATGAGCCCTGCTTTTCTGGCGCCAACAGCTTCAAACATTTCAGACAGGCTCTTATGGGTATCATCTACGATACCAGGCATCATAGGGCCGCCGGAACAAACGATTGCAGGCAGATTGATTCTTGCTGCTGCCATAACCATACCGGGAACGATCTTATCGCAGTTGGGCACCAGTACCAGACCATCAAAGCAATGTGCCATTGCCATGGTTTCCACGCTGTCCGCAATGAGTTCACGGCTGGCAAGACTGTATTTCATGCCGATATGCCCCATAGCGATCCCATCGCAAACGCCAATAGCAGGCACTTCGATGGGTGTACCGCCAGCCATACGGATACCAGCTTTTACGGCTTCTGCCACTTTATCCAGATGGAAATGCCCAGGAACGATTTCACTATGGGCAGAAACCACGCCAATCAATGGACGATCCAGTTCTTCTTTTGTATACCCCATGGCATAAAACAGACTGCGCATAGGGGCTTTTTCTACACCTTGTGTTACACTTGCACTTCTCAGATTTTTCATATATGTATGAGGGCACATTCCATATACAGGAAAAGCACCCTGTCGGGTGCTTTTCCACGAGGAATTCCCCTTCCTCCTTCTTCTTTACTTTCCTATGCTTTTCTTTTCTATTCTTATTTCTTCAGCCAGCTCATCATCTGACGCAGTTCTGCGCCTACATGACACAGTTGATGATCTGCCTGTACTCTTCTGGATGCCAGGAATTTCGCTTTGCCGCCTGCGTTCATTTCCTGAACGAATGTGCTTGCGAAAGTACCATCCTGAATATCTGCCAGCAAGCTCTTCATGCCGGCTCTTGCTTCGTCTGTGATAACGCGTTTGCCTGCGATATAATCGCCGTATTCCGCTGTGTTGGAGATGGAATAACGCATTTTATCAAAGCCGCCTTCATAGATCAGGTCGACGATCAGTTTCATTTCATGGATACATTCAAAGTAAGCCATTTCGGGTTCATAGCCAGCTTCTACCAGTGTTTCGAAACCAGCTTTCATCAGTTCTGTTACGCCGCCGCACAGTACTGCCTGTTCACCAAAGAGGTCTGTTTCTGTTTCTTCTTTGAATGTAGTTTCCAGGATACCCGCGCGACCTGCGCCAATACCGGAAGCATAAGCCAATGCGTAGTCTTTTGCTTTGCCAGAAGCATCCTGATAAACAGCGATCAAGCTAGGTACGCCTGCGCCTTCTGTATACAATTTACGAACAATATGACCAGGACCTTTGGGCGCGATCATGATAACATCTAAACCTTTTGCGGGCTGAATCTGGTTATAGTGAATGTTGAAACCATGAGCAAATGCCAGAACATCGCCGTCTTTCATGTGTTTTGCAACCTGATTTTTATAGATTTCAGGTGCCAGTTCGTCGGGTACCAGCATCATTACCACATCGCCAGCTTCTGCGGCTTCTTCGATTTCCATAACCTTCAGACCAGCTGCTTCTGCTTTTGCTGTGTGGGCAGAACCTTTTCTCAGACCAACCACAACATTCATACCGCTTTCTTTCAGGTTCTGTGCATGGGCATGACCCTGACTGCCAAAACCGATGACAGCAATTGTTTTGCCGTCCAACATTGCCAAATTACAATCCTGATCATAATACTTTTTAATCATTCGTATCGTCTCCTTTTCTTCCGGGTTTTTCCCGTTTCTTCTTTTGTACTTTTTTTATTCTGCAAGACCCCGTTCGATGCCTGTGATACCTGTACGGCAAACTTCGATGATATCATAGCAAGATACCATGTTCATAAAGCCGTCCAACTTCTCAGGAGAGCCTGTCAGTTCCACAATCATACTGTTTTTGGAAAGGTCGATGATCTTTCCTCTATAAATATCCACGATTTCGTGTAATGCGCTTCTTTCATTTTTGTCTGTGCGGATTTTTACCAGCAGCAATTCGCGGTATACACTGTTTTTCATATCCAGCAGATAAATCTCCCGCACCACTTCCAGTTTTTCTGTCTGGGCAATGATCTGATGCAGTACATTCTCATCCGTTTCTCCGGTGACTACCGTAATTCTGGTAAGACCCGGAATATGGGTCTCTGAAGCGGTAATGGTGCTGATGTTAAAATTTCTTCTGCCAAACAGGCTGGAAATCCGAGCCAGTACATTGGGCTGGTTATCCACCAGCATACGCACCACCTGACGGGGGGCGTCTTTATTGACTTTGATCTCTGTCATGCCTATCGCCTCCTCTTTAGTTCAAGATGATGTCTTCTACCGTGCCGCCATTGGGAATCATAGGCAATACCTTTTCTTCCTGATCGATGATACATTCGATCCAAACAGGACCTTTTTCCTGCAAAGCTGCCGCAAAAGCTTCTTTAAATTCTTCTGGTGTTTCTGCGCGGAAGCTCTTTGCACCAAAGCCTTCTGCCAGTTTCACAAAATCTGTTTTTCTATTAGGTACTGTAGCAGAATACCGTCTGTCATAGAAAGAACTCTGCCATTGATAAACCATACCCAGTACATGATTGTTCATGATAACGGTGATGATAGGCAGTTCTTCGCTGACTGCGGTACATGCTTCATTCAGATTCATATGGAAAGAAGCATCACCTGTGAAATGGATTACCCGTTTATCGGGACATCCAACCTGTGCACCAATGGCTGCGCCATAGCCAAAACCCATGGTACCCAAACCACCGCTGGTCAAAAATGCTTTTGTGTTGCGGTGTTTGATAAACTGTGCCGCCCACATCTGATGCTGACCGACATCGGTGACATAGATAGTTTCTTTATCTGTCATATCACAAACAGCACCAATGATGTCACGGGGATGCATTTTTGCCGCAGGACATTGTGCCGCAATGGAAGCATCTCTCCATTCTGCCACCTGTTCCAGCCAAGCTGTACGTTTTTTCTCCTCAACGAGAGGCAGCAGTTTTTCCAAGAAATATTTTACGTCGGAAAGGACGCTCATATCTACGATAACGTTCTTGTTGATTTCGCTCTCATCAATATCAACCTGAACTTTTGTGGCTCTATGGGCAAATTTTTCTGTATTCAGTGCTACACGGTCAGAAAAACGTGTGCCCAATGCCAATACCAAATCTGCCTGATCCACAGCTTTATTAGCAGCGACACTGCCATGCATACCGATCATACCCAAGGAATGGGTATCGTTATAACCCACAATCCCAACTGCCATCATGGTGTAGGCAATGGGAATATCTGCCTTATGGATCAGTTCTGTCAATTCTTCACCAGCGTCTGATGCAGGAACACCACCGCCGCAGTAGATGGCAGGTCGTTCCGCCTGATTGATCAGATCAGCGATTTTCTGGATTTCCTCATCAGAAGCTATGGGCATTTTTACTTGATTTTCCGCGCATTTTGGCTCAAACTCACAAAGAGCAGCAGAAACATCTTTTGTTACATCCACCAGTACAGGACCTTTTCTGCCTGTAGCCGCGATACGGAATGCCTCTCTGACAGCATGTGCCAGGTCTTCTACTTTATTAACGAAAAAATTGTGTTTTGTAATGGGCATCGTAATGCCTGTAATATATACTTCCTGAAAAGCATCTCTGCCGATCAGGCTGTTTGCTACATTGGATGTAATGGCTACCATAGGAATGCTGTCCATAAAAGCTGTTGCGATTCCCGTTACCAGATTGGTAGCCCCAGGGCCGCTTGTGGCAAAAACAACGCCTGTTTTCCCTGTTGCTCTGGCGTAGCCATCTGCCGCATGTGCTGCTCCCTGTTCATGGGCTGTCAGCACGTGGCGAATTCGGTCACTGTATTGATATAATGTGTCATAGATATTCAATGCAGCGCCGCCGGGATACCCAAAAACCGTATCCACACCTTGTTCCAGCAGAATCTCCATAATGATCTGCGAACCTGTCATTTTCATGTGGCAGTCCCTCTCTTTCTTTTGTCTTTTGTTGTTTCGTCGTCATTTCTCTTTTGTATTTTTTTTGATACAACCCATTATATTACACTTTTTACAAATGTCAATAACTTTTTTTATCGCAAGTGCATAAAGAAATTTTTACACTGTATTTGCAAAAATACACTTGACAAATTGTTTTTATTTTAGTACAATCCAAATCATTCAAAAGCATTTCGCTTGCGAAACATTTTTGTTTGCCAATCTGAAGCCAATCGGCTACCTCCATCAGATTGGCAAACAAAAACGGACACGGGAACGTCCGTAAATTTACAAAAGACTCCAAATTCATGGAAGAAAGAAGGTTTGATTATTATGATGATGAAGAATTGTGAAAAGTACGAGGTCGGTTACTTTATGCCGCCTGAACCCTCAATGGAATGGATCAGCAAAGATCATTTGGAAAAAGCACCCGCATGGTGCAGTGTCGATTTAAGAGATGGTAATCAAGCCCTAATCGTTCCCATGAGTCTAAATGAAAAAGTAGAGTTCTTTCGTTTCCTGGTTTCCCTTGGGTTCAAGGAAATCGAGGTTGGCTTTCCCGCCGCATCTGAAACAGAGTATGAATTTTTGCGCACACTGATTGAACAGGATATGATTCCTGACGATGTTACCGTACAGGTACTGACACAGTCCAGAAAACATATCATCGCAAAAACATTTGAATCTCTGAAAGGTGCCAAAAGAGCCATTGTACATCTGTACAATTCCACTTCTCTGGCACAGCGGGAACAGGTTTTCAAAAAAGACCGCCAGGAAATCATCGACATCGCTGTCAGCGGCGCAAAGCTGATGAACGAATACGCAAAGAAAATGCCTGAAACAGAATTCCAGTTTGAATATTCTCCGGAAAGCTTCACCGGCACAGAAATCGACTTTGCGGAAGCCATTTGCAACGCTGTCATCGACATCTGGGAACCTACTCCCGAAAAGAAAGTGATCATCAATCTGCCCGCGACCGTATCCATGTCTATGCCCCATGTTTACGCAGCGCAGATTGCTTATATGTCCAGTCATCTGCACAACAGAGACAGCGTCATTCTTTCTCTGCACCCTCACAACGACCGCGGTACAGCCGTAGCCGATGCGGAACTGGGTTTGCTGGCAGGCGGTGACAGAATTGAAGGCACACTGTTCGGCAATGGGGAAAGAACCGGTAATGTTGACATTGTCACACTGGCAATGAATCTGTTCTCTCACGGTGTTGACCCCGAACTGGACTTCTCCAACATGCCAAAAGTCGTAGAAGCTTACGAAAAATATACAGATATGAAAGTGCATCCTCGTCAGCCTTATGGCGGTCAGCTGGTGTTTGCCGCATTCTCTGGTTCACATCAGGATGCTATTGCCAAAGGCATGAAATACCGGGAAGACAAACATATGCATCGTTGGATGGTACCCTATCTGCCCATCGACCCTCATGACGTTGGCAGAGAATATGATGCGGACGTGATCCGTATCAACAGCCAGTCCGGCAAAGGCGGTATCGCATATATTCTGGAACAGAATTATGGCTTCCACATTCCTGTAAAAATGCGGGAAGAAATCGGCTATATGGTCAAAGGTGTTTCCGACCATAGTCATAAGGAACTGACACCTGCGGAAGTATATGAAACATTCAAGAACGAATATATCAACAAATTCAATCCCATCGACATTACCGATGCAACCTTCCGCAAAAACTCTACCTATAAAGGTGAGGATGGATACACTGTTGACATTCATGTAAATATCGCTGGCACAGAATATTTCTTCACAGCGAGCGGTAACGGTCGTCTGGATGCTGTCAGCAACGCTCTGCGCCAGTCCAAGCTTTACAGCTTCGACTATACCTTCGTAACTTACGCAGAACACGCGCTGGAAGCAGAATCCAACTCCCGTGCAGCTGCTTATGTTGCCATCGCTGATGCCAACGGCAAAGTTTACTGGGGCGTAGGCATGCACGAAGACATCATTCTGGCTTCCATCAACGCTTTGGTCAGCGCCATCAACCGTCTGAATCAGGTAAGCCATTTCATCACAAAATAAATAACACATGAACGAGCAGGGACAGGTGCCGCATGACAGTTTGTCACACCTGTCCCTTTTTGTATATAAAAGGAGCGATTTTTTATGGGAATGACAATGACGCAAAAAATATTGGCTGCCCACGCGGGCTTGGATTCCGTTGTTGCGGGACAGCTCATCCGTGCCAATCTGGATATGGTACTTGGAAATGACATCACCTCCCCTGTTGCCATCAATGAATTTGAAAAAGCTGGTTTCTCCGGTGTATTCGATAAAAGCAAAGTTTCCATGGTCATGGATCACTTTACACCCAATAAAGATATCAAAGCAGCGGAACAGTGCAAACAGTGCCGCACATTTGCCAGAAAATTTGATCTGGACAACTTCTATGATGTAGGCAATATGGGTATCGAACATGCCCTCCTGCCTGAAAAAGGTCTGGTAGCCGCTGGGGAATGTATCATCGGCGCAGACTCTCATACTTGTACTTACGGTGCACTGGGTGCCTTCTCTACTGGTGTTGGTTCCACAGATATGGCAGCAGGTATGGCAACCGGTCAGGCATGGTTCAAAGTGCCAGAAGCCATCAAATTTAACCTGACAGGGGCATTACAGAAAAACGTCAGCGGCAAAGACGTCATCCTGCATATCATCGGCATGATCGGCGTTGACGGTGCCCTGTACCGCTCCATGGAATTCATGGGCGAAGGTCTGAAAAGCCTGTCCATGGATGATCGTCTGTGTATTGCCAACATGGCAATCGAAGCCGGCGGTAAAAACGGCATTTTTATGGTGGATGAAATCACAAAAGCATATATGCAGGACAAAGTAAATCGTCCTTACACTGTATATGAACCCGACGCAGACGCAGAATATGTACAAACTTATGACATTGATCTGTCTGCTATCAAACCTACCGTTGCTTTCCCTCACCTGCCGGAAAACACCAAAACCATTGACGAAGTGGGCGATGTTCCCATCCAGCAGGTTGTCATCGGCTCCTGCACAAACGGCAGACTGTCTGATATGAAAACAGCGGCAGAAATTTTGAAGGGACACAAGGTTCATAAAGACGTAAGAGCCATCATCATTCCCGCTACCCAGAAAATTTATCGGGAATGTATCAAAGAAGGCTATCTGGATATTTTCGTAGAAGCTGGATGCGTTGTTTCCACACCTACCTGCGGTCCCTGTCTGGGCGGTCATATGGGTATTCTGGCAGAAGGCGAACGCTGTGTGGCAACCACAAACAGAAACTTCGTTGGACGCATGGGTCATGTAAAATCCGAAGTATATCTGGCAAGCCCCGCTGTTGCGGCAGCGTCTGCCATCACAGGCAAAATCAGCAGCCCAGACGAAGTGTAAGGAGGTTTTGAACAATGAAAGCAAACGGACGCGTACACAAGTACGGCGATAATATTGATACAGACGTCATCATTCCCGCAAGACATTTGAACACTGCCAATCACAAAGAACTGGCAAGTCATTGCATGGAAGATATTGATACAGAATTTGTCCACAAAGTAAAAGATGGTGACATCATGGTGGGCGGCTGGAACTTCGGCTGCGGCTCCTCCAGAGAACATGCCCCCATTGCCATCAAAGAATCCGGCATTTCCTGCGTCATCGCCAAAACATTCGCTCGGATTTTCTACCGCAACGCTATCAACATTGGCTTGGCAATTCTGGAATGCGAAGAAGCCAGCGACAAGATTCAGGACGGTGACGAAGTTGCCATCGACTTTGATACTGGTATCATCACAAACGTAACCAGAAACGAAACTTATCAGGCACTGCCCTTCCCTGATTTCATCAAAGAAATCATTGCCAAAGGCGGTCTGCTCAATTCCATCCGTTAAATACAAAAGAGAAAGGGAAATGTCCTATGAAATATAACATTGCTGTCATTCATGGTGACGGTATCGGTCCTGAAGTCGTAGGAGAAGCATTAAAGGTGCTGGATACCATCGCCGAGAAATATCATCACGAATTTGTTTATACCCCTGTGCTGGCAGGCGGCTGCGCCATTGACGCTGTAGGAGAATGTCTGCCTCAGGCAACCATTGACGCATGTAAAGCAGCTGACGCTGTACTGCTGGGCGCTGTGGGCGGCTGGAAATGGGATACACTGCCCGGTGACAAACGCCCTGAACGGGCTTTGCTGGGACTGCGTAAAGAACTGGAACTCTTTGCCAATATCCGCCCCGCCCTGCTCTTTGACGCTCTGGCAGATGCTTGTCCGCTGAAACCGGAAATCGTAGAAGGTGGTCTGGATATCGTTGTTGTACGCGAACTGACAGGTGGCATCTATTTCGGCGAAAGAGGCACCAAAGATACAGATCTGGGTCTTGCCGCTTACGATGTGGAACAGTATGCGGAAGAAGAAGTCAGAAGAATCGCCGTCACAGCCTTTGATATGGCCATGAAACGAAATAAAAAAGTCACCAGTGTAGACAAAGCCAATGTATTGGAAAGCTCCCGCCTGTGGCGGAGAGTGGTAACAGAAGTGGCAAAGGATTATCCCGAAGTCACACTGGAACATCTTTATATCGACAACGCAGCCATGCAGCTGGTACGCAATCCAAAACAGTTTGATGTCATTGTCACAGGCAATATTTTCGGGGATATTCTCTCCGATGAAGCCAGCATGATCACTGGTTCCATTGGTATGCTGCCTTCCGCCAGCCTGGCAAAAGGCAATTTCGGTATGTATGAGCCAGTACATGGCTCCGCACCGGATATTGCCGGACAGGACAAAGCAAATCCTCTGGCAACCATCCTTTCCTCCGCTATGATGCTGCGCTACACATTTGGACTTTCCGAAGAAGCTGATGCCATCGAAACAGCTGTCAAAGCTGTTCTGGCAAAAGGATACCGTACACCGGACATTGCAACAGAAGGCACCAAAGTTGTTGGTACCAAAGAAGCAGGCACACTGGTACGGACAGAACTTGAAAATATGTGATATATCAAAAAGTGCAAGACCAACAATATTGGTCTTGCACTTTTTTTGACAACTTTCTGTTAAAACAAAAAATCTTTCCATCTAACTTTCATCACGAAAACCATTTTATCTTGTACTTAATTTCTGGATGAAACGGAGCAATGATCATCAGAATACGCACAGTCACACATGATTGTTGATATAACCAGACATACAAAGGGTTCATACCAACTCACCAATCATTGAAATTAGCACCCTTTAGATTAGGCAGTTCATCAAATCAAAATCAGTTAATCTCTTATCTGCGTTTCCATTTCCATTCCAAACAGATAGTATGTCCATTTGGTTACTCCCGGAAATTCATCTTCAGGCATAAAGTTTCCTTCAATGTCGTAGGAATATCCAAGCCCGACATATTTACCCGAACCTCCATCATCACATAAATTTGTCCCAACACAAAAGATAGGCTTTTCAAACCTATGCAGTCTGCAGTAGTCAACAATGCCAACAGCAAGCCATAATACAACTACACAGACAACAACTGTCACAGCCATAAAAATTCTCTTCTGATACATATAATCACAGTCCTTTGCTGCGTTAACTGCCTGTCTTTATCCGCCTAGCCAAATCAATCAACAAACGCCTTTTATCGTCCCATCATCAGAATATGCTTCTATCTGCAAGGAGAAAAACAGAAAATCATTTAAAATTAACCTAATCATATCATAATCAAACGGATATTGTCACCAGTCCCATGGTATCAAATGGCAAATCAGAATAGAAATAACGATGCCAGTATAAAATAGCCGAAATCCTTTTATTGAAAGAATTCCGGCTATATTCCTTTTCTTATGAAACAATATTCTCTTTTTTATTTATTGGGAAAAATCAACTGAATGATCGTACCTTTGTCTACTTCACTTTCCATTTTTACTGTTGCCTGATGGAGCAGCGCGCCATGTTTTACAATGGAAAGTCCCAAGCCTGTACCGTCGATTTCTTTGCTGCGGCTGCGGCTCACACGATAGAACCGTTCAAATACTCTTTCCTGTTCGCCATAAGGAATACCAATTCCTGTATCCGCAACCGTTACGGTAATGTCATCGGGATGTTTTTCTACTTTCAATGTGACAGAACCATTATCTTTGTTATATCGAATGGCGTTGTCACACAGATTATAGATCATTTCTTCCAGCACATGAGGCACACAGGACAATACAGCTGTTTCTGTTTCCAAATGGAATGTGATTTTTTTCTGGGCTGCCTGCGTTTCCAGACGTTTTGCCACAGTTTCCGCGATCAAAGCCACATCCACATCTGTTTTTTCCATAGTTTCCTGTGCTTCATCCAATCTGGAAAGCTGAATGATGTCCTGCACCATAGAAATCAAACACTGTGCTTCCTCATAAATATTATTGGCAAAACGAGGGACATCCTCCGCTTTCACCATTCCGTTTTTCATAATTTCCGCAAAACCGGAAATGCTGGTCAAAGGTGTTTTCAATTCATGGGAAACATTTGCCGTAAACTCACGACGCAGTTTTTCACGGTCTGCCTTTTCTGTGTTATCAAAAAGCAGCAACACCACACCTGCTACCAAATCATCTTCTGTAACAGGGTTTGCCAGCAGCTGATAGCTTCTGCCATCATTTTCCATGGTCACTTCTTCATGGCTTCCTGCCAAGGCTGCTGTAATACAGCGTCTGAAACCTTCACTGCGGTTCAGCGCAAACACATTTTCTTTTTCAGGCACACCATCTACGCCAAGCAGACGTCTTGCGCCTTTATTACAGGAAAGAACTTCCCCTCTGGCATCCAGAACCAACAGCCCTTCCTGCATATTTTCTGTAATGGTTTCAAATTCACGCTGTCTGCGCTGACGGTCCTGCATCTGTTTGCTGATGAGTTTATTCTGCACAGCGATACGGCGCAAAAATGGTGCCATTTCATCATAGATTTCCGCCTGTTCTGGATGCTCCAGATCAACATTTTCCAAAGGCTTCACAATGCTCTTGGATGTTTTGCTTGCCAAAAAGCCTGCCAGAATCAACGCAATCACAAGCACCAGTGCCAAAAACTGCGTCATGGAAAGGAAAATGCTCAATGCGCTCAAACTGGTTACCGACAAACGCAAAATGGTTCCGTCACTCAGTTTGATGGCATAGTTATCCGTTTTTTCTGCCAATGTGGTAGAATAACGTTTGCTTTCCCCTCTGCCAGTTTTCACTGCTTCAATGACTTCTTCACGTTCTCCATGGTTTTCCATCTGAGAAACATCCGCACGGGAATCATACAAAACGGTACCATCTGTATCAATCCATGTAATTCTTTGGTTTTGTTTCGGTAGGCGTTCCAAATAAGAAACACCTTCCGTTTCCATGGCTTTCGCAATATAAACGGCATCTGCGTGCATTGCTTCTTTTTTCTGATCACTGTTATAATCCCCTACAAAAGCAACCAGAATAAAAGTGGATGCGATCAAAATCAACAGCGATACATTGAATATCGCACGAAAAATTCTCTTTGTCATGGATTGCCTCCCATCTTATATCCAATACCTCGTATGGTTTCAATGTATGTACCGCAATCACCTAATTTTTGCCGCAGTGTTCGAATATGCACATCCACGGTTCGGTTTTCCCCATCGAAATCATATCCCCAGATTTGATTGAGAAGTTGATCTCTTGTTAAAACCATGCCCCTGTTTTCCAACAGATAACAAAGCATATCAAACTCTTTTTTGGTCAGTGTAACAGCTTCTCCTTTTACCAATACTTCATGGCGTTTTTGATTCACCGTCAATTCACCAATGACGTATCTGCTTTCCTTTGCGGGACGCAGGTCTTCTGTTCTGCGCAGCAAAGCTTTTACCCTTGCCAGCAGCTCCATCATACCAAAGGGTTTGGACACATAATCGTCTGCACCACTTTCCAGTCCCATTACTTTGTCATACTCACTGCCCTTTGCTGTCAGCATAATGACTGGCAGTTTTTTTGTATCTTCTCTTTGTCTTAATTTTTGTAAAATCTGTATACCGTCTTCTTCCGGCAGCATAATATCCAGCAATACCAAATCAGGCTTACGCTTTTCCAACGCCTCCCAAAACAGAGAAGGTCTGTCAAAGCCCTCTGCCTCCAGTCCTGCCGTATTGAACGTGTATGCCACCAATTCCCGAATGCTGTTATCATCTTCTACCAGATAAATCATCCGCAGCCTCACTCCTTACATCAGAGAATTTTCATTGATCATCAACTGAAATTTCAGTCCCAGTTTTTTTGCCGCTTTTCTGCACAGCGTCATACGTTCCAGAAAAATTTCAAAATAGTCCATAACGGAACTGTAGTGCGTATCAACAGTCAATTTCAGTTTGATGAGCGTGTGGGCTTCATTGATTTTCAAAACAGATTTTTCTACGGAATAATTGACTCTGTCATGGATATCAAAAGTAGTTTTTTCCTGATTGCGCACACGGGTCCTGCGTACATCCGATTTATCCGCCAAAATCAGAGCTGCGGCAATGGCATTGACAGGAACACCATGACCTTCGTCATGATTTCCGATGGCTGTCACTACCGTCGCAATATCTTCCGCTGGCATCCCCAGTTTATCCAGAATACGAAATGCCATGACCGCGCCGCTTTGAGAGTGGTCTACACGATTGACCACATTGCCGATGTCATGCATGAATCCGGCAATCTGTGCCAATTCCACTTCATGTTCCGAATAGCCCAATGTTTCCAGAATATATTTTGCCGTTTCCGCTACTCTTGTCACATGGGCAAAAGAATGCTCCGTAAAACCAAGGGCAGCCAGAGACTCATCCGCCCGCTGAATATAAGTGCGAATATCCGCATTATTTTTGATATCTTCAAATGTAATCATATTTATTCACCATCCATTTCTCCATGGATGCCTGTGATGGAATATTCTACCCATTCCGCAATGTTGGTGGCGTGGTCCGCGATTCTTTCCAGATATTTCGCGATCATCAGCAAATCAATATATACTTCGCCATTTGCACCGTCTGCCGCAATCTGTTCAATGATTTCCCCACGGATTTTAGAAAACAGATTATCCACAACGTCATCGTAAGCAATGACACTGCGTGCCAGTTCCAAATCGCCTTTTACAAAAGAATCCACACTCTGGGTTACCATTTTCACCGCTTCCTCAGACATGGAACGAATATGCAGAGAACTGGACATTTCCAGTTGTTTATCATGCATCTGGTCTGTCAGTTCCACAATATCCGCTGCCTGATCGCCGATTCTTTCCATATCGGAAATCATTTTCAGTGCGGAAGAAATGGTACGCAAGTCTCTGGCTACAGGCTGCTGTTGCAGCAGCAGACGCATGCACAATGCTTCAATATCCCGTTCTTTCCTGTCGATTTCACCATCTTTTTCCAACACAACAGGTACCAAACTGCGATCTCTGTCAAAAAGAGATTTCAGTGCCAATGTAATGGCTTCCTCACACAAAGCACCCATGGTAATCAATTCTACGTGCAGCTGTTCCAGCTGTTCATCAAATCTTGTACGCATATCAACCAAACCTCCCCGTGATATAATCTTCTGTACGTTTGTCCTTTGGCATGGAGAAAATCTGTTCTGTATCCCCATACTCAACCACTTCACCGAGCAGGAAGAACGCTGTTTTATCAGAAATACGAGCAGCCTGCTGCATATTATGTGTTACCATAATGATAGTGTACTCTTTTTTCAATTCCACCGCAAGTTCCTCGATACGAGAAGTGGAAATGGGGTCCAGGGCAGATGTAGGCTCGTCCATAAGCAATACTTCCGGCTGTACAGCCAAAGCTCTTGCGATGCAAAGACGCTGCTGCTGACCGCCGCTCATACCCAGTGCGTTTTTCTTCAGACGATCTTTTACTTCATCCCAAATGGCCGCGTCACGCAGTGCCTTTTCTACGATTTCATCCAGTTTCACTTTAGAACGGATGCCATGGGTTCTGGGACCATAGGCAACATTATCATAGATACTCATGGGGAAAGGATTGGGTTTCTGGAAAACCATGCCCACCCGTTTACGCAAGTGGTTCAAATCCATGCTGCCATAAATATCTTCTCCATCCAGCAGGACTTTTCCTGTGATGCGGCAGCCTTCCACCAAGTCATTCATTCTGTTCAGAGATTTCAGCAGTGTGGATTTACCACAGCCGGAAGGTCCGATAAATGCTGTGATATCCCCTTCTGTAATATTCAAGTTGATGTTTTTCAAGGCTTTGAAATCGCCGTAAAACAAATCCAGATTGGAAATTTCAAATTTATTCATACTCACTCTTTCACTCCTACCTTTTTCGCAATCAATCCAGACAAAGCATTGATACCGATCACAACGACAAGCAGTACCACCGCTGTGGCATAAGCTTGATCCATGTACAGACCTTCATTGAGCAGTGCGTACATATGAACTGCCAACGTACGACCGGAGGACATCAAACCATCCGCAACCGTTGTGGCTGTGCCTGCGGGATACAGCAGTGCCGCCGTTTCCCCGACGATTCTGCCTACTGCCAGAATGACACCTGCCAGAATACCGGGAACCGCAGAGGGAAGTACAATACGGAATACCGTACGCAGTTTGCCGGCACCCAGACCGAAACTGCCCTCACGATATAAATCAGGCACCGCAATGAGGGCTTCTTCTGTTGTACGCATGATCAGAGGCAAAATCATGATTGCCAGTGTCAGCGCCCCGCCCAGAATGGTATAACTCCACCCCAGGAAAATATTGAAGAACAGATAACCAAACAAACCATATACAATGGAAGGAATACCGGACAGTGTTTCTGTGGTAATACGCACAATAGAAACCAGTTTATTCCCACGTTTCGCATATTCTACCAGATAAATGGCGGAGCAAATGCCTACAGGCAATGCGAAAAGCAGGGATAATCCTGTAATGATCAGTGTATTGATGATTGCCGGCATCATGGAAACATTCTCCGTGGTATATTCCCATTCAAAGAGTTCAGGACTCAGATTGGGAATCCCTTTGATCAGGATATAAGCAATCAATGCGATCAATACAGTTAATGTGATCACCGCTGAAACAACAACCAGTAAAAACAGGATTGCGGAAAGCGGATGTTTGCGATAGTTTTTCAGTCGCTGCAATGTTGATTCTTTATTAATGGCTTCCATCAATGATTCCTCCTTTTCAATGCGGAGAAAGACAGGTTAATGATCAAAATGAATACAAACAGGACAACACCGGTACCAAGCAGCGCTTCTCGATGTAAGTCTGTGGCATAGCCCATTTCCATTACGATGTTCGCTGTCAAAGTTCTTACGCCGCTGAAAATGCTGTTGGGTACGACCGCATTGTTGCCGGCAACCATAATGACAGCCATGGTTTCTCCAATGGCACGCCCAACACCCAGGATCACACCTGCCAGAATCCCCTGCTTTGCCGCAGGCAATACTGCGAAAAATACGCTTCTTTCATGGGTCGCGCCCAGTGCCAAAGAGCCTTCATAATAAGAATTTGGAACAGCGCGCAGGGCAGATTCAGAAACGCCGATGACTGTTGGCAAAATCATAATGCCCAATAATATGGAAGCAGTCAAAACACCTTTCCCATTTGTACCTGTCAAATCCTGCATGATGGGGACAATTACGACCAACCCAAAGAAACCATATACAATGGAGGGGATCCCTGCCAGCAGAGAAACCGCTGGCTTTACAATTTTATATAATTTTTCAGGACAGAATCTGGCAAGAAAAATAGCACACAGGATACCCATAGGAACACCAATGATCACCGCACCGGCTGTAACGTAAATACTGCCGATGATCATGGGGAAAATTCCAAAGATATTATTGGATGGCTTCCATGTCTGACCGAGCAGGAATTCCGTCACACCGATTTTATGAATCGCAGGCACACCGTTGGCAAACAGGAAGATGCAGATCAGTGCAACTGCCAGAATAGACATACATGCTGCCAACAGGAAAACAATTTTCATTACGCCTTCTTTCATTGGTATTTTTCCTCTCCTTTCTTCTTTTCAAAAGTTATGCCGAAAGGATTTTCTTTCGGCATAACGCATTCCTTCTCTTTTTACTTTTTTTCTTCTGCCATTAAGCAACTTCAGACCAGTCTGTTGTCGCGCCTGTGAAGATTGCTTTTACTGTATCACTTGTCATGTCGCTGACTGTGTTTTCCTGATTTACGATGACCGCAATACCATCCATTGCGATGACTGTAGGCTGCAGACCTTTTTCCAATTCACTGTCTTTCAGTTCTCTGGAAGCCATACCGATATCACATGTGCCCTCTGCTACGGAAGTCATGCCTGTTGTAGAGTCATTCTGTTGAATTTCAATTGTAACATTCGGGTTCAGTGCGATATATGCTTCTTTCAGTTTTTCCATAACAGGTGTGATGGAAGAAGAACCTGCGATCACAATTTTGCCGCTCATATTAGATGCAGTATAAGCGCCTGCGCTGCCCTGGCTGATGTAGCCGTTTTCTTCTACAACCACCTGACCTTCATCACTCAGGATGAAGGTAATAAAATCACTTGCTGCTTCAGACACATCTGCTGTTGTTGCAATATTGAAAGGACGAGCCACCTTATAAGTACCATTTTTGATATTTTCAGCTGTTGCTTCCGCACCGTCAATCTTCAGTGCTTTTACACTGTCATTCAGAGAACCCAGAGAAATATAACCAATGGCATTGGGATTGCCTGCTACTGTTGTCATCATAACAGCGGTACTGTTTGTGATTTCTGCCATATCTGTTGTCAAATCAACTTTTTCGCCTGCATCATTTTTTTCTTCGATGCCAAAAAGTTCAATAAACGCGCCTCTGGTACCGGAACCATCTTCTCTGGAAACGACGGAAATCGCACCGCTCTTTGCAGCACCGTCGCCGCCTTCTGCTGCTGTTTCATCGCTGCCGCCGCAGCCTGTCAGCGCTGCCACAGACATCATCATTGCCAAACCAAGTGCTAAAAATTTCTTCATTTTATTTTCTCTCCTTTTATTTCTTCTTTCTTCGTTTTGCAGATTTATCTTACTGTTTCAAAGTTAAATCGAATATCTTGTTTCTGTTAAATCTATGTTAAATGTGCCTCTTTATTCCTGTGAAACATTGACTTTGTTAACAGTATATGTTAGCATAAATCAGCAAATTCATCATTTTGGGGAGCGTTTTTCCAAACGATACAAAAATCGGATTTATTGCGCTATATCAAGAAAAAATACACGTCCATTTTCTCAATCTCACAGAAAAAATGGGCTGTTTTTCTGTGTTAAATATTTTACAAAACAAAAGGGAGCTGTTCTTTCAATGTTAAATAATCGAAGCGTGCGTGGGGCACTTCTTTGCATATTCAGTGCGTCTTTATGGGGCTTTACCGGCACAGTCGGACAATTTTTATTCCAAGAAATGGGGATATCTTCTCAATGGCTGGCTTCAAATCGTATGCTGTCAGCTGGAATTTTGCTTCTGATTTATATCTATTGGCGCAAAGGAAAAGAAATTTTTGACATCTGGAAAAATAAAAATGATGCACGGGATATGCTGTTATTTAGTTTAATTGGTATGTTGTTTATGCAATACGGATATTTCCTTGCCATTGGACATTCCAATGCCGCTACCGCCACTGTCCTGCAGTATCTGGCACCTGTTATGATCGTGATCTACATTTCCATACGTTACCGCAAAGTACCATCTTTTTTTGAATTTGCCGCTGTGCTTTGCGCACTGCTGGGAACATTCCTGCTGGCAACCCACGGAAACATAAAAAGCCTGTCTATTTCACCACTGGCTTTGTTCTGGGGACTGCTTTCTGCTGTTGCACTGGCTTTTTATACCGTATTTCCACAGAAACTGCTGCAGCGGTATGACACAATACAGCTCATTGCCTGGGGAATGCTTCTTGGTGGTATCTGTACCAATTTTGTGGCACCGTTCTGGCGATTTCAGGGAGCATTGAATGTAGTTTCCGTGAGCTGTATCCTTTTCGTAATATTTTTTGGCGCCATGCTGCCATATTTAACTTTCCTTTATGGCGTAAAATATATTGGTCCCACAAAATCCAGTCTGTTGGCCTCTGTGGAACCCCTTTCCTCCACAGCTGCGTCTGTTCTGTGGCTCAACACAAAACTGGAATGGATTGATTATGCTGGGATCATCTGCATCATCGCAACGGTATTCCTACTCTCTATTCAACCACAGCATAAAAACACATAAAAAAAGCCTGCAGTTCTCATACAAGAATTGCAGGCTTTTTTATGATTCAATCAATTATTTATAACGATGCAAAACATGGTCTACGATACCAACGATCTTGCCGCCTTCCAGATATACACGCGGCACTCTCTTGGTGATAACACAAGTTAATTCATAATTGATGGTATGCAGTTTATCCGCCAGTTCTTCAATAGGCAGCACTTCATCGCCCTGTTTCCCAAATACAACCACTTCATCCCCCATTTTTACGCCGGGAATATCTGTTACATCCAGCATGCACTGGTCCATGCAAATTCTGCCGACAACGGGCGCAAATTTGCCATTTACCAGCATTCTTGCGTCATTGGACAGGTTTCTGTTATAACCATCCGCATAACCAATGGGGACGGTCGCAATGATTCTGTCTGTTTCCGCAGTATATGTTCTGCCATAAGACAACTGAGAACCCGCGGGAACATGTTTTACCAGACCAATGGTTGTTTTTAAAGTCATCAGTGGTTTCAAGTCAATTCTGCCTTCGCATTCATCAGAAGGAAGCATACCGTATGTAATAATACCAGAACGGCACATATCCAGATGTTTTTCAGGATAAGAAATGATGGTAGCGCTGTTTGCGCAGTGGCGCAGACCAATATCAACGCCTGCTTCTTTCAGGGCGTCTGTCATTTTCATGAAACGATGGAACTGCATATCTGTAAACGCGGGGTTATCACCCTGATACGCATCTGCAACTGCATGGTGGGTAAAGATACCTGTAATATGGATATTGGGCATTTGGCTTACTTCAATGATCTCTTTCAGAGACTCTTCAAAGTTTTCATCATCAGTCTGGAAACCAACGCGTGTCATACCTGTATCCAGTTTGATATGACCATCTACAACAACGCCTGCTTTTTCTGCCGCAGCCTGCAGTGCCTTACAGTATTCCATACCGATCAGCGCCTGTGTGATCTTCTGTTCCGCAAGGATATTTGCACAGTCTACAGGGGTATATCCCAAAATCAGAATGGGCTTTGTGATACCTTCTGTACGCAGGCTCATGCCTTCTTCGATGTTGGAAACACCAAACCAGTCAAAACCTGCCGCGTCCAGTTTACGGGCTACAAAACCATCGCCATGACCATAGCAGTCCGCTTTGACAATACCCATAACTTTTTGACCATCTTTCATTTTTGCCTTAATGCTCTTGATGTTGTAATCCAGCGCATCTAAGTCAATTTCTGCCCAAGTTCTTCTGATAAAATCCATATTCATACGCATCCTTTCTAAAAAAGTGTTCACCAGACAAGGGCAAATGCCCTTGTCTATCAACAACCCTATTATAGCATGCGCACCATTTTTTTGCAAGATTTAACCAATTTTTTTATTGATGTATGACAAGTTTTAGGCAAAATTAACAGAAAATTTACTTAAGCAATATAAAAACGGGAAAACAGCTCAAAGACACTTTTCAGTCCCTCATCCACATCTGCTACATGGTCCGCATCCCCTACCACAGCATAAGAAAGTCTTTCATCCATCAATACCATAGCGATTTCATTCGTAGATACAGGCTCAGAACCACACGCCAGAATCAGATGATCCGCTGTCACAAAAAATGGTTGACCGCCTATGGAAATCATAACTTTCTTTCCTTCAAAAGATGTCACTTTTGTATCACACATCGTCTGGACACCAGCCTGTTTCAAACCATTGAGCATCGGTCTTGCCATTGCGCCAAGTTCCACTCCCATACGACTGTTTGCTTCTAAAATCTTGATTTTCGCTTCTGGCAGCTTTTCCACTAAAAATTCTGCCACTTCCAAACCTAAAGAACTGCCGCCTACAATGACGATCTGCCCTTCCCTATAAGGTTTTAATGCATCTGCGTCCATTTGCAGTACATCCTGTGCCAATTCATAAGTTGCGGTATCCAATCCTTCTAACTGCGGAATCACAGGCTCGCTGCCTGTTGCCAGCACAGTGAAATAAGGTTTCTTTTCCATCACAAAATCCACATCGGCTTCTTTTCCAAGAATGATATTCACACCCAACACCTTCAAAGTATGTTCCAGATAGGAAACGAAAGTACCGATTTCTTCTTTTCTAGGAGGCAATTTTGCCAGATTCAGCTGACCGCCCAGCTGATCCTCTTTACATACCAAAGTGGTTAGAAAACCACGTTCGGCAGACTTTTTCGCTGCATACATCCCTGCTGGACCGCCGCCGATGACAAGGACTTCTTTTCTGGTAGCAATTTTCCGACGTTGGTTTTCCATATATTCATTTCCTGCTTCTGGACAGAAGGCACAGTGCAGTTCTTTTCCCTTCAAAACATCCATAATGCAATGATTGCAAGCCTGACAAGGATTGAACATTTCTTGTTTCTGTAGTTTTTCCACATAATGGGCATCCGCTAGAAAAGCTCTTGCAGAACCAATAAAATCACACATACCTTCTTCTAAAATGCGTTCTGCTGTTTCCGCGTCCTGAATACGGTTACATGCGATCACAGGTACGGAAGTATATTTTTTCACTGCGCCTGCCAAGGGCGCGTAAGCCCCTTTAGATACATAGAAAGAAATCTGTTCCACAGGAGATTCATGCCAGCCGCCTGTCACAGTAATGGCATCTATATAGCCTTCTTGTTCCGCTTTTCTGCAAAAAACAATGGTATCTGTCAGTTCATAACCGCCATCCAGCATCTGTGCTCCAGATACCTTCATCAAAACAGGATAATCCCCCACAGCTTCTCTCACTGCCTGCAAAACTTCCAAAGGATATGTCATTCCTTTGTTTTCGCCCATGCCATATTTATCTGTTCGCAAATTGGTAATAGGAGAAAGAAATTCGGACAGCAAATATCCAGCAGAAGCACTGATTTCTACTGCATCTACGCCATTTTCTTTACAAAAAGCCGCCGCTTTGGCAAAATCTGCCTTTGTTTGCAGCAAGACCTCTTCTGTCATTTCCTGTGGTTCTTCACGAAAAATGGGAGAAGCCACCGGAGATGGTGCAAAAAGTGGTTTTTCTCCATGATTTTTTCTGCTTTCGTTTCTGCCGCAATGGAATAACTGTACAATCAATTTACAGTCATGGGTATGCAGACGTTCAGCCAATGTTTTCAAGCTATCTCCGTCTAAGGTATCTGCATGATACATCCCTTTCAGTGCTCCTGCATCATCTACGCCCAAAACCATGGTTACCGCCGCTACACCGCCCTTTGCACGTTCTTCGTAAAAAGCATATTCTCGTTCTGTCAATACATCGCCTTCAGCGAAACCTGTATGCATTGCCAACATGATCCAGCGATTTTTCAATTCCAAATTTCTAATTTTAGCGGATGAAAACTGCATTTCAAGTCCTCCTTTATCATAAAAAACTTCATAACATTCTTTTCTTTCAGCATACCACAGAACACTCTTTTTTACTATAAAAAGGAACTCTCTAAAAGCAACTTCCCCTTAATTGGCTTCCCTTAAGACGTTTCTTTGATTTTTTAAGGGAAACTGCGGCAGCTATCTTCATCGGAAAATATGCCTGATAAATTTTGGCAAAAGAAGAAAGCTGAAATCTTTGTAATCGCAAAGATTCCAGCTTTCTTTATGTTCTTATGAAGAAGCCCCTAACGAGGTTCTTTATGTTCCATTATGCAGAAATGAAGGGATTAGCAGCTTTCTTTCATTTCTTTCAGACCCATCAGACCTTCTGCAAACAGTTTTGCATCCATCAGTTTGATTTCGCCGTTAGCGTCTCTGTCAACGATGGGTTCGAAATCCATCATATCCAGAATCTGTGTCTGCAGGTCGATACCAGGAGCGATTTCTGTCAGGTGCATACCATCTTCTTTCAGCTGGAATACGCATCTTTCTGTGATGTACATAACTTCCTGTTTGTTCTGCAGAGCGATATCGCCGTTGAATGTGATCTGTTCAACGTCTTTCAGGAATTTTTTCTGTTTACCTTCCTGAGCGATGATAACTTTGCCATCTTCAACTTTAACTTTCAGACCACCTGCTGTGAAAGTACCGCAGAAGAATACTTTGTGTGTGTTCTGAGTGATGTTGATGAAGCCGCCGCAACCAGCGATTCTAGGACCAAATCTGGAAACATTGATGTTACCATGGCTGTCACATTCAGCCAGACCCAGGTAGCACAGATCCAGACCGCCGCCATCATAGAAGTCGAACTGATAACCCTGATCCAGCAGAGCGTCTGCGTTGTAAGCAGAACCAAATCTGATGCCGCCAGCGGGAACGCCGCCAACAGCGCCGCCTTCTACTGTCAGTGTCATGAAGTCACCGATACCTTCTTCGTTCGCAACAGATGCAACATATTCAGGAGCACCTACGCCCAGGTTAACTGCAACGTCTTTTTCCAGTTCCATAGCGCCACGACGACCGATGATCTTTTTAGCGCTCAGAGGCAGGGGTTCGGGAGCAACGTCAGGCATACGTTTTTCACCGGACAGAGTAGGATCGTATTCGCAATCCAGTGTCTGCTGATGATCTGCGGAGTCAGCTACTACTACGTAGTCAACATAGATACCAGGAACTTTAACCAGTCTAGGATCCAGAGTACCAGCTTTTACAACTCTTTCTACCTGAACGATAACGATACCGCCGCTGTTTTTAACAGCCTGGCATACGGATGTACCTTCCAGAGGAGATACTTCTTTTTCGAAGGAGATGTTACCGCTTTCGTCTGCATAAGTACCTCTGATCATAGCTACATGAATAGGGAATGCAGGGTAGAACAGGTAATCCTGACCTTTGATGTTAACCAGTTCAATGATATCTTCTTTTGTGATATCGTTTACTTTACCGCCGCCATTTCTGGGGTCGATGAAAGTACCCAGACCAACTTTTGTGAAAGTACCGGGTTTATGAGCAGCGATATCTCTGAACAGGTGGCACAGAGCACCCTGAGATACGTTGTAAGCTTCCATTTTGTTTTCCAGAGCCATTTTTACCATAGCGGGAACTGTTGCCCAGTGACCTGCGATGTATCTTTTCAGCATGCCTTCATGAGCATAGTGTTCAGCGCCACGACCGTCTTTGTTACCCTGAGAACCACAGTATACATATGTCAGGTTGTTGGGTTCGCCTGTTTCCAGGAATCTTTTTTCAACTGCTTTGTTCAGTGCTTCAGGAATAGCACTTGCAACGAAACCGCTGGTAGTGATGGTATCACCATTTTTTACAAGTTTAGCTGCTTCATCAGCAGTAATAATTTTAACTTTTCTCATCGTTAAAATCCTCCTAAATCTCTTTTGCATAATTCTAAGACACTGGGGCAGACCACTACCCCAGTGTCAAAGTGTTTAAATCACTTATTTATTTTCGAAACAGATGTAAATTACATCATTTCAACGAAGGACTGCAGTCTTGTCTTAACCTGTTCGAAGGATGTAACTTCCTGGTCAACTTCGATCATCAGGTTCTTAACGCCTCTTTCTTCGAATTCTCTGTACATTACAGGGTAATCCCATTCTTCGGGATCACAGAATTTCATCTGAGCGATGATAACTGCGTCTGCGCCTGTCTGAGCCATTTTGTTCATCAGCATTTTGCCACGGCCTTTTTTGGTGTCTGTTGCAACGGAGCAACCATACATCTGCTGCCATGCTTTAGCCATTCTGTACAGAGGACCTTCTTCGCCGTCCAGAACGTCTACACGGATCTGTCTGGATTCCTGAGCCAGGTCGTCGTCTACGATAGCCAGACCGAATTCGTTGAAGATGTCAAGCAGTTCGTTGGGTTCCAGCAGGATACCAGCAACAACAACTTTTTTACCTGTCCAAGGCTGAACGGGCATAGCTTTTACTTCAGCGATCAGTTCTTTAACCAGTTCTGTGTGTTTTTCTTTCAGCATGAACTGTCTAGCTTTGAATACAGCGTGACGGCTAACAGCGTCGATTACCTGAGGGTATTCAGCTGCTACTTTCACGAATTCACGCATAACCTGTCTGTTTTCGTTGTAGATAGCGATGGATCTTTCCAGAGCTGCGTTTGTGATTGTAACGCCCAGGTAGTGTTCCAGCTGAGCTTTCACCAGTTCGTATTCTTTTACCAGGAATGTGTTAGCTGCTTCCAGACCTCTGTTCTGAGGATGTGTGAATACGATAACGGGGGATGTGCCTTTCCATTTCTGGCTCAGGCATTTCAGAGTGTCACAAGGTACGGAGAACAGTACAGCTGCCAGGTCATCATAAGCACCTTCGCACTGCAGTTCCATAACCTGCTGCATAATGGAACAAGCAAAAGGAGGCAGGTATGTACGAGCTTTGGAAATTGTTTTGCCCTGTGCGCCCCAGATACCCATAGGCAGGTAGCCTGTTGCATGAACCATTTCTTCGGGAGCGTAGATAGGCATGATACCTACAGCGCCTTTACCGGTTTCTGCTTTATAATCATCCATTGCTTTTTTGGGATTTGCTGCAATGTCTTTCAATTGAGATAAGATAGCTTCAACTTTACTCATTGTTTTCTCCTCCTTATTCTGCTGCTACGTTAGCTTCCATCATTTCAACCAGAGCCTGAACACGAGTTTCATACTGTGCAGGAGAGTATACACGAGGGTCTGTCTGGTCGCCGTCAAAGCTTACATAAGGCAGACCGTTCTTTTCTTTGATAACTTCTGCTGTTTCAACGTTCAGGAAGCTCATCAGCTTACAGCTTCTGTTCAGGTGGTAAACAACACCGTCAACCTGACCATGTTCCATCAATTTCATCAGCACGTCTGCTTTGTTGCTCAGGCATGTGTTGATGTATGTTCTTGTGTAAGCTTCTGCCATGGAGTGCAGGGATTCATCGTTTGCATCATATGTCAGATCCCAGATTGCAGGATAAGCGGAACCTGTCATGATGGTACCCATGTTTTTCAGAGTCTTGAATGTGTGACCCAGGTGAGGCCATACAGCGATACCTTCCCACTGGATACGTGTTTTTTCTGCGCCTTTGAATGCGTAGATACCTGCTTTCAGGTTTTCTTCCAGTTCGTCAGCGAAAGCTTTGAATGTGATTTCAGCATAGTCCAGAGAACGAGCTGCAACGATCAGAGCCATGTAGTTGAACAGGTCGAAACCATTCAGAGGAGAGGGTTTATATTTTGTGAAATCAGCGATTCTGTTCCACTGATATACGGAACGCTGTGTCTGGTTTTTAACTTCCTGGAATTTCTTCCAATCGAAAGGTCTGCCACAGATTACTTCCAGCTGAGAAATCGCGTTTCTGAATTCGTCAGCGATATATGCTTTTGCATATTCAGGAATAGGCATTGTGTGGTTGAAAGGTACGTCGATTACGATGCAGGGGATATCCAGTTCTACTGCAAGGTTTTCATACCATTTCAGCAGTGTGTTACAAATGTTGTTACATGTGATTACCAGGTCGGGCAGAGGAACTCTTGCTGCGGGAGAGTTAACCAGAACTTCAGGTTCTACACCTGTGATAGCAGCTTCTTTCAAGCATTCCATGTAACCCATGTTTACTCTACCATAAGAACAGCAGTCAATGTTGTAGCCTTTTCTTTCTGCTACATCCAGCATATCCATAGCGCCTTTTCTAGCACCGATACCAGCTGCATGTGTTTCGGGATAAACCATAGCGATACCCATGGTTACGCAGAATTCCGGAGGAGCTACAGAAGCAGACCAGCATACCAGGTCGCCTCTTTCTTTTGCTTCTCTAGCGTCCTGATCGGCTTTGTTCTGATAGTAGCCTAACAATTGTTTTGCTTTCATGCCTTGTGTTAAACTCATTCTAATCCCTCTTTCTTATTTTTTTTGAGCCGCTTCGTATGCAAACAGTGCTGCACCGAGCGCGCCTGTTGTTTGTGGGTTTGGAGCCACAATTACGTCTGTTTTCAATACGCTTGCAACCGCTCTTACAACGCCGGCATTCTGGGCAACGCCGCCAGTCATGACAACGTCTTTTTCCAGACCGCCTCTGTAAGCAAGGCCGCAGGCTCTGCTGGCTACGGACAAATGAACGCCCTTGATGATGTTATTTCTGCTTTCGCCGTTGGAAAGCTGAGAGATAACTTCAGATTCCGCAAATACGGTACAGGTGCTGCTGATAGGAGCAGTATCTGTCGCTTGCGCGTCAAGGTCAGCCATTTCGTCCAGTGTCGTTTCCAAAACTCTGGACATTACTTCCAGGAAACGACCTGTACCTGCTGCACATTTATCATTCATAAAAAACTGCCGAATGCCACCTTTGCTGTCCAGTCTGATTGCTTTCGCATCCTGACCGCCGATATCAATGATGGTGCGTGCAGTGGGTATCAAGTGATAAATACCTTTTGCATGGCAACTGATTTCGCTGATCTGCTTATCAGCACCTTCAAAAGCAAATCTGCCATAACCGGTTACAACCAAATAAGAGATGTCTTCTCTGGTCAGACCGCTTACTTTGTAAGCCTGTTCCAAAGCTCTCTGGGGACCCGAAGAACCTGTTCCGACCTGAACAACTTCCGCGGCCACAACGTCTTTTCCGTCTTTCAAAATGACAACTTTGGAAGAAGCGGAACCAACGTCAACACCCATTGTGTACATGTTTTGTCCTCCTTTGATCTATATATTTGACCATGCGATAAAAACAATATGAAATGTAATTTTTTTATCAACAATTGCTCTTCCCCGTTTGACGAGCAATTTCGTGATTGTGCCAACAATCACATCACAAAAAACCTATATTTACATATAAGTTTTCGTCGTTTTGCAATGCAGATGACTCATTTCACTCCCTGCATTTGTCTTGATTATAACATCTTTGGTTTTTGATTGCAACCATATTGTTAAAAATTTATTATATTTTTTCAAAAATGAGGCAAAAAAACGACACACCTGCAAAATTGATGGATTCTGTATACAATTTGGTTCCATTTCCTATTTTTCCCTTCCACTTTTTGTAAAAATTCGTGTGATTTTTTTAAAATATCCTCTATTTTTTAGCAAAACAGCAGAGGAATCCCAACATTTTTCCGAATGCTGGAAATGTCTGAATGTATACACCCGCCATACAAAATTGCTTTGTATACGAATTATTTGTATTCGAAATCCTTCTAAATCACTAGAATTTGTTAAAATATCTGCAAAAATACCCATACATAAAAATCACAATTTCATCAATTCTTTCACAAAAAAAGCAAAGACCTTCCTCATTGGCTGTCTTTGCTTTTTCATACTTATTTCTTCTTTTTCTTCTGGGCAATTTCCCACAGCAGTTCTTCTTCTGTCCGAATCACAAAGGGTGTGATGTTCAGCGCTTCCGCTTTCTCCTCCAGCATCCGAAGAATCAGCTCATAATAACCGCCCTTGACATGAAGTTGCTTTGCCATCCGAGGCAATATGTCTTCATTGATTTCACGAAGTGTCAGTAGCTGTTTGCCATTGGCTTTTTCCCATTGCACCATGGCGCGCAGCATAGCGTATGCCTTATCTTCGCTCCACTGCCTGTCAATATAATACTTCTCACCTGCCAAACCATAAAGCATCTTCATACCATCAAAATATCCTAACAGCATATCCTTTTTGGTCTGCTCCCCATCAAACTGCAAAATCCCGCCAAGTTTTTCTTTGGGTGCCACAACAGTCACTTTCACACCTTCTGGGATTTTTACCTTTTTTTCATATCCAACACCAAAAATGCGAATCACAATAATGTCCCGATAACCTCTTTCCACCAAACTGTTCAAAGGCACCACATTTTTGATGCTGCCATCCGCATAGAACTTTCCACTCAAAGGCTCGCGTTTGAATGCAGGAAAATAGGCGCTTGCCAACAGCATATCATGAAGCGTTCCTTCCGGCAACGTAGCCGCTTCCAGATCCAGTTCCTTTTTATCTGTAAGAGAATACGTTACCAGATAAAATTTCACGTCTGACTGACGGATTTTGTGCTCATCCACCACCTCTTCCAGCAAATTCCGCAGAGGTTCCGCGTCAAATCCGCGGTTTCTGATCACTTTCGCCATATCCAGCAAAAAGGAAGGCCATTCATTCCAACGCATTTCTTTATCAAAAAACGCTTTCATCTGCACATCATCCACATCAATGATCTGAGAAAAAGTCAGATTTTCCCAAAGATGTACCGCTTTGTCAAGATCACGCATTGCCATCAGTGCCCCATTCAAAGCGCCAACAGAAGAACCGGAAACAGCACAGTATCGCACACCAGCTTCTTCCAACGCTCTCCATACACCAATTTCATAGGCGCCCTTTGCACCGCCACCTTCCAAAGCAATGGCATATTCTTTTGATAAATCCAGCTTGATTTCCATGGCTTCCCCCTTATTCTGCCAATTTTTCCAACGCCACTTTCATTACCTTTCCAGCAATCGGAGTTGCCTTTCCATAATCAGAGTTTTCAATGACAACCGCCACAGAAACCTGCGGATCTTCTGCCGGCGCATAACCTACAAACCAGGAATGGTCTTTGCCTGTGGCATTTTCCGCCGTACCTGTTTTTCCGGCAACGGTCACACCGCTGATCTGCGCCGCTGTACCTGTGCCATGATCCACCACGCCTACCAGCAAGTCATTGAGCTGGCTTGCTTCTGTAGGTGAACAGATTTCCATGAGTTTTTCCGGCACCGTTGTATCCCCTGTTTCACCGTTTGCGTATTGGATATGATCAACGATATACGGACGCATCATAATGCCGTCATTTGCCACAGCGGATATCATCATTGCCATATATAGAGGAGAAACGCTCGTTTTCCCCTGACCGATGGATGTTTCCACCAATTCACTTTCTGAAGAATCTTTATTCAAAGACATGACACTTTGGCTATGTGCCAACGTGAAACCATAGTCTGAAAGAATACCGCATTCCTTCATGACTTTACTCAGATTCCCAGCACCAATTTTTTCCGCAAGGGCTGCAAAGTAACAGTTGCAGGATTCTGCCATAGCCTCTTCCATATCCACTGTGCCATGAGCTTTGTTATTGTAGCAATGGATCACTTTATTTTCAAAGTCAGCTTCCCCTGTGCAATGATAAGTAAAAGTCTGCCAATCGGGCACATATTCCATTGCCGCAAGAGCTGTGATGATTTTGAATGTAGAACCTGGAGGATACAATCCCTGTGTCGCCCGATTCACAAGCGGGCTATCTTCGTCTGACGTCAAATATTCCCAATCACCAGAAACGGTATTGGGGTCAAAGTCAGGATATGCCTGCATTGCCAAAATCCGTCCTGTGGAAGGTTCCATAACCACAACAGCGCCTTTTGTGCTGCCCAGCAAATCCCCTGCCGCACTTTGGATATCCATATCCAGTGTCAGCACCACATCATTGCCCTTGGGGTCTTTTCCTTCCAGCAAGCCAGACAGACGCTGAAGCAGTTCCTGATGCACCGACATCAATTCAAAGTTATAGGCCGCTTCCACGCCTGTTTTCCCTACACTACTATATCCCGTTACATGGGCAGCCATACGTCCTCTGGGATATTCCCGCAGATAACTGCCATCCTCTTGCAGTGTGCTGGTTGCCAGCACCTGTCCGTTCCGATCCAGAATGTCACCTCTCTGGATACCTTCTTCATCATTACGCAAACGGATATTATAAGAGTTGCCGGATATCTCAGCCCGATCCACAATCACCAGCTTACCCAGATATCCCAGCAGCAGAAAAAAACAAAGTGCCAAAAGCCAGAAGATCCGTCTGACGCTTTTTTTCATATTATTCATCGGCGTATCTCCTTTCCACATATTGCTGCTGCATAGGTTCTGCCGCAGCTTGGCTATGCTGTTCGCAATATACGCAAACCCACTGCAAAATGCCAAACATCATCAGACTCACCAGTACAGAAGTACCGCCGTAGCTGACCAGAGGCAGCGTAACCCCAGTCAGCGGGATCAATTTGATGACACCGCCAATGATGACAAAAGCCTGAAAAGCAATCATAGCTGTAAAACCGACTGCCAGCAGACTGTAGTATCTTCTGGTGCAGTCCAATGTGATTCTAATACCACGATATAACAGCATGATGAAAATACAAATGATACCAGCGCCAAAGAGTGCGCCAAATTCTTCACAGATTGCCGCAAAAATACAGTCACTTTCCACAACGGGGATACTGACAGGCATGCCTTTTGTCAAACCGCTGCCAAAAAGTCCGTATGTGGTAATGGCAAACAAGGAAGTAACGATCTGATAACCGCCGTGGTCAATGTCTGCCCAAGGGTCACGCCATGCCGCCACACGAACCTGAACATGGGAGAACAGTTTATATGCAATAGTAGCCGCAAAACTGGCTGCACCCATACCCATCAAAAACAGCACTTCATTGGATGTAGCGATATACAGCATCGTCATAAATGTCATGAAGAAAATCAAGGCACTGCCCAAATCTTTCTGGAGTACCAGCAAAATGACAACACCGGCACTCAAGCCGCCTGTAATGAGCAGTTCCCGCAGTTCCACACGTTTTCTGAAAACGCTTGCCAAATAGAAAATAAACAGGAACTTCGCGATTTCAGAAGGCTGGAAGCTGATACTGCCGATTTCCAGCCAGTTCTGGGAACCGCCATGTTCCACACCAAAAATCTGTGTGAACAATAACAGTCCATAACAAACGATAATATATGCCCACTCAAAAATCTCAAATCTGGGAATCAGCCGCAAAATAGAAGGCAGTGCCAGCATACCTGCCAGCCCCAGCGCCATCCATACCAGCTGTTTATGAGCCAGTCCCGGGTCAACTCTTTGGAGCATGATAAGGCTGACATCCATCAAAAACAGCATCCCCGTCCAGATCAAAGGACAGCCTTCATAATAAAACCGATCCAGCAGCTGAATGGCTACCAGCAGAAATACCAATGAGATTGCCCCAAAAAGCAATGCTTGCCAGTCAAAAAGATACGTATCCCGATTATAAGACAAAATCAGGAACGCCGTCAGATGCATCAGCACCACCAATCTGCGCTGCACAGATACCGCACGATAAGGGCTGCCCAGATAGCCTCCCTGCTCATAGGCGATATACACGATAGCTTCCCACAGATACAGTCCGATGTAGATGACGAACAGGTACCTGCTCAGCATAATAATCAAATCAAACATATTCTCACTCCACTCCACGGAAGAAATGCCCTTTTGTACTGCCTTTTTCGCTCATTTGCTGCAAAAGAGCTCTTGTTTCCGCACTGCAATGCGCAGTGTCTTTTGTCATTTCAGCGTAAGCCCGAACAATGCGTTCCACTCTTGCCGGACCTTCCTTTGTAAAGTTCAGGCGAACGCTCCCCACCGCGTTGTCCAGCACTTCATCATAAAACTTCAACGCAAACAGAGGTTTCCCGTTCAAAATGGAACATACACACCGTTCACAGTCTGTCATCATCGGGAATTTTTCACCTTTTCTGTCACGCAGGAAATACAGATCCTGATTCCAGCGTTTCTTACAATACTGACCGCTGTGTTTTTCTCCTGCGAAGTTCCCGATGGGGCACTGCTGTGTAGTCATCAAAGGCAAATAGCCGTAAACCACCATTTCACAGGAACTGTCCGCCATGGCACGGATTTCCTGCAAATTATTTTCCACAGAAAGACATACATTGTCTGCTCCCTGTTCCTGCCAGAACAACACGGCTTCCCGGTTTACCACATTCAGATTGTAATCTGAGGTAATTTTTTTGCCGGAATTTTTCACTGCGCCAAACTGACCTGCGGAACGCACCAGGAAACCATCCAAGTTGCTTTCCAAGAACCGCTGCAATCTGCTTTCGTCTTCTGGACGTTCCCGATCTACACGAGGCAATGCCGCATAACATGCCACATCATAGCGGTGGCATTTTGCAATAACATCTGCCAGATGTTCTTCCAGTTCCATAGTGGATTCCACATAAATGCGCTCTACACCTTTTTGTTTCACAGCGGCATCCAGCTGTTCCAGATTGCTTACCAGCACATGCAGTTTCTTTTTCAGCAAACGGGGTTCTTTTGCCTGACGAGGTGCTTCTCCTCGTTCCGCATTTTTCCGCTTGGTCTTTTTCAGCATTGCCTGCTCCAAAGCCTCTGCCGCCTCACGGCGCAGTTGATTCAGATTACTGATGCCTACATAAATATTTTCATCCGCCTGTACATCCAGATCAGCCAACGCAAAGGGTGTAGCCCCCATTTTTTCGATCTGCTGACGCAATTTTTCCGCAGCGGTAGGCTGGTTGGTGGCTTCCTGCACCATTTCCCCTGTCACATATACGCTGCTGCCCATATTATCCCACAACTGCAGCGCCAGCGGTTCTCCTCTTCTCGCCTTTAAAACGCCATAAATCGGCAGTTTTCTGGTTTCTTTTTCCCATGTTTTCTGTAAAGCATCATTGAGGGCCTTGCCATAGGTACGATAAACCACGTCATTTTTCTCAATGTCCCCTTCCAAAGTAAGCGTAATGACTTCACCAGCTTTGGAATGTTTTGTTACCTGACAACCTACATGAGGACCACGACTGGTCCAAACTTCGATACCATCACCAGGAACCAGAGCCTCTCTGGTACGGATCACTACTTTTTTATGCTGGGGCAGGTATTTATCCACAATCCCTACTTTCAAACCCCATGTTTTGGGACGTTCCACGCTCATCATATCCCGACCGCCACGGGAAGTATAATACCCTTCTGTAAAACCGCCGCGATTGAAAAGCTGTGTCAGTTCCTTCATATCATCCAAAGAAACCTCATAGTGTTCCGGGTCTTCAAAATACATGTCAATATATTTCCGATAAATCCGTGTGACACCTGCCACATATTCGGGATTTTTCATGCGACCTTCCACTTTCAAGGATGCAATGCCCGCTTCAATGAGTTCTGGCAAAATAGAAACTGTCGCAATATCTTTGGGAGAAAGCAGGTGACCTTCTGCCACTTTATCATATCCACAATAAAGGGTATACGGCAGTCGGCATGTCTGAGCACAGCGTCCACGGTTCCCGCTTCTGCCGCCCAGCATACTGCTCATGATACACTGACCAGAATAACAAACACAAAGAGCGCCATGAACAAAAGTTTCCACTTCCGCTTCTGTATGCTCTATAATATGACGGATTTCCGGCAAAGTCAGTTCTCTGCTCAAAACCACTTTATCGAAGCCCTGTTCGTACCAGTAATTCACGTCTGCCAACGAATTGGATGTCATCTGTGTGCTGGCATGGAGAGGGAAATCAGGATAATGTTCCTGCACCAGCTTTGCAGCTCCCGCATCCTGCATAATCAGCGCATCTACGCCCATATGATGCAGTTTTCCAATAAACTGAATGAATTCCGGCAATTCTTTATCCTTATAGACTGTATTGACGGTAACATAAACCTTTACGCCGCGCAAATGACAGTAATCACAGGCTTCCTCCAACTCCTCCAGAGAAAAGTTTCCCGCATATTGTCTGGCACTGAATAATTTTCCACCTAAATAAACAGCGTCACAGCCATTCTGTACAGCCGCCTTCAAACTTTCCATCGATCCAGCGGGTGCCAGCAGTTCCGGTTTTTTTCTAAAAGGCATATTTGTTCCCCTTTCTCTTTGAAACGAATCTTAACTTATTTTTTCTTCAAATATTTTGATGCAAAAGGAAAAATAGCAGTTTTTTTCTTTTTGCACCCGTCAAAAATCCCCTGCTATTTTGTCATATTTTATCTTTTTCTGGGACGTACTTTAGAAGTATGCAGCCCCGCATTAACAGCTTCTTCTTCCGCCTGATACTCCTGCAGTTTCCGTTCCATTCTTCTTTTCTCACGTTCTAACTGCTCCAACTGCTCCTGCAGCTCTGCTGTTTTTGCCTTTTCCGACATCACTTGCAGCCGCAGTTCTTCCATACTTTCTTCCTGTTCCAAATGCTGCTTCACTTCTTTAAAATAATCATTTGCCACATTGATGGAAGTCAAAATATAAGCCAGACTGCTGTCAATTGCCACAGCCTTTGAATTTTTTCTGATCTCTGCCATTTTCTGATCAATATATCCAGCAACCTGCATCATGTGTTCTTCCGTTTCAGGTCCCATCAGTGTAAAGGATTTGCCATCAATGGTAATTTTCACTTTATTATTCAAAGCCATTTGCCTCCCCTCTTTCTTTTCGGCAAAACAAAATGAAACTTGTGTCCTATCCAACATGTGTTCATTTGTATTCAATCTATTATACCATAAATCACATAGGGAAGAAAACTTTTTTTATAAAAGAACCCCCGCACCGGATTTTCCAGTGCGGGGGTAATATGCGCTTTCAGTTAACTGAAATTAGCAGTTTTCTTTTGCATAGTTGAAACCAAGTTCAAATGCTTTTTTGTTGTCGGGGATAAATTTCGCTTTACCGCCTTCGAATACATGAGCGAATGTGTCGTCCATGCCTTCCACTTTGATTGCGCCTGTTGCGCAAACAACTGCACCCAGCATTACCAGGTTAGCCAGTTTGGAACCGCCAAAAGCGTCTGTTGCAATTCTGTTAGCGGGAACTTCGAATACTTTAACGCCTTCTTTTACATCCAGATGATCTGTTGTGCACAGGTCAGCGTTAACAACCAGAGAACCGCCTTCTCTTACAACATGTGCAAATTTATCCAGGGAAGGCTGGTTCAGAGCAACAACGCAGTCAGCGTCTTTTGTGATAACGGGAGAACCGATACCTTCGTCGGAGATGATTACGTTTACGTTTGCAGTACCGCCACGCATTTCGGGACCGTAAGAAGGACACCAAGATACTTCTTTGTTATCCAGCATACCGGAGTAAGCCATGATTTTACCCATCAGCAAAGAGCCCTGGCCACCGAAACCTGCAATGATAGAAGAAAATGTACTCATATTATTTGCCCTCCTCTGCTGTGATATCTTTGAATACGCCAAGAGGATAGTAAGGGATCATTTTTTCTCTTACGAATTCCATAGCTTTTACGGGTGTCAGACCCCAGTTTGTAGGGCAGCTGGAAACAACTTCGATGAATGTGAAGCCCAGACCCTGTTTCTGAATTTCGAAAGCTTTTTTGATTGCTCTCTTAGCAGCTGTAACCTGTGCAGGTGTGGAAACACTTACTCTTTCGATGTAAGCGGGACCTGTCAGTGTAGCCAGCATTTCGGAAACGCGCAGAGGGTTACCGTTGATCTTAGGATCACGACCAGCTTTCGCTGTTGTAGCTTTCATGCCGGGCAGTGTTGTAGGAGCCATCTGACCGCCTGTCATACCATAGATACCATTGTTGATGAATACTGTTGTGATTTTTTCGCCTCTAGCTGCTGCATGAACGATTTCACAAGTACCGATGGAAGCCAAGTCACCATCGCCCTGGTATGTCATAACGATTTTGTCGGGATGAACTCTCTTGATACCTGTTGCTGTTGCGGGAGCACGACCGTGTGCACACTGAATAGCGTCAAAGTTGAAGTAGTTGTTTGCAAATACAGCACAACCTACGGGTACGCAAGCGATTGCGTTTTCAACTTCGCCCATTTCTTCCAGTACTTCTGCTACCAGTCTATGTACAATACCGTGTGCACAACCAGGACAATAATGCAATTTGACATCAGTTAACGCTTTTGTTTTTTCGAATACAACTGCCATTATTTGTCACCTCCCATAACTTCTTTACCGAATGCAACCACTTCGTCAACAGTAGGTACGTTACCGCCTGTTCTGCCGTGGAATGCTACTTTGTTTTTGTCGTTACATGCATAAGCAACGTCAGGAACCATCTGACCCATGGACATTTCTACGTCCAGATATTTTTTGATCTGACCATTCCATTTATCGAAAGCTTTCTGAGGGAAAGGCCACAGTGTTTTAGGTCTGAGCATACCAACTTTGTAACCTTCAGCTCTCAGGTAACCGATAGCTGTTCTTACAACTCTGGATGCTGTACCATAGGAAACGAAAGCATATTCTGCGTCATCCAGCAGGTATTCTTCCCAAGCCTGTTCGTTTGCTTCAACTTTTTCATAAACTTCATAATGTTCATGGTTCCAGTCTTCACAATCGTCGGGATCGATAACCAGGTTTTTGATGTTGTGTCTTTCGCCTTTGCCTTTACCTGTCAGAGCCCATGTTTTTTCAGGGATACCTTCTCTGCGAACATAGTTGAATTCTACAGGTTCCATCATCTGACCGATCAGACCGTCAGCCAGAACGATTACAGGGATACCGTACATATCAGCGATATCAAAAGCTTCCATAACCATGTTAACTGCTTCCTGAACGGATGCGGGTGCCAGTACTACGTTGTGGTAGTCACCGTTTGCGCCGCCTTTCACAGCCATGTTATAGTCAGCCTGACCGGGCTGAATGGTGCCCAGACCCGGGCCCCCACGCATCATGTTGATGATAACTGCGGGCAGACCTGCGTTAGAGATATAACCGATACCTTCCTGTTTCAGTGCGATACCGGGAGAAGAAGAGCTGGTCAGAACACGTGCGCCTGCTGCTGCTGCGCCATAAACCATGTTAATCGCTGCTACTTCGGATTCTGCCTGAACAAATGTACCGCCTACTTTGGGCAGTTCACTGGATAAATATTCTGGTACTTCGCTCTGAGGAGTGATGGGATAACCGAAGAAATATCTGCAACCCGCCTCAATCGCTGCTTTACCAACTGCTTCGTTGCCTTTCATTAAAACTTTTGCCATTGATGTTCCTCCTCCCTTATTAGTCGAGCTTTTCTACTGTGATTGCGCAGTCAGGGCACATTTTCGCGCAGCTTGTGCAAGCGATACAGTCTTCGCTCACCATTTCTGCGGGATTGTAGCCTGCGGGGTTGATTTTTGTTGTCGAAAGAGCCAGTACGTTCTTAGGACAAACAGAAACACAAAGACCGCAACCTTTACAGATCACTTCATCAATTGTTACTCTACCTTTTGCCATTCAAAATACACCTCCATAAATATTTGAATTTACATCCAGGTTTTCCGCATATTAAACTTCATAGGGAACAATTCCCCTGCAAGCCCTTCCGGTACGCCTTCTGTCAAAAGTTCTTCGACATAAGTCACGTACTTTACAGGGACGCCTGTACGTTTGGTCACTTCTCTCAATATCGCATCTCCTTCAACGAGACACTGCGCTGTTGTTTCGCGAACCAGATTTGTGTTATTGATGAAGCCAGTCACTTTCAATCCCGAAGCATATTCCAGATTTTCCATCTGTTCAATAATGCCCTCCGGTGTAGAAGTATTGGGACGATATGTATTGACTACCATAAAAAAGTCTGTTTCCTCCGGATGCAGAAGGGGTTTCATTCTCCCCAGAACCAGAGTGCCAACGTCGTTGCCGCCCAGGTCAACCACATACTGGAATTCCTTGTTGGTTACGGGCATTGTCATTGCGCCGGAAACGGCAGGCACATCAGCGCCAGCCCCCTCAATATTAGACGCAATAACCATGATTCCCTTTTCTTCCAGTTCTGCTTTTTTTTCACGGGAACGGAAATAAACATTTACGATATCCAAATCGGCAATGGCTACTTTGCCTTCGGTCTGTTCCCGAAGGGCAGTCACATAGTTGACTGCAAATTCTGTTTTACCACTACCGTAGTGACCTGTGATGATGCGGATTCTTTTGTCATTAGAAACCATCTTTTCCACCTCTACTTTTCGATAATGCACATAGAATAAACAATGTTATTTTTGGTTATTTTTTATAATTTATCAAATCAAATAGATTAAATGCATAATTTGAAGATTGATTTTTTTCAATCTTTATGCAAAATCCCTTGTTTTCTTCTGCTTTATGTATACATAATAACACACTTCTTCCTACTTTGCAAGAAATTTAACATTTTTTTGAGAAAGCACCGAAAAAAAAACATAAAACTTTAGAAAAATACTATGGATTATAAGGCAATATATTATCTGTTTTTCATCAATATTTGTAAACTATTTATATTTTTTTCAAAAAAGATATATTTTATTTATACCTTTTGCCAGTTTGTCTTACAACGCATCATATTCTTTCTCATTGGAAGCTATGTCAAAAAACGCTGAAAAACCCCACCCCTTCCCCATGCGTACACAGAAAATAAGGTGAGGTTTCCAAATTACATTCTTAACTTGTCTTACAAAGCATCATTAAATATTATATAGCAATTCTCCATAAGTAGGGAAGGGCCATACATCTTCATCCACCAGCATTTCTAACGCGTCCGCAGGAACCCGCAGTGCCTGCATAGCTTCAAACACATAATCACGGCAGAATACAGCCTGTGAACGGCTGCTGCCTTTGAGCAGCTGTGCCTGTTCTGCCACTTCTTCCAGTTGTTTCAGCGCCTTATGGAACTGAGCAATATTTTCATTGATTTCCTGCAGCAGTTCTTCTGCCACAGATGTGTCTCCGCCTACAGATTTGATAGCTGCCAAAGACTGTGCCACACTGCCTGCATATTTCAGTACAGCGGGACGAATCTGTTTGGAAGCAATGTCGATCATTGTTTTTGCTTCAATATTGATCTGTTTGATATATGCCTCATAATTGATTTCTGCGCGGGAGTGCAGTTCCAAACGGCTCAATACATGATGACGTTCAAACAGCCCAATAGCTTTATCTGTGATCAGCGCAGGAATGGCATCCACTGTATTGCTGATGTTCGGCAATCCTCTGCGGGCAGCCTCCTGTTTCCATTCCTCAGAATAGCCATTGCCATCGAAAATGATCCGCTTATGGGCAATATATGTATCACGAATCAGGTCATGTACCGCTTCGTTAAAATCCTCTGCCTTTTCCAGATGATCCGCAAATTCCTTCAGAACATCTGCCACAATGGTATTGAATACAAAGTTCGGACCGGAAATGGAACCAGAAGAAGGCGGCATACGGAATTCAAACTTATTCCCGGTAAATGCCAGAGGGGAAGTTCTGTTTCTGTCTGTAGCATCTCTATTCAGGTAAGGCAATGTGTTAACACCTACGCGCATTTTTCCCCCCTGCAAACTGCTGGTCGCTTCCCCATGCTCGATCTGGTCGAAAATATCCTGAAGCTGGTCCCCAAGGAAGATGGAAATGATTGCCGGAGGCGCTTCTGCCGCACCCAGACGGTGATCATTGCCATGGCTTGCAGCAGCCACACGCAAAATATCCGCATACTGATCCACACCTTTGATAATAGCTGTCAGGAATATCAGGAACTGCGCATTTTCGTGAGGTGTTTTGCCGGGATCCAGCAGATTTTGTCCATCATCGGTACCCATAGACCAGTTATTGTGTTTGCCGCTGCCATTGACACCAGCAAAAGGTTTTTCATGGAGCAGACAAGCCAAACCATGATGGCTGGCAATACGCTTCATGGCTTCCATGATCAGCTGATTGTGGTCTGTAGCTGTATTGCAGTCACTGAAAATAGGCGCCAATTCATGCTGTGCCGGCGCTACTTCGTTATGCTGTGTTTTTGCGGAAACGCCCAGTTTCCACAGTTCCACATTCAATTCATGCATAAAGCACGCAATTCTCTCTTTGATACTGCCAAAATAATGGTCATCCAGTTCCTGCCCTTTGGGCGGAGCCGCACCAAATAATGTTCTGCCTGTAAAGATCAGGTCTTTTCTCTTATTATACAGTTCACGGTCAATGAGGAAATACTCCTGTTCTGCGCCAGCATATACGCTGATCTTTTTGGCTGTCGTATTGCCGAACAAACGCAAGATACGCATAGCCTGATTACTGACAGCCTCCATGGAACGCAGCAGAGGTGTCTTTTTATCCAGCGCTTCCCCTGTGTAAGAACAAAAAGCAGTGGGAATGTATAATGTCACGCCGCCTGCGTCTTCCCGCAGAAATGCTGGAGAGGTGCAGTCCCAAGCGGTATAGCCTCTGGCTTCAAATGTAGCACGCAGCCCGCCAGAAGGGAAAGAGGATGCGTCTGATTCCCCTTTGATCAGTTCTTTACCGGAAAATTCCATAATGGCTCTGCCGTTGACAGGTGGTGCCAGGAAGGAATCGTGTTTTTCCGCGGTGATGCCAGTCATGGGCTGGAACCAGTGGGTATAGTGTGTCGCACCACGTTCAATCGCCCAATCTTTCATGGCATTGGCAATGATATCCGCAATGGAAGAATTCAGCATTTCGCCTCGTTCAATGGTTTTTTTCAGTTCTTCATACACATGTTTTGGCAAGTGATCCCGCATCATGGAATCATTGAATACATTCATGCCAAAAATTTCTGGAATTGATACTTTTTCGTACATACGCCGTTACTTTCTCCTTCCATACAGTTGTATTTCCCTATAAGCATGATAGTTACATTATACAAATCTGTTTTTCATTTTGCAACGATTTTACTTTTACTTCCTAAAAAACAGCGAAACCATCACCTTTTTTTCATTCCATTTCCATTTTTTCTTGATTTTTCCAAGTTTTCGTTTTTTCACCTATACAAAAATAAGAACAGCAGGGTTTTACAGCCGCACTGTTCTTATTCTTCTTACACAGTTTTTCAGCCTCCAATGAGGAAATCCAGAATATTTTCGCCTGTAGACGTTTCCGCCCGATAAATTTCCGTATATCCACATTTTTCACAGCTGATTGTAATGAATTTCTTATTTTGGATATCAAATAGTTTTGCCATAGTGCCGCCAGTTGCCTGAAACTGATCCTGCACAAACTCATGACATCCGCATTTTGGACAAACAAACTGCATCTTTTCCATGTCTGCTCCCCCTTTTTTTCTTTTCGTCTATCATACAAAAAATGGTTCAAAAGCACAATAGCCTTCACTCCATCTTAAGAAAATTGTTATCCTTCCAAAAAAATCTTTTTTCCTATAAATTCCTCTTGAACAAGAACGTATGTTCGTATATAATAAAAGCAACAAATCTTGGAGGGATTGCCATGAAGCTTTTGAATAAACAAATTGATATGATTTCCTGGACTTCCAAAGAAGGGATTGTGACACCCGTACGATTTCGTATGGAAGAAAACGGAAAGTCTATTGTCATTCGCATTGGGCGGATTTTACAGACGGAAAAAAATACATTTGGGGGCACACCAACCCTTTCTTTTCGCTGCGTCAGTAATGTTTACGGGCAGGAACGCATTTACGAAGTCACTTACAATGGCGGCAGTCAAAAATGGCTTTTGAAAAAATACTAAATATCCCATCAAATAAAAAAGCACGAATCTTCCTGGAAATCATTGAACTGCTCCAATTTGTGCGGACAGTACAAAAAGCGTTCTTACGAGGATAATATTTGATTTTCAAGTGGAGTGGCGTAGCGTGAGCGGCGCCACTCCTGTTTTTAATTGAATTCTCTCATGGTTATAGAAATGAATATATCTGTCAATCATTTCCTTTGCTTCCTGAAACGTTGCAGGTTTATGCCGATAAATACATTCTGTTTTGAGGATACCAAAGAAGTTTTCTGCCAATGCGTTGTCATAGCAGTTTCCACGCCTTGACATGGAAGGCAGAATACCGTAAGATTGAGTTAGCTTAAAATATCCGTGTGAGGTATATTGAAAGCCTTGGTCGCTGTGGAGCTGCAACTCCCCAGCGATCTTCTTTTTGCTTAACTTTTCCTTTCGAACAGCTAAACGAATGGTATCCAGCACAAGATTTACTGTTTGTTCCGTTCCGGTTTTGTAAGCTATGATGCTACGGTCATAGAGATCGCAAATGACGGATAGATACAAAACACCTTGTTTCGTATGTATATAAGAAATATCAGTCACCCATTTTCTATTGGGTACATCAGCAGAAAAATTTCGATTCAATCTATTTTCGTATTTATGCATCTGCTTACCCATCTGAACCCATTTTCTGCGTCGACGAATTTCTGACAATAGCCCATATTTCTTCATAATTCGCAGGATCGTTTTCGGATTTCTGTGAATACCTTTCCCCTCGAGCCACAACCAGACACGTCGATAACCGTATGTATTACCATTGCTTTTCTGGCAGTATTGGATATACTTTATCAGTTCATCATCTTTACAAGGTTTATTCTTTCTGTTTACGAAATCATAATATCCACTGCGAGATACTTCAAAGAAACGACACATCGTTGAAATGGCATAGCGATCTCGATGTCTATATATCACCTCATATTTTATCTGTGTTCTCACATCCTTTCTGTTAATTGCAGAAAATCCCGCAAAAGTTCATTCTCCATTTTCAGACGATCAATCTCATACTGATACTCTTGGATGCTGGTTGGTGCTGGATGTTTTCTGGGACGTCCTCGACGTTTTAGAGGAAGTCCCGCTGCAAGGCGAGCCTGCTCCCGATGATAGCGATTGACCCAGTTTTCAATCTGTCGTATCTCTAATCCAAAGAATTCTGCGATTTCGCGATTCGTTTTTCCTGCTGCACGCATAGCAATCAGTTTTGGTTCAATTATTTTGATATGTGTGTATTTTCTTTTTGCCATAATAAAAGCCCCCTCATGTAGTTCTATTATCCTACATAAGGGGGCTTTTTGTCATTGTCCGTTTTTACTGGTTCAGTTCA
>JALFWW010000013.1 GCA_022786605.1 Clostridia bacterium | reverse complement strand
TGTCTGTCTGTCTGTCTGTCTGTCTGTCTGTCTGTCTGTCTGTCTGTCTGTCTGTCTGTCTGTCTGTCTGTCTGTCTGTCTGTCTGTCTGTCTGTCTGTCAAGATTTTATGGGTCAGCACCATAGCGGTCAAGCCCCCTTTTTGCTGATTTTATCTAATTTATTTCATTGTAGCATATTTGTAAACTTTTGGCATCTGTTTTCTGATATTTTCATTTTTGATTGAGATTTTGAGAATATTGGCAATGAAAAAGACAGCAAGTTTTTCTACTTGCTGTCTACCAAATTTCCCATGTCATCTGTCCAAAGGTCATTTTTCAAGGGCAAAAAACGGGCAGTTTTTGCACCGAAAAACCCCCGTTTTTTTACCTTCAAACCACAACATCTTGTGGTTTCACCCCTATTTTACGCCTGTCCAACACAACGTGTCATCAGTACCACCGATTCCACATGCACCGTTCTGGGGAACATATCCATAAGCCGTACCCGTTTCACCTCATAACCAGCCGCTTGGAATTCCTGCAAATCCCTTGCCAGAGAAGTGGGTTTACAGGACACATAGACGATTTCCGGTGCACCAAAGTCAATGATTTTCCCGATGGCTTTGGGATGGATACCCTCTCTGGGAGGGTCAACGATGATAACATCAGGCTTATCCGTCAGTTCGTCCACCATTTTCAGCACGTCCCCAGCTAAAAATGTGCAGTTGGTCAAGCCATTTCTTGCGGCGTTTTCATTGGCTGCCACAACGGCTTCTTCCACCAGTTCAATACCCATAACTTTTTTGGAGCCGGCTCTTGCCATGATCTGCCCAATGGTGCCGGTACCGCAGTACAGGTCGAATACCATTTTATTTTCCACATCACCGGCAAATTCCCGCACAATGCTGTAAAGCTGTTCCGCACCTTCTGTATTTGTCTGGAAGAAGGAATAGGCGGACACTTTGAATTCCAGATCAAAGAGTTTTTCCATGAAGAAATCTCTGCCATAGAGAATTGTCATTTCATCACTGCGCACCACATCAGCTACGCCGTCATTGACAGAATGAAGCACACCGCAGACTTCACCCTGCAAAGGCAGTGCCAGAATCATATTCTTGAATTCTTCCAGAGAAAAAGGAACTTCGGATGTGGTCACCAGATGCACTAGGATTTCTCCGGTTGCTTTGCCTTTTCTCACAACCAGGTGGCGCAGAGAACCATCGTGGCGCATACGATGATAGAAGGCAACGTTTCTTTCCTGGAAAAACGCCAGCCCCCCCTGCACGATGGTCACAAAGTCCGCATCTACGATATTACAGTCTTTCAGTGTTACCACTTCATAATGGCTCATTTTTTTACGCATGCCCAACGCCAGAGGACCATCTTTCACTTCATCCCCAAAGGAAAACTCGCATTTATTGCGGTAGCCTGTTTCCAAAGGAGAAGGTGTGATGCCTTCCCAGCTTTCCACATGGATGCCCGCATCCTCCAGCAATGTTTTCACCTGCTGTTCTTTCATATCCAGTTCCGCCTGACGTTTCATGGTCTGGTAAGTGCAGCCGCCGCAGATTTCATAATGGGAACAGCAGCCTTCCTGCCGTTCCAGTTCGGAGCGTTCTGTTACTTCCAGCAGGCGGGCTTCCACATTGCCGCCGCGCTTTTTGATGACCTGTGCGGAAACAGTCTGACCAGGTACACCATTTTTCACAATCACTTTTTCCCCTTCCACAAAACCATAAGCTTTATTGGGAAAGCGCACGCCGTCAATTTTTACGGTAATGATATCTTTTTTCTTCATTTTTTCCTCCAAATGTAACATAAATTTATTTGTATTCACATGCATTCTGTGTTATACTGTTCCCGTATTGATTTTTTAAAATTACCGAACAGGAGTGTATTACAGAATGTCTGAAAAACCCGAAGTTGGCAGTATCGTAGAAGGCAAAGTCGTTCGCATCAAACCCTTTGGTGCCATTGTTTCTCTGGGAGAACAGGTACAGGGTCTGGTTCATATCTCACAGGTGGCAAACACCTTTGTGCAGGACATCAACGACCACGTGAAAGTGGGCGACACTGTCAAAGTAAAAGTCCTTTCCATTGATCCAGAAACAAACAAAATCGCTCTCTCCATGAAAGAAGCGCTGCCAAAGGAAGCGCGTCAGCCCAGAGGAGATCGTCCTTACAAAGGACACAAGCAGGAAAACAGAACCACCAATCCTGCCGAAGAATATTTCAAACCACAGACCGTCAATCCTTCTGCCGATTTTGAAGAAAAAATGCGGGAATGGATGAAACAGTCCAACGAAAGACAGACCAGTCTGAATAAGAGAGCCAACAAACGCTCTTATTGATTCTTGCTTATGATACCATGAAACGCTGTTTCTGGCAACGGAAACAAGATAGGAGGGAATCCCCATGATGCTTTTCTTTGTGGCAGGCATTTATCTATTTGCCCGGGGCATATTCGCATGGTACGGACAGCCTATTTTTTACAGAAAAGGCACACTGGAAAACATTGACCCTGATCGCCTTCCTGCATATCTACGGGAAACAGGTATATGGAACTTTCTGACCGGTGTTGTCTTTGTGGGAAAGTCCATTCTGGACAAAGTTTTTCCTGGCAGCATGGCGTTGTTCATTGTCTTTATTTTGCTGCTGATCGTGTGCGTGGTATTTTTAGCGAAGTGCAATGAAAAATACCAGAAAAAATAACTGAAGCATAAAGAAGCCGAAAAAACGTTTCCTTAAGGTGAAGCTGCTTTTTCGGCTCTCTTTTTGTCTACCAATAGGAGGACCTTATGACCGAGATCATCTGTATCACAGACAAACATCACCCTGCCCTGCCTGCCATCATCCGATGGCTCTATGACTGGTGGGGAAAGGACGAAGATTATACAAAAGAACAGGTGGAAGCGTACGTGCACAACGCCGTTTGCAAAGACCGTATTCCGCAGGTATTCCTGATTCTGCAAGACGGCGTACCTGCTGGCACATTCCAGTTTGCCATGTCCGATATTGACACCCGTCCCGACTGTTATCCATGGCTGCGGGATTTCTGGATAGAGCCTGCTTTTCGTGGGCAGGGGCTGACCTATACTGTCATGGAAGCCGTCAAGGAACACGCTGCCCGCCTGCGTCTGACCGAACTTTATCTCTTTACCCGCCATGAGGGGTTATACGAAAAATTCGGCTGGGAATACATGGAAACATTCCCCACCTATCTAACACCTGACGACAAACAGCGCCTTTACCGCCTGCCCATTTGAAACGGTTAATTCTTTTGAAACCAAAAACAGCATCCAAGATTACCTTTAGGGGCATCTTCATAAGAAAACAAAGAAAGCCAAAATCCTTATGATTACACAGGATTTTGGCTTTCTTATTTTATTCAGATTTTATTTGTTATGTTTTCTTTTTTCTCAATCTGCCATCAGGCAGATGAAACATTTCATATTTATCTTATATCAAACAGGATTAGCCCAGAATGATTTTTGTCAGTTCAACGGGTTCAACGATTTTGCCGTCTTTGTAAACACGCATGTTACCGGAAGCGATTTCGTCGATCAGGATAACTTCGTCGTTGTTGTAACCAAATTCAAATTTGATGTCGTACAGATCCAGACCTTTTTTCGCCAGTTCGTCAGCAACGATACGAGTGATTTTCAGTGTCTGTTCTTTCATGCTGTCGTACATTTCGCCGCTCATAACGCCCAGAGCAACCAGTGCGTCTTTTGTTACCAGGGGATCGCCTTTCGCGTCGTCTTTGAATGTTGTTTCAACATAACCGCCTTCCAGAACTGTGCCGTCAGCGATGTAATCGCCGTAACGACGGATGAAGCTGCCTGTAGCTTTCAGACGGCAGATAACTTCCAGACCGTGACCGAATACTGTTGCGGGCAGAACTTCCATTGTCGCGTTGTCTACATCAGCAGCAACATAATGTGTTTTGATGCCAGCCTCTTTCAAAATTTCGAAGAATTTGATAGATGTTTCCAGATTTGCTTTACCGATACCTTCAATGGTCAAACCAACGGAGTTTTCACCGGGATCGAATACACCATCTTTACCTGTGCAGTCGTCTTTGAACTTCAGCAGCACGTTGCCGTTTTCCAGTTTGTAAACGTCCTTTGTTTTGCCCTGATAAATCTTTTCCATAAATCTTTTCCATCCTTTCTGATTTAAGACCGACATAAAAGCATGCCTGTTATGAAATTTTCTCAACAAATAAAATTTACTGCAAAATCCGCTTTGATACAAGTATTTTTTGCAAATCTTTGAAATCTCGGCAAATTATGCAATTTCAAGGGTACATAGGGAAATATTTTCTCACCAGACGTGTAAAAAATTCCCTTTTCTCCCCCCTCTGGTCGGATTTTTCTGCACAATCGGCATTAAAAATCCGTCATTTTTTCCTCATTTATTGACTTTTTCGAGATTATTCCACAGGTTTCGCGTCGCCCCAAACGTGTTCCAGACCATAGAATTCACGCTGTTCTTCATTGAACAGGTGGATCAGCAGATTGCCGAAGTCCAGCAGAATCCATGTGCCTGTGCTGTAGCCTTCGGAATGGTGCATTTTTACACCAGCCTGAAACAGTTTCTGTTCCACTTCGTCTGCCATTGCACGCAGATGGTTTACATTTTTGCCACTTGCAATGACAAAGCAGTCTGCCACATTGGACAGACCTTTCAGATTCAGCACCTGAATATCCTGACCTAATTTATCGTCTAACGCAGCCTGTGCGATTTTTGCAGCTTCTAAAGCGTCCATATAATTCCTCCTTATGATCTCATTTATTTTTATAGTATTCCAATGCCTCCAAAGACAGGGGATGGAGCAGTCTGCCCCGTTCTTTTACAAACTCAATGGTCTGTTCCAGAATAAAACGCATTGCCATATCCAAATCCAGATATGCCAGACGTCTTGCCTCATCCAGACCCTCAAACTGTTCTCTGTTAGGCTCGATATAGTCCGCAATGAACACAATCTTTTCCAGTACAGACATGCCAGCCCGTCCTGTGGTATGGTAGCGGATGGCATTGAGGATATCCTCATCTTTGATCTTATATTCCCGTTTTGCCACTTCCGCGCCCAAGAATGGATGAATCAGATCCGGCTGCTGTTCCAGAATCTCATCCATTTTTACTTTATATTCCTTGCAGAAACGCTGCCGCAGTTCCTTTGGATAATCCTTGGCGCAGTCATGGAGCAGACCTGCCACTTTGGCTTTCTGACGTTCTGCCTGTGTGCCGTATATTTCTGCCAGCCGCACCGCTTCTTCGGAAACACCCATAGTATGGATATATCGTTTCACGGACAGAGCAGACTGCAGTTTTTCCTGCATGACTTCAATGGGCAGCATAAATTTCACCTCGTCTTTTCTTTCGTTTTGATACAAACCGAATTTATGAATATAGTCCTCTACTTCCTGTGGAAGCAGGTACTGAATGGGCATGCCTCTTTGTGCCCGGGTACGGATATCCGAAGACGAAATCGCCAATGCCGGCACTTCCATATAATGGATTCTGCTGGCATATTTTTCCTGAATTTCTCCGATTTCCTCGAACATCTGATTTTTCTGATAACCGGGTCTTGTCACTGCCACAAAGTCGCAAAGGGACAGCAGACGTTCCGGCTCCTTCCAGCTCATGATCTGATGGATGGCATCGGCACCGGTGATGAAATACAGACGCACATCGGGACGGCACATTTTTTTCAGCTGTTCAATGGTGTCGATGGTATAGGTGGTGCCGGGGCGGTCGATTTCAATACGGGATACTTCAAAGTTCTCATTCCGCATGGTTGCCAGAACCGTCATCAGATACCGATGTTCATTATGTGTCACTTCTTTATGAGATTTATGGGCAGGGCGACCTGTGGGAATGAATACCACCTTGTCTACATGAAAACGGTGGCGCACCGCTTCTGCCGTTACCAGATGTCCATAGTGTATGGGGTCAAAAGTACCGCCCATAATGGCAATACTTTTGCAGTTTCTGAAATTAGCGATTTCGTTTCGCATGATTTTTCCTCCCTCTGCCTGCTTATTTCTTCACAGGAGGCAGCTCGATGACAGGTTTTGTCTTGGAAGCACGGTACAATACAAATTTATTGCCGATGACCTGCACGATGTCCGCGCCAGTTCTGCTTGCCAGCATTTCTGCCGCTTCCGCAGGGCCCAGCATATTATTGTCCAACACACTGATTTTTACCAGTTCTCTTGCCTCCAGTGCGTTATGTACGGTATCACGCAGTTCTGGTGTCACGCCGTTTTTCCCTACCTGAAAAATCGCGTCAATACCGTTTGCCAGAGAGCGCAGATAAGCTCTTTGTTTGCTTGTTAACATAATTTCCTCCTCAAATTCGTCTTTTTTCAATCTATAATCCTAAACATCATAGCACAGACACCTTGATTTTGCAACGAAAGACGGCGAAAAACGGCTGTTTTTTCTCATTGGTCCCCCTTTAGAATGGGAAAGGAAAAAAATTCCAGTCCCTTGTTCCCCATCCAAAAAAATGATAAAATGATACAAGTTTTGAAAATCATTTCATCAAGGAGGAACCCATGACCCAATTCAACGGCAGCAAACTGCGTGAACTGCGCAATGAAAAACAGCTAAGCATCGCCAAGCTTTCCACCATATCCGACGTGAGCACAGGGCTTATCAGCCAGATTGAACGTGATCTGGTGGTTCCCTCCGCCCTCATCCTCTTTCGGCTGGCACAGGCGCTGGAAACAGACATGTACGCCTTTTTTGAAGATACACCGCCGGAAGATATGCCTGTCATCCGCAAGGGCAGCCACAGCCTCCTGACAGCACAGGAAAATGGCTGTATCCACAAAATACTCTGCCCAGACAATCCGGGACGTATGCTGGATTTTGTGGAACTGACACTGAAAAAAGGCTGTTCTTATGACTATCGCCCTTCTTTTGCCCAAGGGGAAACCTGCGGCTATGTGACACAGGGCACCTTACAAGTCACAGCGGAAGGCAGAGTCTACACCTTACAGGAAGGAGACAGCATCACGCTGGACAGCACCCTGCCTCACCAATGCAAAAATACCAGCGACACGGATTCTGTATCTGTCTGGGTCATCACACCGAAATATTTCTAAAAATCAAAGGAGCCATGCTTCCTGTTTTTTCAGGAAGTACGACTCCTTTTTGATTGACTGAAATCGTCAAAAATTCTTATTTTTCGCTGGGGATGCCTTTGTATACAAATCCCTTTTCCGCATCTACGGTGATGAGTGTATCATTGGGGATAAAGTCAATGACCTTCGCGTTGCATACCACAACAGGGATATCCAGTGCTCTTCCAACGATTTCCGCATGGCAGTTTTCCACATGATCCATGGGACCAACCACAATGGCAGATGCTTTCTGCAAATAAGGCATGAAGTCATTGTCTGTGGCTGTTGTTACGAGAATATCGCCTTTCTTGAATTCCCGTTCCATTTCATCCCGTACTTTGATGACTCTTGCTGTACCGCTGACTCTCTGTTTGCCAACACCAATACCTTTGCACAACACATCACCAACGATATCAACACGCAGGGTATTTGTGGAACCGCTGACGCCTACAGGCATGCCCAGTGCCATAACGATGGTATCACCGTTTTTCACCAGACCGCTCTTCTGTGCCACTTTCATGGCAGAGTCAAATACCTGTCCTTTGGAAATAGGCGCTTTATGCAGTACAGGACGGCAGCCCCATACCAGGTTCATCTGACGCCATACCTGATCGCACATAGTACCTGCCGCAATGGGGCATACAGGTCTGTGTTTGGAGATCATTCTTGCGGTAAAACCAGATTTTGTAATGGTGGAAATGCAGGTTGTTTTCAGTTCTGCCGCTGTGGTGCATGCCGCAAAGCTGATGGCATTTGTGATATTGGTCAGACCTGTTTCCAGACTTCTGGTCAGATTTTTCGCATAATTGATGCTGCTTTCTGTTTTTTCCGCGATTCTTGCCATGGTTGCCACTGCTTCACAGGGGTATTTGCCCATAGCTGTTTCACCGGAAAGCATGATAGCATCAGAGCCGTCAAAAATGGCGTTTGCTACGTCATTTGCTTCCGCGCGGGTAGGTCTGGGGCTTTTTACCATACTTTCCAGCATCTGTGTCGCTGTGATGACAGGTTTGCCGCGTCTGTTCGCCAGCGCAATCAGCGCTTTCTGCACCAGAGGTACTTCTTCGGGAGGGATTTCCACACCCAGATCCCCTCTGGCTACCATGATACCGTCGGAAACTTCCAGAATTTCTTCGATGTTGTCCACACCTTCCTGATTTTCGATCTTGGAAATGATCTGGATATTTTCGCCGCCGTTTTCTTCCAGCACTTTCCGAATCTTCACAACGTCAGAAGCGGAACGGATGAAAGACGCAGCCACATAGTCAAACTCATTTTCGATACCGAATTTCAGGTCGGAAATATCTTTTTCTGTCAAAGAAGGTAGTTTCACCTGCACACCGGGCAGGTTCACACCTTTACGGGAACTTACGTCACCGCCGGTCACAACTTCACAGTGAACTTCAGGCCCTACGATGCTTTCTACCCGCAATTCAATAAGACCATCATCAATGAGTACACGAGAGCCTTTCTGCAGGTCTTTGGGCAGGTCCGCATAAGTTACGGAAACACGTTCCTGTGTGCCAGGTACATCTTCTGTTGTCAGGGTGAATTTGTCCCCCTGTTCCAGACGGATTTTATTGTTTTCAAAGGTTTTGATACGAATTTCAGGACCTTTTGTATCCAGAATCAGTGGAATGGGCGCGTTCAATTCTTCTCTTGCCTGTTTCAGTTTTTTGATAATTTCTCCATGAGTTTCATAAGTACCGTGGGAGAAGTTCACTCTTGCCGCGTCCAGACCATTGCGGATCAGCTCTTTCATGATCTCCACATCATCTGTTGCAGGACCCAGGGTACAAACGATTTTCGTTCTGCGCATGGAATACCTCCTCTTATTTTATATCTGTTAAATTGCCAGAATTTTGATCACTTCATAAATTTCGCGATCCAGTGTTTTTTCCATCTGCAATGCTTTATCCAGATCCAGAATTTCATATCTGCCTCTGTTGTATGCCACTACTTTATTCTGCTCCCCAGCCAGAATTGCTTTTACGGCATGATAACCCATCATGGAAGCGTGCATACGGTCTGTTGCCGTAGGGCTACCGCCGCGCTGCAGATGACCCAGAATGGTTGCTCTTGTCTGAATGCCAGTGATTTCCTGAATTTCTTTTGCCAGTTTCTGTGTGCCGCCAACACCTTCCGCCACAACAATCAGGTTATGACGTTTGCCGATGCTTCTGTTTTCCAGAATCTGCTGGATGACTTTCGCGCTGTCCACTTCGCCCTTTTCTTCGGGGAACATAACATCTTCCGCGCCGCCGACCATACCACACCATACAGCGATATAACCAGCGTCTCTGCCCATGACTTCCACAACGGAGCAGCGTTCGTGGGAGCTGGAAGTGTCACGCAGTTTGTTCAGGGCGTCCATACCAGTGTTGACAGCAGTGTCAAAACCGATGGTGTATTCTGTGTTGTTCATATCCAGATCGATGGTAGCGGGGATACCGATGCAGTTTACACCGCGTTTTGCCAGTTCCGCCATACCACGGTAAGAACCGTCGCCGCCAATGACAACCAGCGCATCCAGACCCAGAATTTTATAGATGGCAGCCGCCTTGTTCTGACCTTCTTCTGTCATCATTTCAGGGCAGCGTGCTGTATGCAGAATGGTACCGCCCAGGTTCATCACGTTGGAAACGTCTTTGCTGTACATTTCCTTGATTTCGCCATTGATCAGACCATTGTAGCCTTTGCGGATACCAATGACAGATACATCGTGATACAGTGCTGTACGAACAACAGCACGGATGGCAGCGTTCATGCCGGGAGCATCGCCGCCACTGGTCAGTACACCGATTTTCTTAATTGTTTTCTGTTCCATGTTCATTCCTCCCAATAAGTGTTACGCCTTCTTCTTCGTCTCCACTGCGAATGATGCCGTAGTGGGTATAAATTTCAGCCTTTCCGCGGATTTTGATCCCGGAAGTGTGTTCGGTAAACTGCACGATCAGCACTTCATTACGGTCCAGTTTTTCTGTGTGATGAATCTTTGTCACTTCTCCCCTTGTGACGCCAATGATGTTCACACCCTTTTCCAGTGCTTTCACGCAGACATACGGTACTTCAGCATAGAATTTGTCATCTTCTTTCATCATTTGCCTCCTATCCGTTCTTTACCGCCACGTTTTTCTCACCCAGCAGTTTTCGCAGTTCCTCCAGCAGCCCTTCTTCTAAGGTTACCCAGAATTTCCGGTCTGCTTTCATCTTTCGTTTTGTTTTTTCTTCATATATATACACAGGCGTTTCGCCTTTGTATTTCTCCAAAATGGCTGTGATCCACATAAGGGGCATTTCATTGCCCGCCGCCTGTTTCAGCCAAAGGGACGCAGGTTTGTTTTCGTCGGTTTCTTCCATGAGGGGTGTCACCAAAGCGGCAATGACTTTTGCCTCACCATCAGCGGAAACATTCGCCCGCCCTTTCACCAGCACCACAGCTTCCTCCTCCAGAAAGGCACTGCACTGCTCCATGATTTTGGGGAAAACGATGATCTCCATGGTACCTTGCAGGTCTTCCAGTGACAAGAAGCACATTTTTTCATTGTTTCTGGTATATTTTACGGATTTTGCCGCAATCATACCGCCAACGGCAACTTGTGTGCCCTCAGCGATCTGCATGCGGTCCTCGCCTTCTTCCGCAGGAAGAAAATCAATGCTGGTATGGCTTACCTTCCGACGCAGCATTTTTTCATACTCCGCCAAAGGATGACCGCTGACATAAATCCCCAGCACCTCTTTTTCCATGGCAAGACGATCACGCTGGACATATTCGGAAATGGCAGGCAGTTCGTCTTTCTGAGCAACAGATTCATTTTCGCCGCCTAAATCAAACAGATTCATCTGCCCGGCAATGTTGTTTTTCTTTGCCTGACCGATACCATCCAGAATATTCTTATAAACCGCCATGTACTGACTTCTTGCACCGCCGAAAGAGTCCACAGCGCCGGATTTGATAAGGCTTTCAATGCCTCTCTTATTCCATTCGCCGTCGCTCATGCGGTTACAGAAATCTGTCATGGAGTGGAAGGGCCCATTTTTCTCCCTCTCTGCCACCAAAGCCTCTACGGCGTTTCTGCCGATATTCTTGATGGCAGCCAGACCGAAGCGGATTTTCCCATTGGATACGGAAAAATGCCCGAAACCTTCGTTGATGTCCGGCGGCAGAAGCTGGATGCCCATTTTCTTGCATTCTTCGATGTAGCCAGAAACCTTGGAAGCGTTATCCATGACACTGGTCATGAGCGCAGCCATAAATTCCACGGGATAATGGGCTTTCAGCCATGCCGTCTGATAGCCTACCACAGCGTAGCATGCCGCGTGGCTCTTATTGAAGGCATACTTTGCGAAGTCCGTCATTTCATCGAATATTTTTTCCGCTACTTCCGCGGGAATGCCGTTTTTCACACAGCCCGGCACTTCATCGCCGATGCCGTAAACGAAATTCTTCCGTTCCTCCGCCATCACAGAGGCTTTTTTCTTACTCATGGCACGGCGCACCAAGTCGCTTCGTCCCAAACTGTACCCTGCCAGATCTCGTACGATCTGCATAACCTGTTCCTGATACACGATACAGCCGTAAGTATTTTTCAAAATCGGCTCCAAAGCCGGATGGGTATACTGAATATTGTCTTTGTCGTTTTTCCCTTTGATATACTTGGGAATAAAATCCATGGGACCTGGACGATAGAGGGAAATCCCCGCGATCAAGTCTTCCAGACAGGTTGGCTCCAGTTCCCGCATGAACTGCTTCATGCCGCCGCTTTCCAGCTGGAACACGCCTTCCGTTTTCCCTTGGCTGATGAGCTGATACACCGCCGGGTCATTATCCGGCAGATGTTCCATATCCAGTTTCACGCCATGGATACGTTCCACTTCCTGTACAGCATTCTGGATGACCGTCAAGGTTCTTAGCCCCAAAAAGTCCATTTTCAAAAGCCCCAGTTCTTCCAATAATGTCATGGTGTACTGGGTATTGACCTGCCCGTCATTGGCACTGAGGGGCACATATTCCATAACCGGTTCCCGACAAATAACAACCCCTGCCGCATGGGTGGAGGAATGTCTTGGCAGACCTTCCAGACGCATGGACATATCAATCAAATGGTGGGTATCTTCTTCGTTTTCATAGACCTTTTTCAGGTCAGGGTTCATTTGCAGGGCTTTTTTGATGGTGATGCCCAGTTCCGTGGGAATCATTTTGGAAATCCTGTCCACATCGGCGTAGGGCATTGCCAAAGCACGACCTACGTCTTTAATGGCAGCCCTTGCCGCCAGCGTACCGAATGTGACGATCTGTGCCACATGGTCCTCGCCGTACTTGGAAATGACATAATCAATGACTTCCTGTCTGCGTTCATAACAGAAGTCTACGTCAATATCAGGCATGCTGACACGTTCCGGATTCAGGAAACGCTCAAAAATCAGGTCATACCGCAGAGGGTCAATGGTGGTAATCTGCAAGCAGTAAGAAACCATACTGCCGGCAGCGGAACCACGTCCCGGGCCTACGATGATGCCATGGTCTTTGGCATACTTGATAAAGTCCCAAACAATCAGGAAATAATCCACATAACCCATGGTTTCAATGGTATGCAGTTCATATTCCAGTCGTTCCTTCCATTCGGGTTTCGGGTCTGGATACCGCATCGCAAAACCGTCATAACAAATTTCCCGGAGATATTCTGGCGCTGTTTTGCCCTCCGGCACATCAAAGCGAGGCAGTTTCAAATCATGGAACACAAATTCCACATTGCACCGCTTGGCAATTTTTACGGTATTTTCTAACGCCTCTGGCACATCGCCGAAAAGGTCATACATTTCTTCGGGGCTTTTCACATAAAACTGTCCGCCCACATACCGCATACGGTCTTCATCCTCCACAGTCTTCCCTGTCTGGATACACAGGAGGATGTCATGAGGCACAGCGTCCTCTTTATAAATATAATGGCTGTCATTGGTGGCAATGAGGGGAATCCCCGTTTCCTTGGACATACGAATCAGCGCTTCATTGACCCGTTTCTGTTCTGGCATGCCGTGATTCTGCAATTCCAGGAAAAAATTGCCTTTGCCGAAAATTTCTTCATATTCCAAAGCGGCTTCCTTGGCGTGGTCATAGGACAGCGTCAGCACATCCCTTGCCACTTCCCCTGCCAGACAGGCGGAAGACGCAATGATCCCTTCGTGGTACTGCCGCAGCAGTTCTTTGTCCACACGGGGTTTATAATAAAATCCGTCAATAAAACCATAAGAAACCAGCTTAATCAGGTTATGATAACCTGTTTCGTTTTCCGCCAAAAGCACCAGATGGTAATAACCGCCGCCCTTACCTTCTTTCGTCAGGCGTGAACCTGCTGCCACATAGACCTCACAGCCGATGATGGGCTTGATACCCACTTCTTTTGCCGCCTTGTAAAACTCAATGGCACCATACATGGCACCATGGTCTGTGATGGCGATGCTGTCCATGCCCAGTTCTTTTACCCGTTCTACCAGTTCTTTGATTTTCGCGGAACCGTCCAGAAGGCTGTATTCCGTATGGACATGAAGATGTGTGAATGGTCTGTATTCTCTTGTCTGCACTTCCTGTTCCATATAAAATAGCCTCCTTTCCACATTTATCATCTAGGTATTATACCATACTCACAGGCAAAGCAACACAAAAAAAGGTGCAACCCATGAATTTTTTCCATGTTTTACACCTTTTTCATCAATTTATCACATTTTTTTATTCATAACGCAGAGCGATAACAGGGTCTGCTTTCGCGGCTTTTCGTGCAGGATACAGCCCAAATCCCAAGCCTACCATGGCAGAAAAGGCTACCGCAATGACAATGACCTGCAATTTCACCACCGTCGTGATGCCAAAGAGCATGCCGCCGACAGCAACTACCGATATACCAAGGAAAGTACCGATGAGCCCCCCTGCGGCGGAAATCATGGCAGCCTCGATCAAAAACTGTGTGAGGATATCTTTTGTCCGCGCGCCCAATGCTTTTCGGATACCGATTTCACGGGTACGTTCTGTCACCGATACCAACATAATGTTCATGATACCGATACCGCCTACCACCAAAGAAATGGCGGCAATGGCACCTACTACCGCGGAGAGAGAGCCAAGCATGCCGTCAACCATGCTCATTTCTTCCGATGCGGAACTCATAATGATATATTCTGGCTGTAGATTCTTGATACGAGCCACATAGGAAATCAGACGGGATTTCATGCTCTCCATCTGATTAACATCAGACACTACAAAATAAAGGGACCAGTTATAGGAATCTTCTGTGACCATAATGCTTTCAGGGATATAGGCAGTTGGCAGGCTGCCCCCCTGCAAAGCCTTCATAAGCGCGGAATCCTGATTTTCATATACGCCTACCACCAGAAACTCTTCCTGATCTTCATTGAGTTTCACCTTCACTGTTTTCCCAACAGCGTTGGCATCTCCAAAAAAATCTTCCGCTGTTTCCTTCTGCAAAACAATATGATGACGCTTTTCCTGAAAATCCTGATCGTTCAGCATCCTGCCGTAAATGATCTTCAGATTTTTCATAGCTGTAGGGTTTTCTGCCAAACCATTTACATTCAGAGTCTTTGTTCTTCTGCCTACGGTCATGTCTTTTCGCAAGTTCTGGTTGAAACCCACATAAGCCAGACTGTCCCCCATAGCTTCTTTGACCTTTTCCGCGTCCTCTGTGGTAAAGTAACTGTTATCTCCATAGGTGTCATCAGGAGGATTGATATACATATACGCCAATCCCAGACCTACATTCTTATATTCATTTGCAACCACACTGCGCATGGTATCCCCCAAGGAAACAATGGCAATAACGGAACTGATACCGATGATCATACCAAGCATGGTCAAAAAAGAGCGCATTTTATTGGCACGGATGGAGGAAAGCGCCAAACGGATATTTTCAAAAATCAACATGAGCCCTTCACCACCTTTTTGTCACTGATGATCTGCCCATCCTGAAACCGAATGATACGGTCTGTATAGGCTGCGATTTCTTCCTCATGGGTAACCACGACGACAGTCGCCCCTTCTTTATTCAGATTGGTGAAAAACTCCATGATTTCATAGGACGCCTTTGTATCCAGATTCCCAGTAGGTTCGTCTGCCAGTATGATGGCAGGGTCATTTGCCAATGCTCTGGCAATGGCAACACGCTGTTTCTGACCACCGGAAAGTTCATTGGGCATGTGATGGATACGCTGTCCCAAACCTACTTTTTCCAAAAGCGCTGTCGCTTTTTCCTTCCTTGCATCTGCTTTCATACCCGCGTATATCATGGGGATTTCCACATTTTTCAATGCGGACGTTCTGGGAATGAGCTGAAAAGCCTGAAAAACGAAACCGATCTTCTGATTGCGGATAGCAGAAAGCTGGTTCTCGCTCTGCTGGGCAATGCTGATGCCGTCCAGTTCATAAGTGCCGGAAAATTGTCTGTCCATACACCCCAGAATATTCATCAGCGTGGACTTGCCGGAACCGGACTGCCCCATAATGGCAACATATTCCCCTTCGTGAATGCTCAGACTGATGTCCTTTAGGGCATGAACCTGCACCGCGCCAGTATCATATGTTTTATTCAATTGTTCGATTTTAATAATTTCCTTCATACGACATCACCCCTGCTGTACCGTTACCGCCATGCCTTCTGTCATGGCCGCGCTGGGATTGAGAATGATATTCTGACCTTCCTGCAGTTCGTCAGACTTGACTTCTGCCAGCAGGTCTGTTTCCAAACCTGTTGTCACAGGCACAATATGTACCGTTCCCGCATCTGTTACCGTATAAACGGCTGTAGTGCCATCTTCCAGTTCCCCCAAAGCTTCCAGAGGAACCACCAGCGCATCTTTTGCGGAAGCAATCTTGATGGTAGCATTTGCGTTGATACCAGCAATGAGCTTTTCGTTTTCTTCTTTTACTTTGATATAAACGGGAATGACTCTTTCGGAAGATGTGGAACTTTTCGCTTCCCCTGTGGGAGAAATACGTTCCACAACGCCCTGTACAGTTTCTTTGCCCAGTACATCAGCGGAAATTTCCACTTCCTGCCCTATCTGCACACGGTCAATATCATTTTCACTCACAAGTACTTTCATTTGCAGATTTTCCAGATTTTCAATGACAAACATCGGTTTGTTATTTTCTGTTTCATCTGCAAAACGTCCCACTGTTGTATTGACTCTGGTAACAGTACCGCTGATGGCGCTGCGGATCTGGCAGTCACTGAGTGTAGAGGACTGGATGCTGGCTTTCTGCTGAGCGTTTGCTTTCGTCTGTTTCTCAGAAGAAGTCAGAATCGCTTTTCCGTTTTCATTGGGAATATTATCCAGTGCCCGCTGGGCTTTATCCACAGCGTCTTTTGCCGCGTCCACTTCGGCCTGACTGGCTGCGCCGATGGCAAAAAGGTCCTGTTTGTCTTTATAATCTTTTTCCGCGTTTTCCTTTTCCATCATGGCATTATCGATTTGACGCTGACGTTCTTCCAGTGTTTCCTGCTGCTGATATTCCAGAAGCTGGATATCCCCTTTTGTCTGAGCGATCTGATCCTGAATATCACCGCTGTCCAGCACTGCCAAAAGCTGACCTTTTGTGACTCTATCACCTTCTTTTACCAGTACCTGTTTGACTTCATAATGGAGCTTGGACGCCACTTCCGCACTTTCTGTGCCTTCCAGTGTCGCTTTCTGCTTCAGGACTTCTTCCAAATCCTGACGTACAACCGTTCCTGTTGCCACAGGTGTTCCTGCAGGTTCTGTCTGTTTGCCGCCCAAAGCCACTTTCAAACCGCCGGCAATCAAAACAACCGCTACGGCCGCTAATACAATTTTCTTTTTCTTCGTCATAGTGCTTTCCTCCTCGTGCATACGCTCACATATTCTGTTGCCCATTATAAACCTAAAATTGAAAAATGCACGGCAAACTTCTTTAATATTTTTTTAATATTGTTCTTCATAAAAAAGACAGAGAAATGTCTTTGCATTCCTCCGTCTTTTCTGTCAAAATCTTTGGTTTTTATTTATTTTTTCTTGCCAATTCCGCCACTTCCCGAATATTGTCCGGTGTGGTACGGCAGCATCCGCCTACGATTTTCGCACCGGCAGCAATCCATTCCGCCGCAAAATCGCAGTAGCACTTGCCATCTTTATTTCCATGCCATGTTTTTGTAACAGGGTCATATTCTTCCCCGCTGTTGGGGTATACGATGATGGGTTTTGCGCTGTTGTTTTTGATTTCTTTGATGAGGCTTTCCACAAAATGGGGAGCTGTGCAGTTAATGCCAATGGCTTTCACGCAGTCAAAAGCCTCCAAAGCTTTTGCGCAGTTTGCGATCTTTGTACCGTCACTGATTTCTGTTTCGCTTTTGCAGCTGAAGCTGATCCAGCAAGCCGCATCCATTTCCTTTGTCAATTCCGCAGCCACAAGGGCTTCCTCCAGACAAGGAATGGTTTCCACCGCGAAAATATCTGCCCCCGCATCCCACAGCAGTTCCATACGGCGTTTATGGAAGTTACGCAGTTCTTTTTTGGAAACGCCATAGTTGCCGCGGTATTCAGAGCCATCTGCCAGATATGCACCGTAAGGTCCTACGGAAGCGCATACCAAAGGATAGGCTCTGCCAGCGTCTTTGCCTTCTGTCTGCCACCAGTCTGATCTTTCTTTCACCATGATGTCCACGGAACGGCGGATGAGTTCTTCCGCTTCCGCTTCTGTAAAGCCGCGTTTGCAGAAACCGTCAATGGTTGCCTGATAGCTTGCGGTGATACCGCAGTCCGCGCCCGCTTCAAAATAACTGCGATGCACTTTCCCGATCAGTTCTGGCTGTTCCGCCAGCACTTTTGCGCTCCAAAGAGAATCATTCAGGTCACAGCCCATCCGTTCCAGTTCTGTTGCCATGGCGCCGTCTGCCACCATGATGCCTGTCTGTTCCAAAACTTCTTCCAATGTATTTCGTTTCATGCCACACACCTCGTTGATGATCTGTTCATAAGCCAATGCCACTTTTTTGATTTCATCCACATGAATCTGTTCTTCGGGACGATGGGACAACCCATTTTCCCCTGGTCCAAAGTATACCACAGGGATGCCATAGAGGTTCACAAAACCGCCCTCTCCCCAGCCAGTCATAACACTTAGTTCCACTTCTTTGTTCATGGCTTTGGAGGCAGTCTGCCAGATACGAAGGAAATGAGGGTTTTCCCGGTCCGTGCATACATCGTTCCATTCGCCGACTTTCGTGATTTTTGCAGAAAAATCTCCATCTTCCATCTTGCACAGCACAGCCAGATTTTCCAATGCGCGGATATATTTTTCCGCGTTTTCCCCTGGCAGGTACCGCAGATCAATGGTCATTTTCGCATAGGGCGGCACCACATTGGGCGTACTGCCGCCTTCTATGGTCCCTACACTCATTGTCGGCGCGCCATAGAGAGGATGAGTCATTTTTTCCATTTCCGGCAGATATGCCTGCAAATTCCGCAAAAAGGCGGTTGCCATATAAATGGCGTTTTTGCCCATGTGGGGCATGCTGGAATGGGCGCTCTTGCCGAAAAATTCCACATCGATCCATGCTTCTCCTTTATGTGCCGTTGCCATAGTCGCACCAGTGGGTTCCGCAATGAGGGCAAAATCCACTTTAGGCAAATGTCCTTTTTCCAACGCTTTTTTGATTTCTTCCCCAGCATATTCTTCGTCTGTGGAAAACATCAGGTACAAATCCCCTTCCAGCATCTTCTGGCAGGCAGACACAAAAGCCGCCAGCATGGCACCGCAGCCGCCTTTCATATCCACAGAGCCGCGGCCATACAAAATGCCGTCTTTGATTTCCCCGTCAAAAGGATGCTCCATGCCTTCAGGAGAAACCACATCCAGATGCCCTTCCAGCAAAAGCTGGAATTTGGGATTTTCACATGTTTTCGCCGCAATGATATAAGGTTCTTCTGTATCAGCGTCATAAACAGTGACTGTTGCATCACAGGATTCTTTCAGTATTTTTTCCGCCAGAAACACAGCTTCCCGTTTGCCCGCGCCCAAAAAGCTGTTGATGCGGCAAAACTGCTGTGTCCATGTGACAGCGGCGTTTTCGTATCTTTCTTTCATGTTCATTCCCCCCATTTGCTTTCTTTGCTCTTATCCACATACTGACGAATGGTGCCATCGGAAATGTCTTTACGCAGGACTTTACCGAAAGACCAGAACAATACCACCAGCGCCACCAGCACCGGCAGAGAGGAAATGGTGATGAGGGACTGGATGGTACTGAGCACGTTAAGTCCTTCCACGTTGTGTTCCAGCAGCAAAATGCCTACAGGAATGATCATGAACAGTACACACCAGAATGTTTTATACCAGCTATTGGGTTCTTCATCGGCTTTCAGACCTTTGGATGTATACATACTCAAAGCGGTTCCGTTTGCTGTAGCGGACGTTGCCAGATTGAAGAAAATCAGAATCATAAATACAAAAATGCAAAGTTTCGGCAAAGGCATGGTCTGGAGTACCAGCAGAGTAACACCGTTGTTGCCTACTTCGCTGATAACGCCGGAGAAATTCTGACCATGGAACAGTTCCTGACCCATACCGTAGTTACCCAGAATACCGAATGTTACCCAGCATGCCAATACTGCCCAGATGCAGTTGGCAACAGTGATTTCACGGAATGTTCTGCCGTAAGAAGTTCTGGCAATCCACAGACCGCACATGAATGTCAGCGCAACGTACCAAGCCCAATAGAAAATGGTCCAGTTCTGCACAAAACCTGTCTGGGCAACGGCGTCAGAGTTGAAGCTCATGCGGACAAATTCGCGGATGTTGGTACCAATTGCCATAACGATATTATTCAGGATAAAGCTGGTGTCCCCAACAATGAGAACAAAAATGAAAAAGGCGATTGCCAGCCATACATTGAAGTCACTGATGCGTCCCATACCCTTTGCAATGGTTTTGGATGTAGAAAGGGTAAAGAACAGACAGAAAATGATGATGATGCCGATTTTCAGGGCAAATGTATTTTCAATGCCCAGCAGATTGCTTGCCAGTTCCCCCATAACAGGTGTACCGATGCCGACAGTGGTCATCATAGCCATGAAATAACAGAATACCATGATGGCGTCCAGCACCCAGCGGAAAAGCTTTTTCCCTTTAGAGTCACCGCCGATGAGGTTGCTGCACAATGCGGAAATACGCAGATCGCCAATTTTTTTATTCCAATACAGATACCCAATGGCTACCCCTGCCACCAGATAGAACGCCCATGCGGAGAAACCCCAGTGGAACATGCCATAAGCAGAAGCATATTCATAGGCCTGTACAGAATAAGGCTCGATACCGAAAGGGGTACCTGTCACATAGTACATCCATTCACACATACCAAAGATCAGGATACCTGCCGCCAATGCGGAGCAAAGGTTCATGGCGATCCAGGTAAATGTTTTATAATGAGGTTTTGCATCTCGTCCACCCAGACGGATATCCCCAAATTTCGTCGTCAGGAGCACGATGGCGCCCACTGCCATACCAAAACCAATGAGCAGATAAAGCCAAGCCATATCTGTTGTGATGAAGTTATAAACCTGTCCAATGGCTGCTACCATGGCTTCCGGCACCAGCACAATGGGAATGATAACAATTGCCAAAATCAAAAAAGCCGCTGCGATGAGGGCTTTATTCGCGTGTTGAAACATGTTTTTCCTCCTCTCAAGTAAAAGCCGTTCCCCAAAGAATTTTGCATACAATATTCTGTATTTTTTATGCTGTATAAAACCTTTTTTTGCATATTGGGAACTGCTTCCGTTTTCCTTTGTTTCACTTTTGTTTGCCTTCTCTTTTGTTGTTTTTTCGCGCTATTTTTTCAGTTGTCCCCCTTTGACAGCCAAAAAAACACTGTCACTGTTTTCAGCCGTTTTTTGAATAGATATGCACTACTATATACCTTATCCAACGCCAACGCAATAGAAATTTTCCATGCACAAAATAAAACACAATCTTCCGCCGCTGACGTACAAAACAAAAAGAGAGCATCCATATTTGGATGCTCCCTTGGAAGTTTCTTATTTCAATTTGAAAGAGCTCTTCAGTGGAACGATACGGTTAAATACCAGATGGTCTTCTGTGGTATCTTTGGTATCTACAATGTAGTAACCGTTACGCATGAACTGATAACGCTGACCTTTCTGCGCATCAGCGATGGATTTTTCAATGACGATGTTTTCCTTCACTTCCAGAGAGTTAGGATTCATGAGCATATCGCCGTTAGGATCGTCAGGGTTGTCCAGCATCATGTAGTCATAGAGTCTTGCCGTTGCCTTCACGTTGTCAGAAGCGCTTACCCAGTGCAGCGTACCTTTGACTTTTCTGCCTTCAAAGCCGCTGCCGCTTCTTGTTTCTGGGTCATATGTGCAGTGTACTTCCACCACGTTGCCGGCTTCGTCTTTGACAAAATCGGTGCATGTTACGAAGTAAGCCCCTTTCAGACGCACTTCTTTGCCAGGAGCCAGACGGAAGAATTTTTTCACAGGTTCTTCCATGAAGTCTTCCCGTTCGATATACAGTTCTCTTGTGAAAGGTGCCAGTCTTGTGCCCAGTTCAGGATTTTCAGGATTGTTTTCCAGTTCCATCATTTCTACCTGATCTTCGGGGTAGTTGGTGATCACCAGTTTCAGAGGGTCCAGAACTGCCATGACAACAGGCGCTTTTGCTTTCAGGTCGTCACGGATGCAGTAATCCAGCAGACCGCTGTCTACCATGCTGTTTGCTTTGGATACACCGATACGTTCGCAGAAATCGCGGATGGATTCAGGTGTATAACCTCTGCGGCGCAGACCGCTGATGGTCGGCATACGAGGGTCATCCCAGCCGTCAACCAGACCGTCTTCTACCAGGGCACGGAGTTTTCTCTTACTCATAACGGTATTTGTCATACCCAGACGGGCAAATTCAATCTGTCTGGGAGGATTTACGGTAAAGCCAGCTTCTCTGACTACCCAATCGTACAGAGGACGATGGTCTTCAAATTCCATAGTACAAATGGAGTGGGTAATGCCTTCGATAGCATCTTCCAGAGGATGTGCAAAGTCATACATAGGGTAAATGCACCATTCTGTACCTGTAGTATGGTGTGCCGCATGGGAAATACGATAGATAACAGGGTCTCTCATGTTGATGTTGGGAGAAGCCATGTCGATCTTCGCACGCAGTGTATGAGAACCGTCAGGGAATTCCCCTGCTTTCATCCGTTCGAACAGATCCAGGTTTTCTTCCACACTACGGTTGCGGTAGGGGCTTTCTTTACCAGGTGTGCTCAGTGTACCTCTGTACTGACGCATTTCTTCTGCTGTCAGGTCACATACGAAAGCTTTGCCTTCTTTGATGAGTTTCACTGCCACTTCATAATATTTCTGGAAATAGGAAGATGCGTAGTACAGTCTGTCTTCCCAATCGAAGCCCAGCCATTTTACGTCTTCCTGAATGCTTTCTACATATTCCACATCTTCTTTTGTGGGGTTGGTGTCGTCAAAACGCAGGTTGCATTTGCCGCCGTAAAGTTTTGCCAGACCAAAGTTCAGGCAAATGGATTTTGCGTGACCAATGTGCAGATAGCCATTGGGTTCCGGCGGGAAACGGGTATGAATTTTATTCAGTTCCCCTTCCAGGTCTGCCTGGATATAGTTATGTATAAAGTTACCGGTGGCACCCAGACCACTGTTTTCCATTGTTTTTTCTTCTGCCATAGGGTTTTCCCTCCTACTTCCTCTTACATTAAAAATACTTGTCTTTCATTATAATATAGCATGGCATCAAACGCAATAAAAATACATGATTTTTCCTTTCCGCCTCCCGCGCATTGTCAAAGAGAGCAAAAAAATGTATAATGACAGGCGAAGAAACCAAAGGAGGATACAGCAATGCTTGCTTTTACCATACCAGACACCAGACACTTTATGGCACTGCTCTTAAAGGGCGACGCCTTTGACGATTTCGCTTTCCGGCAGGGAGAAATCTCCGCTTTCGCCTACCTTTCCATTGACGGCAAACGGGATCTGGATTATTACGACGAAACCGTCACAGAGCCATGGTGCAGCTGGAGCGAAATCAAGCCCCTTGTGTTTCAGGCAGTGAAAGGAAAGAAAACACCAAAGAACATGAAGCTTGTCCTTTCCCTTTCTCAGGAAAAAACGGCGGCTTTTCCCAACACAAAGGCGCTGTTCTGGAATCTTCTGTTCCGTGAAGATACCTTATTATGCACCCTTTCTGCCGCACAGGAAAGTTTTTCTCTGGACAAGACCCACGAAGTCCAGTGGGAAAGCTGGGTACTGGACTTTTGCCAACAACATGGCATTGCCATTCAGAAAGAAAATTGATATTTGAAATTTTGTTAGCACTCAATTTGATTGAGTGCTAATTTTTTCTTGACTTTTGTCCGCCGAGTGTTACAATATTCTTTGTAAAGCAGAAAATATATGGATTTTTCCATCTATTATGGATTTTTCCATCTATCAATAGGAGGCTGAAAAAGTATGAATGAAAAAGGGAATCTTTCCATTAACAGTGAAAATTTCTTACCAATTATCAAAAAATGGCTCTATACCGATAAGGATATTTTCATCCGTGAATTGGTATCCAATGCCTGTGACGCAGTAACCAAGCTGAAAAAGCTCATGATCATGGGGGAAGCGGATCACATCCCCGCTGATGAAAGCTTTTCTGTTCATGTGGTACTGAACAAAGAGGAAAAAATCATGCAGATCGTGGATAACGGTATCGGCATGACCCACGAAGAAATCAAGAAATACATCAACCAGATCGCATTCTCCGGCGCAACAGATTTCCTGTCCAAATACGAAGAAAAAGCAGACGGCGACAACGAAATCATCGGTCATTTCGGTCTGGGCTTCTACTCCGCTTTCATGGTTGCCGATAAAGTAGAAATCGATACATTGTCTTATCAGGAAGGCGCAGCGGCGGCAAAATGGAGCTGTGCGGATGGCATCGACTATGAAATGGCAGACGGCACCCGTACAGAACGCGGTACCACCATCACACTGCATGTCAGCGAAGATGGCGAAGAATTCTTGGACGAAAGCAAAATGTACGAAGCATTGCAGAAATATTGCGCTTTCATGCCCGTTCCTATCTTCATTGATGTAATTACCAACGAAGAAGAAAAAGCGGAAGAAGCTGACCCCGAGAAAAAAGACAACACCATCCATATTTCTCAGGAAGAAGCTGCCACACTGACCAAGGACGAAATCCTTGCAAAAGCAAACAAAGAAGAAGAAAAGCAGGAAGAAGAAAAAGAAGAACCCAAGCCACTGAACGATCCTTCTCCCCTGTGGCTGAAACAGCCCAAAGACTGCACCGATGAAGAATACAAGGAATTTTACCATAAAGTATTCTTCGACCTGAATGACCCTCTGTTCTGGATTCATCTGAACATGGACTATCCTTTCCGCCTGAAAGGTATCCTGTACTTCCCTAAACTGGTGGAACAGATGGATGTTGTGGAAGGTCAGATCAAGCTGTACTCCAATCAGGTTTATATTGCTGATAACATCAAAGAAGTGGTACCTGAATTCCTGCTGCTTCTCAAAGGCGTGCTGGATTGCCCCGACATGCCGCTGAACGTATCCAGAAGCGCATTGCAGAACGATGGCTATGTGGAAAAAATGAACAGCTACATCACCAAGAAAGTAGCGGACAAGTTGAACCAGCTGTTCAAAGCTGACCGGACAGCTTACGAAGGTTTCTGGGATGACATCGGCATGTTCTTCAAATACGGCTGCATGCGGGAAGAAAAACTCTATGACAAGATCAAAGACGCGCTGCTGTTAAAGACCACCGACGGTGTATACGAAACTGTAGCGGAATATCTGGAAAAGAACAAAGAAAAACACGAAAACAAGATTTTCTTTGTGACAGACGAAGCACAGCAGGCACAGTATATCCGTATGTTCAAAGAACAGGGTCTGGAAGCGGCAATCCTCACTTCTCCTGTGGATAAACCTTTCGTTTCCTTCTTGGAATACAAGAATCCCGGCGTAAAAGTACAGCGTATCGACGCTGACATCACCGATACTTTGCAGGAAAAAACAGAAGGCGAAGAAAGCGAAGCAAAGAAACAGGCAGATGCCTTTGCCAACACCCAGATGGAAAATCTGTTCCGCGGCGTACTGGGCAATGAAAATCTGAAAGTCAAAGCGGAAAACCTGAAAGCACAGAATGTATCCGCTATGATTCTGCTCAGCGAAGAAAGCCGTCGTATGATGGAAATGATGGAAGCATATGGTGACAACGAAATGTACAAAGCCATGTTTGCACAGGTAAAACCTGACGAAACACTGGTGCTGAACAAATCCAATAAACTGGTGCAGTTCCTTATGGACGCAGCAGGCAAAGAAGACAAGAAAGAAGACTGTGACATGATCTGCCATCAGGTATATGATCTGGCACTGATGAGCCACAGAACTCTGACCAGCGAAGAAATGACTGCTTTCATTGACAGAAGCAATCAGATTCTGGAAAAACTGGCAGAACTGGAAAAATAAAAAATCATATATACAAACCAAAAGCCGAAACCTCAAAGCAACTTCTCCTTAAGAAAACGTTGATTTTTCCTTAATTTCTTAAGGGGAATTGCGACGGCTGTCTTCATAAGAAAACATAACAAATAAAATCCGAACAAAATAAGAAAGCCAAAATCCTTTGTAATCATGAGGATTTTGGCTTTCTTTGTTTTCTTATGAAGATGCCCCCAAAGAAGTTTCAGCTTTTTCTTATGAATTCACTGCGCAAACGCCCTTAATTCCGGTTAATCCCATGAACAATGGCTTCCGCAAATTCTTTCTTTTCCTTCGGCACATAAACGCTGTACGCATTTGCAGAGGTATCTACCCCAATGCTGTTGATGACCAGCGGATTCCCCCCAAACGCTACATCTCTGGACATTCTGTTTTGAACAGGATTATCCACACGCACTTTGCATTCCACGCCGCTCTCCTTCAGCGCTTCTTTAATACGCCCTACCAGAACAACATCATACCCTTCATAGATCTTTTTCCATCCAATGTGTAACATAAACCATCCACCTCCGTATCCAATGAAAGATTTTTCCATCTTACAAAGCAATATCCAATTCCACAGGGCAATGGTCAGACCCCATAATGTCACTGTGGATTTTCGCGTCCCGCAATACATCCCGCAGACGCTGGGAAACCACATAATAGTCAATACGCCATCCGGCGTTATTCTTTCTGGCGTTGAAACGATAGCTCCACCAAGAATACGCCCCTGTCACATCAGGATAAAAATGACGGAAGGTATCCACAAAGCCCGCTTCCAGCAGCTCTGTGAATTTGCCTCTTTCTTCGTCTGTAAAGCCTGCGTTGCGGCGGTTGGTGGAAGGATTTTTCAGGTCAATTTCCGTATGTGCCACATTCAGGTCGCCGCAGACGACGACAGGTTTTGTTTTGTCCAACTCCTGTAAGTATGCCCGAAAAGCATCGTCCCAAGTCATACGATAATCCAGACGGGCATTTTCCTGCTGGGAATTGGGGGTATAAACTGTCACATGATAGAAGTTCTCAAACTCCAGTGTAATGACACGCCCCTCTTTGTCATGCTCCTCCATGCCCAAGCCATAAGAAACAGAAATGGGTTCCTGTTTGGTGAATACTGCCACACCGGAATAACCTTTCTTTTCCGCATAGTTCCAATACTGGTAATAGCCTTCTGTGGGCAGGTCGATCTGTCCTTGCTGTAATTTTGTTTCCTGTATGGAAAAAATGTCCGCGTCCGCTTCTTTGAAATAATCCAAAAAGCCTTTGCCTACAGCTGCCCGCAGACCATTGACGTTCCATGAAATCATTTTCATCTCCATCCGCTCCTTTTCCTGTTTCTCAAAGTATACCATAATCCTTTCCCCTTGTCTTGTGTCTTTTGCATCAATGGAGTAAAATAAAATCAGTAAACCCCAAAGCGGTTTTCCCTTCAGAAAACATCGCTCTTTCTTTTTCATGATTTCTGAAGGGAAACTGCAACGGCTATCTTCAGAAAAAAATATTCCTTGTAAAAATCGAGTATCTTTGTTTTTTATGAAGATGCCCCCAAGAAAGGAGTTTTATATGAATATTCAAATTTACGGCGCAAAAAAATGTTTCGACACCAAAAAAGCGGAACGGTATTTCAAGGAGCGGAAAATCTCTTTCCAGTCCATTGACATCCACCGTTTCGGCATGAGCAAAAGCGTATTTGAGTCTGCGAAACGCTGCATTGATGTGGAAGATATGATCGACCGCAAGGCGAAGGCATACAAAGATTTATATATGGATTACATCGATGAGAAAAAACGGGAAGGCACCCTTTTTGAAAATCCCGCCCTTTTTCGGACACCCATCGTCCGCAACGGAAAGGAATTCACACTGGGTTACTGCCCGGACATATGGAAAAACTGGGAATAATGAAGGAGGTTTTTGTGTATGAAGATTGCGTTAGCACAGCTGAACATGGGTTTTGAGGATAAGGGTTTTGCCATGAAAACCTGCGCGGCGTTTATGGAAAAAGCTGCCGCAAAACAGGCTGACCTCATCGTCTTTCCAGAAATGACACTGACAGGCTTCACCATGAACCCAGCTGCTTATGGAGAACTGAAAGAAAATAGTATGACCATCACCTTTTTTCGGGAAGCCGTGAAAAAATATCAAATCGCTGTTGTTTTTGGCGTGATCTTTTTGGAAGATGAAACAGCACGGAATCACAGCATCGTCATGGACAAAAACGGTCAGATTCTGGCGGATTATGCTAAAATCCATCCCTTCTCTTATGGCGCGGAAGCCAAATATTACAGCGGCGGCGATGCACTGGCGTTCTGTCAGGTGGACGGCGTACCTCTTTCCCCTTTTGTATGTTATGACCTGCGGTTCCCGGAAATTTTTCAGGCTGCTTCCAAAAAAAGCCTTGTCATGACCGTCATTGCCAACTGGCCTGTTGCCCGCGTAGGTCACTGGAAAACACTCCTGCAGGCGCGTGCCATTGAAAACCAGAGTTTCATCGTAGGTGTCAACCGCAGCGGCAAAGACCGCACCCTCACTTACAGCGGTGACAGCATGCTCATCTCTCCCACAGGAGAAATCTTAGCCCATCTGACAGGGGAAAATGAACTGGCTGTGGTGGAAATCGACCCCAAAGAAGCAGAAGCATATCGGGCAGAATTCCCCCTGAAAGCAGACCGAAAAGAAGACCTTTACAGCCGCTTTTTTGAGGAAACAAAGGCATGATTTGGGAAACGCCCCATCTGTATTTACGGGAATTGACAGAAGCAGACCTGCCCCAGCTGCTGGAAATGATGAACGGGCAGCGAAATTTTTATGAGCGCCAGTTTTCTCAAGCAGAGTTACAAAACTGGCTCGCCAGACAACAGCAGCGATACCGGCAAAACTTTGGCATCTGGGGTGCCTGCCGAAAAGATAATGATGCCCTCATTGGTCAGGCTGGTCTGACGTTCCAGCGTTTTGGCAGACGGATGCTCTGGGAAATTGGCTACGGCATCATACCTTCCCAGAGGAAGAAGGGCTATGCCAAAGAAGCCGCTGCCGCCTGCGTACAGTTTGCTTTTTCTGTCCGAAAAGAATCTGTTGTTTATGCGGTCATTGCTTCGGATAATTTTCCTTCTCGTTCTGTCGCTAAAGCCATCGGCATGATGCAGGAAGAGGAAACATTAGACCGCATGGGCAAATCTTATTTGCTTTTTTCTATCCATCGTCAAGAATCATCAATATAAAGGAGAATTGATATGAATTTTTCACTGCGCCCCTATACACCGCCGGATTTCACCCAGCCTTTTCTGGCTGACGCGCCGGATGTCTGTTTTCAGCCTGCGCCCTTTGACGGTGTGGCACCGGAACAATATCACGCCATGAGCATTTTCCCAGAATATTTCAAAGTCAATGGCACATGGCTCTTAGCAGAAGAAAGCCGCATGGACTGTGTCGCTGTTTATGAAAATAGCAAAATCATTGTGCGGGAATTCCGTCTGCTGAAAAAAGGCGATCTCATTGCCGTTGGACGCACAGAAGACGGTTCTGACGGTATTTATGTCCATGCCAACGGCTTTTCTGAAGAAGCGGAATTACAGGAAGTTTTCGCTTTCCGTCAGGGACGTTCCCGGGAAACAGCTTTTTCCAAGGACTATAATGAACTGTACGAAATCCTCCGTCATGACCGTGACCACGGAAAAATCGTCTGGGTACTGGGTCCCGCTTTCACTTTTGACAAAGACGCAAGGGACGCTTTTTCCAAAATGATCGCCGGCGGATACGTTCATGCCCTTATGGCAGGCAATGCCCTTGCCACCCATGATCTGGAAGGCGCATATCTGAACACCGCATTGGGACAGAACATCTACACCCAGAAAAATCAGCCCAACGGGCATTACAACCATCTGGACACCATCAATCGGGTACGTTTTCATGGCAGTATCCCTGCTTTTTTGGAAAAAGAGCACATCGATAACGGCATTATTTACAACTGCGAAAAATATCATGTGCCTTATGTCCTGGCAGGCTCCATTCGGGACGACGGTCCCCTGCCTCCCGTTTTCGGCAATGTATATGAAGCACAAAACGCTATGCGTGACCAGATCCGCAGTGCCACCACTGTCATTTGTATGGCAACCATGCTCCATACCATTGCCACAGGCAATATGACTCCCTCTTACCGCATCATGGCAGACGGCACTGTCCGTCAGATTTATTTCTACTGCGTGGATATTTCTGAATTTGCCGTCAACAAATTGGCGGACAGAGGCAGTCTTTCCGCAAGGGGCATTGTCACCAACGTACAGGATTTTATCTGTACCACTGCCAAAGCCCTTGGATTATAAATTCGGGATTTTTACAGCCGAAAACATATAAATTATGTTTTCGGCTTTTTCTTTTGATGATTCTTTCTCAAAATAAATTTAGCACCAGCTTTTTCTTTTTGAATAAAATAATATAACTGACCAAACGAAAGCGGGGCGTGTTATCGTGTCCTTTTTTTATCACTGCTGCTGGCGAGGGCCCTTCCCGCCTCCCTGCTGTCTTCAGATTTGCTGCCCCTGTCCAACAGGTGGAACGGGCGGCGAAACAGGTACTACCGGCGAAACAGGTGCTACCGGCGAAACGGGTGCTACTGGCGAAACAGGCGCTACCGGCGAATCTGGACCTACAGGTATTGCTGGTGAAACAGGTGAAACAGGACCTACTGGCGCAACAGGTGCAACTGGTACGACTGGTCCTACTGGTGCCGAAGGCATAACAGGTCCCACAGGTCCTGCTGGGTTGAATGGCGCAACAGGTCCTACAGGTCCTGCTGGGCTGAATGGTGTAACAGGTCCTACGGGTCCTGCTGGGCTGAATGGCATAACAGGTCCCACGGGTCCTGCCGGGCTGAATGGCGCAACAGGTCCCACAGGTCCTGCCGGGCTGAATGGCGTAACAGGTCCCACGGGTCCTGCCGGACCAAATGGCGCAACAGGTCCCACAGGTGCCACCGGACCAAATGGTGTAACAGGCCCCACAGGTGCCACCGGACCAAATGGCGTAACAGGTCCCACAGGTGCCACCGGACCAAATGGCGTAACAGGTCCCACAGGTGCCACCGGACCAAATGGCGTAACAGGTCCCACAGGTGCCACCGGACCTATTCCTGACGATATCTTTGCCTCTTATATCAATACTCAATTTCCTTTGATACGCAACAGCCTGCTGTCCTTTTTCCCCGATATCAGAGATGAAAGCGGAAACATTGTGCAAACAGATCTGGAGCGCATTTCCCTTGCGCCAGGATATTATCTGGTCTCCTATAAAATATCCGCACTTTTTGCCACTGCTAACTATTTGCAGATTACACCGTCTTATAATGGTACCGCGCATTTGGAAACGGGTATTTATTTTGCCACCGCTACCAATGGTTCCACTGCTTGCGGATCTGCGCATCTGATATTATACGCTCCTGTATCTACCACACTTTCTTTCAACTACTCAGGCTCTTCCGATGCCACAGAAGGCGAATTTAATCTGACTATACTCAAACTTCGTCGTTTCGCCTGATATTGAAATTTCTATCTCCATCCCTCCTTGATTTCTCTGGAGCCCATTGTTTTCCATCAAAATCGTGTTATAATAAATAACATGCAAACATAACAAGGAGGGATTTTCCATGAAAGTGATACTGGTAAATGGCGGTCCACATAAAGAAGGATGTACCTATACCGCATTGCGGGAAGTCGCAGACGCTTTGGAACAAAACGGAGTAGAAACAGAAATTTTCTGGCTTGGCAACGATCCCGTTGCTGGATGCATTGACTGTGGTTACTGTAAAAAAACAGACCGCTGTTTCCGCAACGACTGTGTAAACGAATTTTTGGAAAAGGCAACGGACGCTGACGGATTCGTCTTTGGTACACCTGTACACTTTGCTTCTGCCGCAGGCGCACTGATTTCTTTCCTGGACAGAGCATTTTATGGCAGAGATTTCAGCCAAAAAGTTGGTGCTGCCGTTGTCAGCTGCAGACGCGCTGGCGCAACAGCAACTTTTGATGAAATCAATAAATACTTTGCCATCAAAGGAATGCCTATTGTCACATCCAGCTATTGGAACATGGTGCATGGCAACACACCGGAAGAAGTAAAGCAGGACCTGGAAGGTATGCAGACCATGCGTATTCTTGGACGCAATATGGCTTGGCTTTTGAAATGCATCGAAGCTGGCAAACAGACTGGTGTTCCCGCACCGGAAAAAGAAGAAAAAATCTGGACCAACTTCGTTCGTTGAAATCATAACAACAAAAAACCAGGATTTTCTGTTTCAGCCAGAAAATCCCGGTTTTTTCTTTTTATAATTCTTTTTCCAGATGTGCCAGCAAGCCTTTACATCCCTCTAAAATATCATCATAAGTCACATCGAAGTTTCCTGTATACCATGGGTCCGCAATATCCCGAGGATGATCAGAAAAATCCAGCAAACAGCAGATTTTCCCCTCTGGGTCTGCCGGCAGAATCCGCTTGATTTCCCGCAGATTATATTTTTCCATACAAATGATGTAGTCGTAATCCTCATAATCCTGTTTTGTCACCTGACGGGCATATTTGCCTTTGGTGGAAATGCCGTACTGCGCCAGTTTCTGCACAGTTCCTCTGTGGACAGGATTACCGATCTCCTCCCGGCTGGTTGCAGCGGAAGCTATGGAAATCTCTCTGGTCAAACCTTTTTTCATAACCATATCTTTGAACAAAAATTCTGCCATAGGAGAACGGCAGATATTGCCGTGGCAAACAAATAATACTTTAATCATCTTTTTATATCTCCATTTAAATCTTGTATTTCTTCTCAAACGCTTGATATTTCAGGGTTTTCCGACTTTTGAGTTTTCCTTTCTTTTCAAGGTATCTTCTCAAATCTTCTCGTATTTTCTTGTGTTTTTCCCTGCAATCTTGGTAAATCCGTTGGTAAAGCAAGCGTCCTTACCAACGGGCTTTTTTAACTATTCGCTATCCGATATACTTCTTCCTTTGCATCATCAAAATTCACATGGGTGTAAGTGTTCAAGGTTACACTGATGTCTGCG
>JALFWW010000010.1 GCA_022786605.1 Clostridia bacterium | reverse complement strand
CCGCCTGCACCGCCGTATTCCTTGGGGAAGGGAATGCCCAGGAAGCCGTATCTTGCCAGTTTCTTAACGGTTTCCACGGGGAATCTTTCTTCTTCGTCCAGTTCTTCCGCCAAAGGTTTTACTTCTGTTTCAGCAAATTTTTTGTACAGGTCTCTCAACAGTACTTGTTCCTTTGAATAGCCAAACTCCATAATTTGTTTCCTCCTTAAAAATCGGCAATAATTTTGTTATTATTCTAACAAATAACTATATGAGCAAAAACCGTGCCAACGATATTTTTCCATTGTTTTCACACTTTTTTTGGAAAATTCGCTGGTTTTTTGTCAGAATAAATGTTAGAATACTTGTAACTTTTTGTATTATAACACTTTTTCTAACAAAATGAAAGGGGTATTCGCCCATGAAATTGACAAAAGAGCTGTTTTTTTCTTCCAATCTGATGCATCAGATACTGGATCACACAAATGACGGCATAAATGTGGTAGATACAGACGGGATTTTGGTTTATGTAAACAATATTTCCGCCAATTATGTAAATCAAAAGCGGGAAAACATGATCGGCAGACACATTTCCCAGTTTTATCCTGCCGCTGTGTTGCTGACAGTGTTAGAAAATCACCGTCCCATTCTGGACAAAAAAATCCATCTGGTGCCGCCCAATAAATACATCGTCAACTCCTATCCTATTTTCATGGATGGAGAATTCATGGGGGCTTATTCCGTCTTTCAGGATATTCAGGAAATCGACCAGCTCAACAGCAAAATCAAACATCTGGAAATGCAGGTGAGCCTGACAAAGCCCGAAGCCGATTTCCAGCATGTTGTCCACATGGGCACCATGCAGAACATTTACAAGCAGGCGAAAAAAATCGTAGGCTCTCTGGGCGGTCCCCGTCACTCCATCATCACCGGGGAATCGGGCACCGGCAAGACCATGCTGGCAAACCTCATTTATAACTACGCCAAACAGATCGGCGTCATTGGCAAAAACGCACCGTTTATCGAAATCAACTGCGCCCAGTTCACCAACCCCGACATTGCCGCCATGGAAATTTTCGGCTCTGTGGAAGGTGCTTATACAGGTTCCAAAAAGAAAAAAGGGCTGTTCGAGCAGGCAAACGGCGGCATCCTTTTTCTGGATGAAGCCCACACCATTGAAAATTATCAAAACCTTCTACTAAAAGCCATTGAGTCCGGCAAAATCCGCCGGATCGGTGATACCAAGGAAATCGACATCAATGTCATTGTCATTGCCGCTTCCACCAAAAACCTCCACGAGGTGTTCCTGCCGGAGCTGTACCAACGACTTGCTCAGTACGAAATGCATCTGCCTGCTTTGCGGGAGCGTTCTCTTGCGGAAAAAGAAAATCTCTTCCGCCATTTTGTCATGCGGTATGAAAACGCTGTCTGGGATGCCAGACACATTCGCTATCACGTCATTTTCACGCCGGAAGCGAAACACGCCATCCTCAACGCCGTTTATCCTCGCAATATCCGTCAAATGCGTGACGTCATCAACTACAGCATCGACGCATCCTCCCCTCTGATTGAGGACATTGGGGAAAAGACAGAAATCACCACGGTGGTAGATATGGAACACATCCCCTTTGAAGCCGCGGAACAGCCGGAAACTGGCGAAACTGATGAAGCTGCCGCGCCTGATGACAAAATCACCGACCAGATCGCCCAGTTCATCCAGGAGCAGAACGCCAGCGGTCTGGGTCCTCGGAAAATCGCCCGCCAGCTGGAAGCCATGGGATTTCCCATCCCTTATTATAAAGTGGCTTATTTCCTGAAAAAAAACGCCTCTGCCAAAGAGGCAGAAACTGCGAGGACAACTGCCGCATTTTTAAGGTAAACTGAAACTGTCATTGACAAAGAACACGAGGAGGAAACCACATGGACTGGATCGACAAATGGAACGAAGCCTTGGAAATGCTGGAAAAAAGTCTGACGGCGGAAATTTCTCTGGAGGATATTGCCAGAACTGCCTGCTGTACAACCTTTCACTTTCAGCGTATGTTTTCTTATCTGGCAGATATGCCCCTTTCGGAATATATCCGCCGCCGGAAAATGACAAAAGCCGCCTTTGACTTGCAGAGGGGCGCAAAAGTCATTGATGTGGCGCTGAAATACGGATATCGTTCCCCGACAGCGTTCACACGGGCATTTCAGAGCATCCACGGCATCACACCATCCCAAGCTAAGGCAAAAGGCGCGCCCCTGAAGGCTTTCCCGCCCATTCGGTTTCAAATGACCGTCAAAGGAGTGACCGCATTGGATTATCGTATTGAAGCAAAAGGTCCCCTGCGCATTGCAGGGATTTACACACCACTGGAAAAAGACATGGAGAAAAATTTCCAGACCGTTCCCGCTTTCTGGCAAAAAGCCGTGGCAGACAATATCCTGCCCAAACTGACAGGCATCATGGAAATGCCTGCGGTACTGGGGATTTCTGCCTGTCAGGAAGAAGAATGGAAATACTGGATCGGTGTCTGCACTTCCAAAGAAGCCAAACCGCCCCTGGAAATGCTGGAACTGCCTGCTGCCACATGGGCCATCTTCCCCGGCACAGGCGCCATGCCAAAGGCATGTCAGGAATTGGAGAAACGGATTTTTACGGAATGGCTCCCCACTTCCGGCTACGAATACGGCAAGGGAGCGGACATAGAGGTCTACTATAACGCAGACCCTGCGGATTCTGTATTTGAAATCTGGATTCCCGTTGTGAAAAAAGCGGAACGCATTTAAAGCAAAATAAAAAAATCCGCAAAAGCAACTTCTCCTTAAGAAAACATTGATTTTCGCATCCTTGATTTCTTAAGGGGAATTGCGACGGCTGTCTTTAGAAGAAAACATAACAAATAAAATCTGAATAAAATAAGAAAGCCAAAATCCTTTGTTATGATAAGGATTTCGGCTTTCTTTGTTTTCTCCCCGAACAGCGGATTTTTTTATTTGTTTTATTTCATTGAAAAGAAAGCATAATATATCGTTATAATAGCTGAAACGAATGTCAATGCTTTGGTTATTTGTCTCTCATTATTTTTTAGGAACTGGTTTTTAAAAAGGTCTGGCAGCCACATGAACACCACTGTTATCAGCCAGCATACACATACTAATATTCGCAGCATATCATTCTCCTTATTATGGTTTTCTCCAAATGATACCTTGAAAATATAAAAATATAAATGATATTTTTCTTAAAATTCAGAAAAATCAAATTTTCGGCTGAATTAAGAGCAGCTTTTCCAGTAAAAGCTTATCAGCTGACAAAAAATCCATATAAAACCGTATCCAAAGTGATATGAAAGTCAGATCGCGCAGGGATATCCAAAGCAGAAAAGCAAGAAGCATAGAAACAAACAGACATATAACAAAGTTCTATATGCGCGGCAGAACCTTCTTTGACGAAAAAAGGCACATGCCTTCCGTTTTTATGGGTACAGGAAGGATTTTCCCGTTTTTTCTGGACTTTTTCAGCCTCTGCGTGATATAGTATCATAGAAAAACGGGATAGAACCTGCCTTTTGCGGGCAAACTATCTCAGGAAAAGGGAGATTTTGCAATGGAACTGCACGCCATAGAATATGAAGGCATTCCAATTGAATACGAGCTCATCCGCAAAGATGTGAAATATATCAACCTGCGGGTAAACAAGTACGGACAGGTAGTGGTGTCCGCCGCCAAACGGGTTCCTTTTTCCGTCATCGAGGAATTTGTCCAGTCCAAAGCTCTCTGGATCATCAACCATCTGGCAGAAGTGGAAAAAATCCGCATGGCGCAGCCTTCCGGCGCCATGTACGACGGCAAGACATTGTATTATCTGGGGGAACCCTATACCCTCCACATCGCACATGGTCTGCGGCAGATCCAGCGTTCCGAAAACATCATATATATGTCCACATTTCAAACGGATTCTGTGGGACTGCGTTCGGAATATCTGGACTGGCTTCGAGAACAGGCGGCTGGGACATTTGCGGAACTCTTGGACGAAATCCATCCCAAAGTAAAAGACTACGGCATCCCCTATCCAAAAATCCAGGTGCGGAACATGCGGAGCATCTGGGGCAGCTGTACGGTGGAAACTCAAAGCATCCGCCTGAATCTACAGCTGATGAAAGCAGACCCGGATTGTATCCGTCAGGTCATTTATCATGAATTAGCCCATTTCCGCTTCGCTGACCACAGCAGACGGTTCTATGGTCTGCTGACAGAATGGATGCCCCACTGGAAAGAATGCAAAGAACGTCTGGAAACCATGTATAAAGACGGCGTTTGAAAAAATCTCAATATTTTTCCAAAAAACATTGACAAAGTCATCTATTTATGATATATTATCTGTTGAAGTTAATATTGACGCGGAGTAGAGCAGTCCGGTAGCTCGTCGGGCTCATAACCCGGAGGTCGCAGGTTCAAATCCTGTCTCCGCAATTCAGAAAAGACACCATGCACGTAAGTGTGTGGCGTTTTTTCTTGTTGTGAAGATGTCTCATGCAGAAGCTGGATTATCGGGGTCCCCATGGGCTTGCACATGGGGTAATCTCCAAATCCTGTCTCCGCAATTCAACAAAAAAGACACCTTTTCTGGTGTCTTTTTTTGTTGTGTCTGAGATGTCTCAAGCAGAAACTGGAATATTGGGGTCCCCTTACGCTTGCGTAAGGGGTATTCTTCAAATCCTGTCTCCGCAATTTTAGACGAAAAGATACCTTTAGGGGCATCTTCATAAGAAAACAAAGAAAGCCAAAATCCTTATGATTACAAAGGGTTTTGGCTTTCTTATTTTGTTCAGATTTTATTTGTTCTGTTTTCTTATGAAGACAGCCGTCGCAATTCCCCTTAAGAAATCAAGGAAAAGAAAAATCAATGTTTTCTGAATGGGAAGTTGCTTTTTAGGTATCTTTTTTTCCTGTGTCTGAGATACCTCATACAGAAACCGGAACATTCATATCTTATGACTCATCTTCCAATAAACATTTTTCCCATTCCGTTCCCATTTTTTCCCATTCTCTTTTTCTCTTTTCCCCGGAACTTTTCCGCTTGCTCCTCCGTCTATTTCTTGGCATATTCTAATGTAATTGTAATTTCGTCCCGTATTCCTTATAATAAAACTAGATGTTGCCTCAAAAAGGAGGAATACCATGAAATTAACTGTTTTAATGGACAACCATACAGAAATCGATGTTTACCATCTGGGGGAACCTGCCGTTTCTTACTGGCTGGAAGCAGACGGCAAACGTTTTTTATTCGATACAGGCTATTCTGACGCTTTTTTGAAAAACGCCAAAACCATGGGCATTGATCTGACTAAAGCCGATGCCATCCTGCTTTCTCATGGGCACAACGACCACACCGGCGGTCTGCCCAACTTGCTGGCGCTGCCTTTCTCCAAAAAGCCACGGCTCATTGCCCATCCTCACGCCCTGCTGCCAAAGCAGTGGAATGGTATGGACATTGGCAGCCCCCTGTCTATGAAAGAATTACAGGAAAAAGCCGTACTGGAATTTACGGAAGCACCACTCTGGCTCACAGATCATCTGGTTTTTCTGGGAGAAATCCCCCACACCGTAGATTTTGAACCCGCCTATGCCATAGGCGAAACCATTATGGACGGACAGCCTGTCCCCGACATCATCGATGATGATACCGCACTGGTTTATGTAACCCCAGCGGGTATCTACATCATCACCGGCTGTTCTCATGCCGGCATCTGCAACATCATACAATACGCCAAAACCGTTACGGGCAAAACAAAGGTTCTGGGGCTTCTGGGTGGGCTGCATCTAATGAAAGAAAATGCGCGAAGCCAACAAACCATTGATTTTTTGGCGAAAGAACAAATTCCCGCTCTTTACCCCTGCCACTGCACCGCTTTTCCTGTGCGGGCGGCGCTTCATGCCGTTTCCCCCATACAGGAAGTTTCCGTTGGCATGACACTGGAATGGGAATAAGGAGGAACAAATATGAAAAAAGAATCTCTTTTTGCGGCCATCGACCAGCGGCAGGCAGAAATCCTGTCCTGGGGTAACGCCTTTTTTGACTGTGCGGAGCTGGGTTTTCAGGAAGTGAAAACTGCCGCTGCCATCACAGCCCTTTTAGACCAGTGGAACATTCCCTATGAGTCCGGCATTGCCATGACAGGCATCCGGGTCACATTGGGCAGCGGTTCTCCTCATATCGCCTTTGTCAGTGACATGGACGCACTGCCCTGCAAAAGCAAAAGCGGCACTGTCCATTCCTGCGGGCACAGCATCCAGACCACACTGGCGCTGGCACTGATCCGGGCAATGGCTGACTGTGGTTTCCCGACGGAAAACAGCGGACGTGTCAGTTTTTTCTTCACACCAGCGGAAGAATTCATCGACTTCGCTTTCCGTGACCAATGCATTGCCGAAGGCAAAATACGTTACCGCTCCGGCAAACAGAACATGATCGCGGAAGGATATTTTGATGATGTAGACTGTGTCCTTTCCGCTCATGCCAACGGCGAAACAGCGTATCTGTTCGACATCAATTCCACACTGGCAGGTTTTCTGGCGAAAAAAGCTGTTTTTCTGGGCACAGCGTCCCACTCTGGCGCGGCGCCCCATCTGGGCAGAAACGCTCTCCACGGCGCGGTATTGGCGCAAAACGCTCTGGCTTTCCTGAAAGACCGTTTTCCCGCCTCCGCTGGTTTGCAGCTTCATCCCGTCATCACCGAAGGGGGCGGCACCGTCAACATCATTCCTGACAGAACCATTTTGGAAACTTATATCCGCGCCAATGACAACACCACGCTCTTTGCCGCTGATGAACAGGTGGAACAGTGTATCCATCACTGCGCCGCCGCCTTGGGTCTGGGCTGTGAAACAGAAACCACGCCTGGATATCTGCCTTTGCGTCAGTCAGCAAAAATGAACGAAATGGTGCTGGAAAACATGCTGCTTTTCTGCAAAGAGGCGCAAATCTTAAGAAACGTGGTTTCCGGCGCTTCTGGTGACATTGGCGATCTGGGCTTTTTGCTGCCTGCGGTACAGCTGGGTTTCTCCGGCATACAAGGACAGTTCCACAACGACAATTTCACCATCGCGGACAAAGAAAACTGTTATATCCGCACAGCCAAAGTCCTTGCCGGCACACTGTTTGACCTGATGCGTCATCCTGTCTACCAGCCCGCGGATTTTGCGGAAAAGAAAATCCAATACTTGAAACAGCTGGAAAAAAGACATAATATGGAAATCTTTACGGAATCTTGACACACTTTTTACAAAACTTAAAGAATTTGAAAAGGTTTTTCCATGCTTTCATGGTATAGTAATAATAGGACCATATCATACAAATGTCGTTGCATCTGATACAACACATTTACAATACGTGAGAAAAATTGAAAACACTGGAATATTTCATATTTTGAGAAGGAATGGGAGGTTTTGGATATGAAACGTTTCCTTGCACTGGCAACCACTGCCGCCCTTGTACTGGGCAGCACAAATGCTGTGGCTTTCGGCTCCACTTTTGCGGACATCAATACAGTCCCCTGGCCCGGCGCCGCTGCATTCATTGATGAAGCCGCTTCTTTAGGGCTTATGAGCGGCTACACCGAAAACGGCAAAAAATACTGCAAGCCCCGCAACAACGTGACTTACTGTGAAGCGACACAGCTCATGTATTCCATCATGAAAACATACTACAAACAGGATGTCACAAACGATACCATCACAAAATGGAAACCCATCATGGATGCTTACAAAATTCCTTCCTGGGCTTACAACGCTGTTGCCTACTCTCTGGACAAAGGAATTCTGGTTACAAACGACCTGTCCAAATTTATGAAAGGCAACACCCAGCAGGCAGCGACACGAGAAGATGTAGGCGTGATTTTTGGGAAAGCATTGGGGAAAGTCTACACTGTGGATATGAACGCCACACTGACATTCAAAGACGCTTCTTCCATTTCCAAGGCATCTGTGCCTTATCTGGACCTGCTCTATGACAAAAAAATCATGGTTGGTGACGATTATAACAAGTTCAATCCCAAAGTAAACATCAACCGTTCTGAAATGGCAGTCCTTTCCGTAAAAACTTATAAACTGCTGACAGGCAGTTCCGGCGGCGGTTCTACCACCACACCAGAAACACCTTCCAGTGGTTCCGTCACAGGCACCATCGTCAATGCTTCCGTTTTGGAAAACGGTGACCTGTTCTGCGGCGTGAAAACAAGCACCGGCGCTGGTCTGAACCTTTTCGGCAAAAAAGGCACAGCCAAAGCATATTATGACGGCAAAGAAATCGAATTTTCCGAAATCGGCAGTGGTGACAGTGTGACAGTGACCTATGCCAACGGAGATATCAAAACCATTACTGTAACAAAATCTGTCAACGGCATTGGCAACAAGCAAACTTTCGATCTGGTGGATATGACTTCCAATAAGATCACCGTCAAAGACGGCTCCAAGGAAAAAACATACACCATGACCGATGATGTGAAGGTATATCTGGATGAAAAATCCACCACCCCTTCCCGCATCTACAGCGCTCTGGACAATGGCGATGACTTCAGCGTCACCATCTATCTCAACGCTGATGATAAAGTAACAAAACTTTATGCCACAACCAAAAACGACAATCCCAAAACAGGGGTTTTGACAGATTTGGATGATGATGAACTGACCATCAAAGTCAACGGAAAGTCTTATGACTATGACGTGGACAGCAATGTGGAAGTCAAGGACGAACTGACGGACCTGTCCTTCAAAGATTTGAAAAAACGATATGATGACACAGACTTCAATGTCACACTGACCACCAACAGCAAAAATGTGGTGACCAAAATCACCGTCAACTACGCGGAAGATGAACTTAACGGCGTTCTGACAAAAATGACTTCCCGTGATATCACCATCGAAGCCCAGGGTGACAGCCATACTTATAAACTGGATTCCGATGCGGATGTAAAAGTAGACGGCAAGAGCAAAGACATTGATTATCTGAAGGATAATTACAAAGACACTTCTTACCGTGTGGCACTGACCATCAACCGTTATGACGAAGTGACCGACATCGTTGCTGTCAAAGAAACCATGAGTAACTCCAAAGGCATCATCAAGGATATCACCAGCAGCAAAATCGAAATCAAGGATAAAGACGGCGAAACGCATACTTATGAACTGCTGGACGATACAGATGACATCGACGTTACCATCAATGGCAGATCCTCCAGCTTTAGCGATCTGAAAAAGAAATACGAAAACTACGACTACGAAGCGGAACTGTCCTTCAAAAACAAACAGGTTTCCAAAATTACGGCTGTAAATACAGAAGCCGATGAAGGTCAGCTGCGTTCCATTGACAAAGACGAAATCACCATTGTGGTGGATGATGACAAAATTTCCTTCGATCTGGATGATGACGTAGAAGTAGAACTGGATGATGAAGAAATCACTCTGTCTAAATTCATCAGCAAATTCAATGACATTGATGATTTGGAAAACTTTGACGTAAAACTGAAATTCAACAAAGACAGAACCAAAGTGACCAAAATCGAAGCGGAAACCGTTTCCAGCAGACGAGATGTCAGCGGAAAACTGACAGATATTTCTTCCAGCCGCGTTGAAGTAGATGACAAAAAATACTATCTGTCAAATGATTTCCGCAAATCCAAAGATGTCGGCGGTGATGTGGATAATTACGACGATTTGAAAAAATATTTTGACAAAGGTGATAAATACAAAGTAGAACTGAAACTGGATCGCAACGGCGATGTTACCTATATCAAGGCAACAGAGCGCTGAGTCCACATTTTGGTCCCCGCGAATGAATCAAAAAGCGGAAACATTGCTTTCGGGCAGTGTTTCCGCTTTCTTGATTTTGGGGAACGCCACAAAAAACAAATGTTTTTTTATTCAGCTTTACCAATGACAGCCGCATTTTTTTCAAAAAAATGAAAGAGTATTACCAATTTACTTTAGTCTGATAACGTGATAAAATGATAAAGAATTCAGCAATGAACATTTTAGGGAAAAATCAATAGAAAAAAGGAGAGATTGGAGTATGAAAAAATATCTTGCTTTATTTTTGACCATGGTAATGTCCGTTGGTGTACTGGCTGGCTGCGGCGGCAAGGAAGAACCCGCTGCAACAGACGGCGCAGATACAGCGGAACGCACCACATTCACTGTTGGCTTTGACGCGGAATATCCCCCTTACGGCTACAAAAACGATGCCGGCGAATATGTTGGCTTCGACTTGGACCTTGCGCAGGAAGTTTGTGACCGCAACGGCTGGGAACTGGTAAAACAGCCTCTGGACTGGGGCTCCAAAGATATGGAACTGAACGGCGGTACCGTTGACTGTCTGTGGAACGGCTTCACCATGACAGGCAGAGAAGACAAATATACCTTCTCCAAACCTTATGTTGACAACAGCATCGTGTTCGTAGTACGTCAGGATTCTGATATCCAGACAAAAGCAGACCTGGCTGGCAAAACTGTCATCACACAGGCTGGTTCCTCCGCTCTGGCGGCTTTGACTGACACAGAAGACAATGAAGAAAATCTGGCTCTGACCGCTTCCTTCGCTTCTCTGGAACAGACACCTGATTACAACAGCGCATTCATGAGTCTGGAAACAGGCGCTGTAGACGCCATCGCCGTTGATATCGGTGTTGCACAGTATCAGCTTTCCAACCACGGTGACAAATTCCGTCAGCTGGAAGAACCTCTGTCCACAGAACAGTATGCCATCGCCTTCAAACTGGGCAATGAAGAACTGAGAGATCAGGTACAGGCTACGCTGGACGAAATGCTGGCAGACGGCACATTTGATAAGATCGCAGCAAATTACGCAGATTACAATCTGGATCAGATGGTTTGCCTTGGCAAAGAATAATCAAATATGATACAATACAAGGGCGTGCGGATAATGATCCGCACGCTTCTTCCCTGTTTATGGCACTGTCTTCCCTTTGAAAGCCTTTGTCCGCGCAGGGAGGCTGACATAAAGAAATGGGACGGCTGTTTCCTTATGTGAGCGCAGAGCGCCAAAACAAAGAAAGGACGAAATTTTATGGATGCACAAACCCTGTTAAACATCACACAACAACTGGCTGTGGGACTTCTGGATTCCTGCAAAATCTTTTTACTGACACTGTTATTTTCCATGCCTCTGGGGCTCTTGGTAACCTTCGGACGCATGTCCAAATGGGCACCCCTGCGTTTTCTGGCTCCCAAACATCTGATTGAAAAACTGAAACTGGCACAGTCTGCGGAAGGCAAGGCGGAAAACCTGCCTCTGGGCACACGGTTTGCAGGCGGCTTTTTCTTCTTCAAACCCATTCAGTTCATCATCAAAGTATTCATCGCCATTTTGCGTGGTACACCCCTGATGCTGCAGCTGTTCGCCGTATATTACGGTCCTTATTACCTCTTCGGTATTCCCATCACCAATGAATACCGTTTTACCGCGGTCATCATCGCTTTCTCCATCAACTATGCCGCTTACTTTGCGGAAATCTACCGGGCAGGCATCGAATCCATCCCCGTGGGGCAGTATGAAGCAGCCACCGTGCTGGGCTACAACAAAGTCCAGACCTTCCTGCGGATCGTATTCCCCCAGATGTGCAAACGGATCATGCCCCCTGTGACAAACGAAACCATTACACTGGTCAAAGATACCTCCTTTGCCTTCGTCATTTCCTATCCCGAAATGTTCACCATCGCAAAGCAGATCTCCGCCGCAAAGACCACCATCATGCCTCTGATCATCGCTGGTGTGTTCTACTTCATCTTCAACGGCATTGTTGCCTTTGTCATGGATAAGATCGAAAAGAAAATGAATTATTATCGTTAAGGAGGCAGCCATGAAATTACTGGAAATCAATCACTGCAATAAAAAATTCGGGGACAACGAAGTCCTCAAGGACATCTCCCTTTCTGTGGAAGAAGGGCAGGTTGTGAGCATCATCGGACCCTCCGGCTCCGGCAAATCCACATTGCTGCGCTGCGCAACTCTGCTGGAAACCATGGACGGCGGCGACCTGATCTATCTAGGGGAATATGCCGCAAAAGCCGATGAAACAGGCAAAGCTGTTTACGGCACCAAAGCCGATCTGCAAAAAGCAAGACAGAACTTCGGTCTGGTGTTCCAGAACTTCAACCTGTTTCCCCACTATTCCGTACTGAAAAACATCACAGAACCTCCCATCCTCATCGGCAAACGTCCCAAAGACGAGGTTTACGCCGAAGCAAGGGAACTGCTGAAAAAAATGGGGCTGGCAGGCAAAGAAGACGCTTACCCTTACCAGCTTTCCGGTGGTCAGCAGCAGCGTGTATCCATCGCCCGTGCGCTGGCAATGAAACCGAAAATCCTGTTCTTCGACGAACCCACTTCCGCCCTTGACCCGGAACTGACAGGGGAAATTTTGCAGGTCATCAAAGAACTGGCAGCGGAACACATGACCATGGTCATCGTTACCCATGAAATGAGTTTTGCCCGTGACGTGTCCGACCACATCATTTTCATGGACGGCGGCGTCATCGTAGAAGAAGGGGAACCCAAAGAACTCATCAACAACCCCAAACAGGAACGTACCAAAGCATTCCTGAGCCGCTTCCAAGCGTAAGGAGGCAACATGGAACTCCAATTTGTGAAAGTAAGTCCAAATGAAAATATGACACTGCTCATCGAAAGCCCTGTGCCCAGAGAAAAACATCTGACAGTGGCAAAGGCACTGATTGCCTACGGCAGTGTCTACGCGGAACAGGCAGGATACATCGAGGAGCCAGAAAACAAAGCAGCCTGCGCCCGTCTGCAAATGATGGCAGGCGAATTCTGCGGCAACGCTACCCTTTCTCTGGGGGCATATCTGTTCTCTAAGGAACATCCCGAAACAGGCACGGAAAAGAACTTCCTCTTAGAAGTATCCGGCGCGGATGACCTCATCAACTGTCATATGAAAAAAGAAGCTGACGGCTATCTGGGACAGCTTTCCATGCCCATGCCTACAAAGATTGCCACAGAAACCTATGTACTGGACAGTATTTCCTATGAGCTGGAAACAGTCTATCTGCCGGGCATCACTCACATCATCGTTCCCAAGGCTCTTTGGGGCGAAAAGGCACGGGAAAAAGCGGAACTTGCCGCAAAGGCATGGGAAAACCAAATTTCTGAAGAAGCCTTTGGCATCCTGCTCTTTGACGAAGGGGAAATGACCCTGGAACCGTTGGTATGCGTCAAAAACGCCTCTCTTGTATGGGAGCGTGGCTGCGGCAGCGGCACAACAGCCCTTGGCGCGGCTTTGGCAACAAAGAAGCAAGATTCCCTTTCTCTGGGACTGAAGCAGCCCGGTGGCGTTATGACCATTGACGCTGACTGGAAAGACGGAGGACTGCTTTCCCTGACCCTGCGTGTTCATGTGAAAATCGCAGCCACAGGCACCGCTTATCTGGAATCTTTCTGAAAAAAACATATAGAAACAGGAAACCGGAAACCCACGACATCATGTGGATTTCCGGTTTTTTTACATGACTTCAGAAAAGAACGGAATCGCCGGACTTTTCAAAGTGCCTTTGACAAAAGCCTTATGATGGGATTAGGGTCCTGCTGACCCGGTAGGTCCCGTAGGTCCTGTAGGTCCTGTTTCGCCTGTAGGTCCCGTTGCGCCTGTTTCACCTGTGGCTCCTGTTGCGCCTGTTTCGCCGGTGGCTCCTGTTGCGCCGCTTTCGCCTGTAGGTCCTGTTGCGCCTGTTTCGCCGGTGGCTCCTGTTGCACCGCTTTCGCCTGTAGGTCCTGTTGCGCCTGTTTCGCCGGTGGCTCCTGTTGCGCCTGTTTCACCTGTGGCTCCTGTTGCGCCGCTTTCGCCTGTAGGTCCTGTTGCGCCTGTTTCGCCGGTGGCTCCTGTTGCGCCGCTTTCGCCTGTAGGTCCTGTCGCGCCTGTTTCGCCGGTGGCTCCTGTTGCGCCTGTTTCGCCGGTGGCTCCTGTTGCACCGCTTTCGCCTGTAGGTCCTGTCGCGCCTGTTTCGCCGGTAGGTCCTGTAGGTCCTGTTTCACCTGTGGGTCCTGTAATACTCAGACCCGCAATGCCGGTAGGTCCTGTGGGTCCTGTCACACCGATACCTGTCGCACCTGTCGCGCCTGTTGCGCCTGTTGCACCTGTAGGACCTGTAGGACCTGTTGCGCCGCCGCCAGTGCCTGTCGCGCCTGTAGGTCCTGTGGGTCCCGTGGGTCCTGTCATGCCAGGCATACCTGTAAGTCCCATAGCACCTGTTGCGCCGGTAGGTCCTGTGGGTCCTGTCATACCAGGCATACCTGTAGGTCCCATGGCACCCGTCATACCCATGGCACCTGTTGCGCCGGTCACACCTGTTGCACCAGTCATGCCAGGAGCACCAGTAGGTCCCGTAGGTCCTGTTACGCCGGTAATGACCACCACGTAACACCCCGGCCAGCAGTCAGGCCAGCAATTGGGATTGCAGGGATTGCAGTCAGGACGCCACGGAGAACAGTCCGGGCGACAGCGGTTCTGGTTCTGCCCGCCGCAGGAATGACCTTGGCATCCGCTCTGCCCGCCTGTATAACAGCCGCCACTGCCCATATTCTGGGACGGAGGCTCGCAGCCGAATCCGCCGTACCAGCCGCTGCGGCGCCCGTTTCCGTCGGGATTTCGATACATACGCATTCCCCTCTTTTCCTTTTCCTATTTTGTGTTCATTTTATATTATGTTTGCCGCCGGAAATTGTGCTTCTTTTTTTTGTCTGCAAAAAAAGAAAGAGAGACTTCGGAAATATTTTCATGAGAAATCAGAATCCTCTAAAAGGAACATCAAAAAAATATCATCGCATTTATTTGTACTGCAACCTGTAAACATGTACGATCATTGAGAATATCATATATGAACCAAATCTTGTATATCCTTTATTTGATAATTCGTAAATCTATAGTAATTCTCACTCAAAGAAATATACTAAAGTATTTTATTTACTCCCAGCAGCACTAGGGGGTTTTGTTAAGCTAAAGCATCCAACAAAAAAAGCTGAAATCCTTACTGCAAAAAGGATTCCAGCTTTCTTATTTTTACTCAGATTCGCGCTTGTATATTTTCTTCAAAAGTCAGTCAGCCCAATCCTCCTGAAGAAATCAAAGAACAGCTTATTTTCTTAAGGGGAATCGTTCTCTCCGCGCTTCCTGTTTTATGCTTCCATATTTTCCTGAGATATGACTTCCGGCTTTCTTTCCAGAATTTCCATGAATTCCTCACCGGTGATGGTTTCTTTTTCCAACAGATACGCGGAAATTTCATCCAGTTTTTCTTTATGGCTGCTGATGATGTCATAAGCCTTGTCATGGGCTTCTTTCACCATGGCGATCACTGCCGCGTCGATGCGAGTTGCGGTTTCATTAGAGCAAGCCAGTGTGGTATCGCCGCCCAAATACTGGTTATTGACGGTTTCCAGTGCCACCATGCCAAACTCATCACTCATTCCGTAACGGGTGATCATGGCTCTTGCCATACGGGTCGCCTGTTCGATATCATTGGATGCCCCAGTTGTAATGGAGTGGAACTGGATTTCTTCCGCTACACGACCGCCTGTGAGTGTGGCAATCTTATTGAAAGCTTCTTCCTTATTCATGAGGAATTTTTCGCCTTCATCAATCTGGAGGGTATAACCCAACGCGCCGGAAGTTCTGGGGATAATGGTGATTTTATGAACAGGCGCGGAATTTCTCTGAAGTGCCGCTACCAATGCGTGACCAACTTCGTGGTACGCGATGATGGCTTTTTCCTCTTTGGAGATGACAGCGCCTTTCCGCTGATAACCTGCCAGAATCACTTCTACACTTTCTTCCAAGTCTGTCTGGCTCACTTTATCCCGACCCATTCGCACGGCACGGAGGGCGCCTTCGTTGATGATATTAGCAAGCTCCGCACCGGAAGCGCCGCTGGTGGCTCTTGCCACTGCGCCAAAGTCGATATTGTCTTCCATTTTGATTTTTGCCGCATGGACTTTCAAAATGGCTTCTCGTCCCTGCAGATCAGGCAGTTCCACAGGGATTCTTCTGTCGAAACGACCGGGACGCAGAAGGGCTTTATCCAGTGTTTCGGGACGGTTGGTGGCTGCCAGGATGACAACACCTTTTGTGGCGTCAAAACCATCCATTTCTGTCAGCAGCTGGTTCAGGGTCTGTTCTCGCTCGTCGTTGCCGCCCATGCCGTTGCCGTCACGTTTTTTACCGATGGTATCAATTTCGTCAATGAATACGATACAAGGTGCTTTTTCCCCTGCCTGTTTGAACAGGTCACGGACTTTCGCCGCACCCATACCTACGAACATTTCCACAAATTCAGAGCCGGAAATGGAGAAGAAAGGTACATTTGCTTCTCCGGCCACTGCCTGCGCCAGCAATGTTTTACCGGTACCTGGAGGTCCTACCAACAGAGCGCCTTTCGGCATTTTCGCGCCCACGCTGGTATATTTCGCGGGATTATGCAAAAAGTCCACGATTTCCGTCAACGCTTCTTTGGCTTCGTCCTGCCCTGCCACATCTTTGAATGTCTTGCCCGTCTGTGCCTTCACATAAATCTTGGCGTTAGACTTGCCAAAAGCCATGGCATTGGCGCCAAAACCGCCTTTTTTCATCATTCTGCCGAACACCAGCCGCCAGAACAGGAAGAACAGCAGGAACATGATCAGTGTGCTCATCCATGGAGAAACTTCCTTAGGTTCAATGGCGGAGAAGTTTGCCCCAGCCGCATACAAACGGTCTACCAGCATATTATCCTGCATCCGCACGGTACAGTACAGCATTTCATGCTGTGGCTGACCGGGGAAAATCTGGGTCTGGGGTTCCTCATTGGCGTCTTTTTTCAAAGAATAATAAATGACATCTTCATTGACCTGTACCTGATCGATATTCTTTTCTTCCAACGCGTCCAAAAATACATTGTAGCTTACTTCCTGCACCGTGTTGCTGGCAAACATGGGCAGCACCAGCCAGTTGATTACAAACATCACCGCTAAAGCAATGAGCCAGTAATAGATCAACGGCTTTTTATGATTTTCCATATTCATTCACTCGCCTTTCTGCTCTTCATATGTAAGCATATCCATCTGCAGATTTGCTTTCATTTTTTCCAATATTTCCAAAAAAACATCAATCTCTGTTTCAGACAGTCCCCGCAGGGCGATCTTTTCCATACGCGCCACAGCAAGCTCCACTTCTTTATGAAGGCTTTTTGCCTGAGAAGTCAGTTGGATGCGTTTCAGTCTGGCATCCTCTGCCACAGGCTGACGCTGGATGAGACCTTTTTTCTCCATACCCTTGAGAATTCCTGTCACTGTAGAGCGACGCACATGAAATTCCGCTTCCAGATCCCTTTGGAACACATCCTGTCCCTGATGCTGATAGAGATACTCCAATATGAATAACTGCATCCCTGTCAAATTTGCTGCCTCTACGCAGGTTGTGCAGGCATTGGCACTGTGCCGCATGAGATTGGATACCATTTTCCATTCCAAACAAAAGGAAATTTTCGGCTGCATCCTGTCACCTCCATAAAATGTTAGGGTACTAACTGTATCTGTCCCTAACAGTATAGCACCCTTTCCTCCACTATATGTGAATAAATTGTAAACAATTTATGAATCTTTCCGCCTCTGGATATCCGCGCCCAAAACCCGGAGTTTTTCCTCAATGCGGTCATAACCCCGTTCAATATGGTAAATGTCACTGATTTCCGTTTCTCCTCTGGCTGCCAGCGCCGACAAAATTAATGCAGCCCCCGCCCGCAGATCTGTGGCGCGGACGCTGGTTCCCGTCAAACTGTCCACGCCCTCAATAATGGCGGAACGGCTGTCTATTTTGATATCCGCTCCCATACGCTGCAATTCCGCCGCATGCATAAAACGATTCTCGAACACCGTTTCTGTGATAACACTGGTTCCCTTGGTAACAGCCGCCAAACTCATGAACAACGCCTGCATATCCGTAGGAAAACCGGGATAAGGCATGGTTTTCAGCTGTATGGGACGAAGTCTGCCCTTCCGGTACACTCGCAGTCCCGATGGAGTCACTTCCGTTTTGGCATTGCATTCGGTCAATTTGGCAATGACAGGTGTCAAATGCTCCTGCCGCACCTGCTCCAGCAAAATATCACCGCCAGTGATGGCTGCCGCTGTCATAAATGTTCCTGCCTCTATACGGTCAGAAATGACATTGTGGGAGGCTCCATGGAGCCGTTTCTGCCCCTGAATGACAATGGTGTCTGTGCCATCTCCCGTGATGTCTGCCCCCATTTTCCGCAAAAAATCCGCCAGATCACATATTTCTGGCTCTGCTGCCGCATTCTCAATGGTGGTGGTGCCTTTTGCCAGTGTTGCCGCCATCATAATATTTTCCGTCGCTCCCACGCTGGGAAAATCCAAATAGACCCGTTTGCCACGCAAGCCGTTTTTTGCTGATAATTCCACCACCCCATGCTCCAGTTTATGAACTGCCCCCATAATGGAAAACCCTTTCAAATGCAGATCCACTGGTCTGCTGCCGATGGGACAGCCGCCAGGCAAAGGCAATGCCGCCTGATGGCATCTTGCCAGCAAAGGACCAGCCGCCAGAAAAGACGCCCGCATAGCACAGGCATTTTTCTCTGCCGCTTGCTGATTGGATAATGTTTCACCACATACTTTCATGGTTTCTGTCAAGGTGTCATAAACTGTTTCCGCCCCAAACTCCTTTAACAGTTCTGCCATTTCCAAAACATCTGTCAAAGGCGGGACATTTGCAATAACACAGGGTTCTTCCGTGAGCAGACATGCCGCCAGTATGGGTAAAACGGCATTTTTTGCGCCGCTGATGCGCACTGTGCCGTGAAGAGCTTCGCTTTGCCGTACAATAAATTTTTCCATGGTTTTGACCTCGTTTTTTCTGAAATTTGTGTTTTTAGTATGCCCACACAAAACATTCGCAGTCTGAAAAAACAAGGGAAAAAACGTATTTTTTTGTAAGAAAAATAGGGCTTTACATCCAGAAAAAATCCGTGTATAATTAACCATGAACTTTGCGGATGTAGTTCATTGGTAGAATGAAAGCTTCCCAAGCTTTAGAGGCGGGTTCGATTCCCGTCATCCGCTTTTTCGCCTGTCGGTGTTGCCGGCAGGTTTTTTTTATTGTTTTTTTCCAAAAAAATAGATTTTTTATGAAACCTTTCCGTTTTCTTTCCGTCAAACAAAACAGAAAACATCGGAAATAAACAAATACCCGATAACTAAAGGAGGTTGCTCATTATGAAACGAAATGTAATTACAGCTTTGTCATTATCCGCAATTTTGCTTTGCGGCACTACAACAGCTTTTGCACAGGAAGTACAGACACCCGTTGCTGAAACTCCTTCCGCAGAGGCATCCATCCCCGCTCTGCCGGAACGGTATCTGGCTTATGGCAGAATCACTGATATCCAAAAAGAAAATGGTGTGATCACGTCCATCACTGCCAAAGATGTAAAAGACCAGACAGTGATTTATATCATATCAGAAGATACCCTGTGTCTGGATAGCGGCAAAGGCACCCAGATGAACATCAATGACCTGAAAGTTGGCGATGGCGTATACTTCTATCATAGCCCCGCTATGACCATGAGTCTTCCCCCTCAGACCGTTGCAGAAGCCATTGTAGGCAATATGCCTATGGATGCGGCATGTGCCCGTTTCCACACGGTAGAAGCAGTAGAGAACACACAGAACGGCATCAGAATCACCACCGATCGCGGCGGTCTGTATATCACTGTTTCCAAAGACGCCACTGTAACATCCTATGCGGACAACAGCGCATTTGATCTGGCTAATCTGAAGGAAGGCGACAGAATTTTCACATGGTATGATGTTGTGGCAGAAAGTTATCCAGCACAGGCAGGTGTCAATCGTCTGGTAGTCGTTCCTGCCGCGGAAGATACAAAAACAGTCGCATCTCCTGCGAAAGTTTCTTACAGCAAATCTGAAATGACCACAAAAAACGATGTAACTTGTGTACCGTTGCGGGAAACAGCTGATGCTTTAGGTTTAACTCTCACATGGGATCGTGATAGTCGTACAGCCACACTGGAAAGTGATACACGCTCTATGGATCTGGTGGAAGGCAAAGACCTGTATGTATCCACATCAACCATTCCTGGTGCCGTTGGCATGACTTCTCCTGGCACATTAGGTGTTGCGCCTTATGTTGCCGATGATGGAGCTATGTATGTACCTGCGGAAGCTTTTGAATGGCTGGTAGGCTATGATGTAGCCGAAGATGACAGTACCGTTACCATCACAGCGGAAAAATAAAAATCATCCTATCTAAATAAAAAATAGCTGGAATCTTTCAGACAATGAACTGCACCCCATTTGTTAGACAGTATGATATACTGAATTGATTTGAAAATATTATCTAACTTTTTGGGTTCAGTTCACAAAAAAGATTCCAGCTATTTTTGTTTTCCTATAAATCAAACAAATCACAGATACAAAAAAAGAAGCGCCCCTTATGTTGAACTGCTCTGAACTTCTCCAATTTGTGCGGACAGCACAAAAAGCGTTCTTACGAAGATAATATTTGATTTTCAAATGGAGTGACATAGCGTGAGGGGCGTCACTCCTGTTTTTAATTGAATTCTCTCATGGTTATAGAAATGGATATATCGATCAATCATTTCCTTTGCCTCTTGAAACGTTGCAGGTTTATGTCGATAAATACATTCTGTTTTGAGAATACCAAAGAAGTTTTCTGCTAATGCGTTGTCATAGCAGTTTCCACGTCTTGACATGGAAGACAGAATACCGTAAGATTGCGTTAGCTTAAAATATCCGTGAGAGGTATATTGAAAGCCTTGGTCGCCGTGGAGCTGCAACTCCCCAGCGATCTTCTTTTTGCTTCACTTTTCTTTTCGAACAGCTAAACGAATGGTATCCAGCACAAAATTTACTGTTTGTTCCATTCCGGTTTTGTAAGCTATGATGCTGCGATCGTAAAGATCACAAATGACGGATAGATACAGAACACCTTGTTTCGTATGTATATAAGAAATATCAGTCTCCCATTTCCTATTGGGTGCGTCAGCAGAAAAATTTCGATTCAGTCTATTTTCGTACTTATGCAGCTGTTTGCCCATCTGAACCCATCTTCTGCGTCGGCGAATTTCCAACAATAACCCATATTTCTTCATAATTCGCAGGATTGTTTTCGGATTTCTGTGAATACCTTTCTTCTCGAACCACAACCAGACACGTCCATAACCGTATGTATTCCCACTGCTTTTCTGGCAGTATTGGATATGCTTTAGCAGTTCATCATCTTTACATGGCTTATTCTTTCTGCTTACGAAATCATAATATCCACTTTTATCTGTGTTCTCACATCCTTTCTGTTGATTGCAGAAAATCCCGCGAAAGTTTATTTTCTATTTTCAGACGCTCAATCTCATACTGATACGCTTGGATGCTGGTTGGTGCTGGATGTTTGCTGGGACGTCCTCGGCGTTTTGGAGGAAGTCCCGCAGCAAGGCGAGCCTGCTCCCGATGATAGCGATTGATCCAGTTTTCAATTTGTCGTATCTCTAATCCAAAGCATTCTGCGATTTCGCGATTCGTTTTCCCTGCTTTACGCATAGCAATCAGTTTTGGTTCAATTATTTTGATATGTGTATATTTCCTTTTTTCCATAATAAAAGCCCCCTCATGTAGTTCTATCATCCTACATAAGGGGGCTTTTTGTCATTATCCGTTTTTACTGGTTCAGTTCAATGTTTGACGCTTCTTTTTTACCCTCTCCCAAAATAAAAAAGCGCGAGACGAGATTCGAACTCGCGACCCTCGCCTTGGCAAGGCGATGCTCTACCACTGAGCCACTCGCGCATAAAAAAATGAGTCACTCGGGACTCGAACCCGAGACACCTGGATTAAAAGTCCAGTGCTCTACCAACTGAGCTAGTGACCCATAGATTCCGGCGACCATCTACTCTCCCAGGCAGCTTCCCACCAAGTACCATCGACCGCTCAGGTCTTAACCGTCGTGTTCGGAATGGGAACGGGTGTGTCCCCTGAGCGCATCATCACCGGAAATATTTTGGACAATGCCTGTCCATAAAAAAGTGGGAGTTACAGGGCTCGAACCTGTGACCCTCTGCTTGTAAGGCAGATGCTCTCCCAGCTGAGCTAAACTCCCACAAAACGACTCAGATGGGGCTCGAACCCACGACCTCCGGCGTGACAGGCCGGCGCTCTAACCAACTGAGCTACTGAGCCAAATTAATTGGCAATTGTCGTTTCCTAAGATATGAAATTAAGAAGAAACAGGGGCAGAAGGACTCGAACCCTCGACATTTGGTTTTGGAGACCAACGCTCTACCAACTGAACTATACCCCTATATAATTCGGTCTCCAATCAGCCGGATTCACCTTCAAAACTGAACACAAGCAACGTCATCATAAAATCTTTTTTAGGTCAAGCCCTCGATCTATTAGTATTGGTCAGCTGAACACGTTACCGTGCTTACACCTCCAACCTATCTACCTCATTATCTTTAAGGGATCTTACTTCCGAAGAATGGGAAATCTTATCTTGAGG
>JALFWW010000009.1 GCA_022786605.1 Clostridia bacterium | reverse complement strand
AAGATTTTATGATATAATGTTTGCTGTATTCGGTTTTGAAGGTGTAAACTTTCAAAATATAGTATAATCCTCGATAGCTCAGCGGTAGAGCATCCGGCTGTTAACCGGAGGGTCGTTGGTTCGAATCCTACTCGGGGAGTTTATGGTCCGTTGGTCAAGGGGTTAAGACACCGCCCTTTCACGGCGGTAACGCGGGTTCGAATCCCGCACGGATCATTGAGATTTCTGGTGATGATGCGCTCAGGGGACACACCCGTTCCCATTCCGAACACGACGGTTAAGACCTGAGCGGTCGATGGTACTTGGTGGGAAGCTGCCTGGGAGAGTAGATGGTCGCCAGAATCCAATATGCCGATGTGGCTCAATTGGCAGAGCAGCTGACTTGTAATCAGCAGGTTATCGGTTCGAGTCCGATCATCGGCTTTTCAGTTTTAGGTTTTCACGGGTCTTTAGCTCAGTTGGTTAGAGCATCCGGCTCATAACCGGACGGTCCCGGGTTCGAGTCCCTGAAGACCCATTTAAAACTAAATATGGCTCAGTAGCTCAGTTGGTTAGAGCGCCGGCCTGTCACGCCGGAGGTCGTGGGTTCGAGCCCCATCTGAGTCGTTTCATGGGAGTTTAGCTCAGCTGGGAGAGCATCTGCCTTACAAGCAGAGGGTCACAGGTTCGAGCCCTGTAACTCCCATGTTTTTTGTAAAGTATGGCGGAGTAGCTCAGTTGGCTAGAGCATGCGGTTCATACCCGCAGTGTCGGGGGTTCAAATCCCTCCTCCGCTATTTTTTATTGCTACATGGTCCGTTGGTCAAGGGGTTAAGACACCGCCCTTTCACGGCGGTAACGCGGGTTCGAATCCCGCACGGATCATCATTTAACGGACAGTTATCTGTTCGTTTTTTTATTTTTAAATCAAAAAATCACCTCTTAACTACTCTGGTTAAAAGGTGATTTTTTAATGGTTATTTTTCAGAATCATTTTGTTCTTTCTGGTTTTGCTCCCCTCGCTTTCCTAAGAAAAAAGATCGGGTGAAAACATAAGGGGCAATGAAATAAACGACGGCAAATGCCACAATGGATGGATACCAGTCCAATGTGTTTTTGAACAGCCATTCATAAAGAAATACCAAAGCGGCAGAAACCAGACCGATGATGAGCCTTGTTTCAACTTTCATAGAAATCCTCCTCTTTTTGAAACGATTACGTTTATCATATCACGGACAAAGTTTTTCGTAAAGTTTCTATAAGAGGAATTTATTTTTGAGAGGAAAGAACTTCGTGGTAAAAACAATCCAATACGCCTCGGTAATTTTCTTTCCATGGCTTATTTTTTCCGCAATAATGAATGATGCAGGTGTTTTGTCTGACCCAATCCAAATTGATTTTTTTATTTTGAAGATTGGCATTGTGAAGAAAGAACATGCGGTCACTGAGGTTATAACGCAGATGGTCAATGAGCTTTGTTTCATTGCCATACAAAGCGGAAAGAATGTCCTGATCTGGCAGTGTAAAATAAGCCTGACGTTTTTCGATATAAGTCAGAATATCTTGTCGGCAAGGACGTTTACGCAATTCTTCCAGATTGATGAGAAGAACGCCAGAATTGAGATAAGGTGCGTCTTCAGGCATTTGCAGACGGGCACCGTTCAGTCGTGTTAAAAATTTGCGGACATGGGTGGCACCGCAGAAAAGATTGCCATCAAAAGACATATGATAGAGTTCTTCTAACGGACGAATGACGATGATATCTGGATCAAGGTATAACACACGGTCTAATGTTTCCGGCAGAAATTCTGACGCTAACAGACGGTAATACATGGTTTTCGGATAGCGTGTATTTTGTGGAAAGTTGGAAAAGGCTGTATCCGGTACGGAAATAAAATGAAATCTCACGTTTTCAGCTGTGTTTTGAGTCAGTTTTTGCTGGAGGGCTTCCGATAACCGGTCATGGAGGATATAAAGGTCATATCCTTCCTTGCAGGGAAAACGCAGAATGGAATGGATACAGGTTTCCAATACGGATATATAATTTTCATTGATGGTAAATAAAAGATGCACATGCATTCCTCCTGTCTGATCTCTTTAGAAAATATCTTAGCAGATGCAGAAGAAAAAGCCATAGACAAAAACGGGGTTTTGTCATTGAAAATCAGATAAAATCTGACAACATATGCAAAAAAGAACCGGAGTTCTTTGAACTGCACCCCATTTGTTAGACAGTATGATATACTGAAAACAAGTGGGGTGATTTTTTATGCCAAGAGGAGTACCAAATAAACGATATACACCAGAATTCAAGAAAATGGTAATGAAACTATGCTAAAGGAGAATTTAAGCTACTGCGAAACAGCAAGACGGTTTGAGGTCAGCTGTGACACTCGAATAAAAAGTTGGGAACGTATTTATCTAACTGAAGGTCCTGAGGGACTTGCAGTGGAACGGCGAGGCAGGGGTAATAAAAGTGGGTCCAGACAGCTGCCAAAAGAGGTAGAAGAAGATCTTTTGGCAGAGGTACAGAGACTGCGAGCAGAAAACGCCTACTTAAAAAATTTGCAAGCCTTGGTTTTGGAAGAGGAGCGACGTCGGCTCAGAAATCGCTGGTAGTTCAAAAACTGAGGCATGATTTTTCACTTTCCCTTCTGCTGCCAATTGCTCAACTGCCTCGTGCAACCTTTTACTACCATTTGAATCGAATGGAAGGTTCAGACAAATATCAAGCGGTAAAAGAAGAAATCACGACAATTTACCATGAAAACAGAGGTCGATATGGCTATCGTCGTATCATGGCAGAACTACGTAATCGTGGGTTTTACTACAATCATAAGACGATCCAACGGCTGATGAAGCTGCTGGGTCTGGTTTGTCGTGTCAGAATCAAAAAATATCGTTCTTACAAGGGGGAAGCAGGCAAAATTGCACCAAATCTGCTGCAACGGGATTTCTATGCAGAAAAACCGAATCAGAAATGGGTAACCGATGTTACAGAATTCAGCCTGTTCGGGCAAAAGCTGTATCTGTCAGCTCTTCTGGATTTACACAGCAGTTATCTGATCAGTTATACCATCTCAGAGCGTCCTGTTTTAAGAATGGTAACCAGTATGCTGGATAAAGCTGTTGAAACCATACCGAATGGAACGGGTCTGATTCTCCATTCCGACCAAGGATGGCAATATCAAAACAAGTATTATCGCCAGATGCTCAAACAAAAAGGCATCCGCCAGAGTATGAGCCGAAAGGGTAACTGTCTGGACAATGCAGTTATGGAAAATTTCTTTGGGCTGCTCAAGAGTGAACTTCTCTATCTTCAAAAGTTTCAATCCATGGAACACTTCAAACAAGAATTGGTGGAATATTTGGATTATTATAATAACCATCGAATCAAAGCAAAACGAAAGGGCTTGCCGTCTGCAATTTACAGACGACAAGCCCTTCTGGCTTCTTGAATATTTTAATTTGAAAATATTGTCTAACTTTTTGGGTTCAGTTCACAGATTCCGGTTCTTTTTATATTTGTTTTAAAAACATACGAATCATAGATGCATAAAGGTCTTGATAAGGCTGATAGCGCATAGGCAGATCCAGCCATGTCTTTTTATTAACGATACTTTTGAAATGGGAGAATGTATCAAAGCCTGCTTTTCCGTGGTAAGACCCCATACCGCTGGCACCTACACCGCCGAAGCCCATTTCACTGGTTGCCAGATGGATGATGGTATCATTGACACAACCGCCGCCGAACTGACAATGTTTTGTAATGGCTCTGATGGTTTTGGGATTTTCAGAGAACAGATACAGGGCAAGGGGATGAGGTTTTGCGTTGATGGTCTGCATCACATCCCGCATATGACGATAAGTCAGTATGGGAAGCAAAGGACCAAAGATTTCTTCCTGCATAACAGCATCGTCCCAAGTAACTTTATCTAAAACGGCAGGTGCGATACGCAGCTCACTGGCATCGGACTGACTGCCCCAAACATGCTGAGAAGCGTGGAGCAGATTTTGCAGACGCTGAAAATGTTTTTCGTTGATAATCTTGCCATAATTTGGATTTTCCAGAGGATGTTCCCCGAACTGCTTCATGATTTGTTTTTTCAGTTCGCTGACCAGTTCTTCTTTTTTGCTTTCATGACAATAGATGTAATCAGGTGCTACACATGTTTGACCGCAATTCAAAAATTTGCCGAATACAATGCGTTTGGCTGCCAGTTTCACATTGGCAGTGCTGTCCACGATACAAGGGCTTTTGCCGCCCAATTCCAGTGTGACAGGAGTTAGATATTCCGCGGCGTGGCGAAGGACTTCTTTTCCTACAGCCTGGCTGCCTGTGAAAAAAATATAGTCAAAGTTCTGTTCCAAAAGGAAGCTGTTTTCTTTTCTGCCGCCAGTGACAACAGCCACATAGGCGGGGTCAAAACATTCTTCCAGCAATTCCTGTATCAGTGCGGATGTATAAGGGGAATAGGCGCTGGGCTTTACAACAGCTGTATTCCCCGCTGCCAGTGCGTCCACCAGTGGCTCAATGGTCAGCAGAAAGGGATAGTTCCATGGACTCATAATCAGTGTGACACCGTAAGGGCTGGGCTGCACATAACTTTTTGCAGGGAACTGGGACAGAGGGGTTTTTACCCGTCTGGGAGAAGCAAATTTTTTCAGATGTTTCATCTGATAAGTGATTTCCGCCAGACACATGCCTGTTTCGCACATATAACTTTCAAAGGGGCTTTTGCCCAAGTCTGCTTCCAATGCGGCATGGATTTCTTTTTCATGGATTTCAATGGTTCTTTTCAGCATTGCCAGTGCGTGCATGCGAAAGGCAAGGGAATGGGTTTTCCCAGTGGCGAAAAAAGCCTTTTGTTTTTGTATCAAATGGATAGTGTCTGATTTATTCATGGTTTACTCCTCCATAATATCATAGTAAAAACGCTGTAATTCCTTTGCGTTCATGAGCTTGGGAACGGGATACAGGGGATTGGCTTCGTGATCCGCTTTTTTGGCAAGAGATGGAATATCCTCCGCGCGTATTTCCGGCAGTTTTCTGGGGATATCCAGTAAATCCTGCAAGTCCCGTACTGCTTGTATGAACTTTTCCGCACCGGCTCTATGGCTTTCCATGGGGTCTGAAATGCCAATAACCACAGCCAGACGATGGAGTTTTCGGTAAGCGTGTCTGCCATAAGCCTGTAAAACATAGGGCAGTAATACGGCGTTGGCAAGTCCGTGGGGCGTATTGTAGCGTCCGCCTAAGGAATGGGCAACGGCATGAACATAGCCTACATAAGACTTGCTGAAAGCGTTTCCGGCAAAATAAGCCGCGTGGAGCATGTGTCTGCGTGCGTTCATATCATTTCCATCGGCATAGGCTTTGGGCAAATAAGTGAAAATCAGTTTTACGGCACTGATGGCATCATGTCTGGTTTCTTTTGTGGTAGAACCGCCGATAAAAGCTTCAACAGCATGGGTCAATGCGTCCATACCTGTGGTTGCTGTAACGGCAGGAGGCAGCCCTCTTGTGACTTCTGGGTCCAGAACAGCATATCTTGGAATCAGTACAAAGTCATTGATGGGATATTTGTGCCGGGTACGGCTGTCGGTGATGACTGCCGCCAGTGTGGTTTCACTGCCTGTGCCTGCGGTGGTGGGGATGGCAATGAGGAGAGGGAGCTTTTTCCATACCTGCAATATGCCTTCCATTTTGTCCAGTGTTTTTCTAGGGCGGGCAATCCGTGCGCCTACAGCTTTGGCGCAGTCCATGGAAGAACCGCCGCCAAAGCCGATGATTGCCTGACAGTGATGGGCGTTGTACAGTGCGCGGGCTTCTTCCACTTGATCTGTGGTGGGATTGGATACAGTCTGGTCATAAACGATACAGCTCATGCCTGCCTGCAGCAAAGCCCTTTCCAAGGGCTGGGTAATTTGATTGAAACGCACGATAGGGTCTGTTACCAGCAAGATGCGGGAAATGCCTTTTCGCTGGAATAGGGGAACCAATGCGTCTGTATGATGGAGCAAAGCCGGTTTTCGGTAAGGCAGAAATGGAATTGCCATATGGAAAACTTCCTGAAACGCTCGGCAGTATATTTTTCTTGGCAAAAGCATGATATAAACTCCTTTTGTTTCATAAAATCGTTTTTTTCGCAGAAATCATAGCATAATCGGAAAAACCTGTCAAATATGCTGACTTGACAGAGTGGACAAGTGGGCATATAGTGAAAGCAGAACTATGTGTTGGGCTTCTTCATAAGAAAACAAAGAAGGCAGAAATCTTCGTGGTACAAAGAGGTTTACCTTTCTTATTTTAGATAGGTTTTTATCAGCAATGTTTTCTTTTGAAGACATCCGTCGCAGCTCCCTTTCGGCATGGAGGAAAAATAATGTTTTCTTAAGGGGAGATTGCTTTGGGGGCATTGTTATTTTTTAGGAGGAAGAAATGAGAAGTTGGGGAAAACATTTCTATTTTCTGTTGACTGTTCTATGTGTTTTGGGGTTGAGCGGCTGTGGCGATTCTATATCCATTACCATTGACGGCGCAGAAGTAACAACAACAGAAACAGAGGAAAAACATTGGATATCCGTGGAAGGGCTACAGGATTATGGCTTTGCGTTGCAGAGAGGAGACAAAATGACGGGCAGTCTGGAAACGCACTGGGTGCTGTATCCGCTGGCACCTGGTATGAAAACGGTGGAGAAAGAAGAAATCGTCATACATGATGATGCCGAAAAGCATCATGTGTACTGCAATGGAATGCTGGTTCCAACGAAAGTCATCAACGGAGAATTGATGGTGGCTGTGGAAAGCCTGATTGGGAATGAGCCGGAACAGTCTTATATGACTTACAGCGGCATATGGGAAAATGCAGAACAATTACAGCAGACACGTTATGGTGTTTATCTGATTGAAAAGAAAGAGGAAGTGGAAGGAGAATGGGATTTATATCCCCTGCGTCCAACCATGCCTTTACGGACACCTTGGGGATGTATGCTTTTTGAGAAAGTATTTACAGATGACATTCCTTTCACAAAGGAATCTTTTTCGGAGGAATATGTAAGTCTGCCGGAATTGGCAGAAAACATGGGTTTGTCTTTCGCGCTGCATAAAGGTATCCTGCATATGCATCAGGAAGGGGCTGGAGATGATTATCAGGTGCCGCAAACGAGAATTTCAGGGGATTTTCTGGACAAGCGGCTGATCTCTGGTTATGTGCTGACAGGAGAAGGGATGCGCATCAGCTGTGTTTATGACGGCGAAAAGCTGTATGCCGCTCTGAACGATCTGCAGGAGGTGTTGGCAGCGGAAGGCTATGCCTATGACGAGGAAACAAGAATCTTTACATGGAAGGAAAAAGCATGATACAATATATGAGGAATCCTGATGTATGAAAGGATTCCTTTTTTATTAGGATAAAAGGATATCTTATGGTATAATTATAAATACAAACGAGGAAAAGAGTCATATTTTATGGTTGTAGTTTGATGCAAAAGTGTGAAAACATCCTTGTTTTGTTTGCTGAAAAAGACATTATGTTCTGAAAAGGTTTTGGCAAGACAGGTTGTTGGTTGACAAAATAAAAACCTGTGCCTGAGAAAGTGCCGCATCCAGAAAGTAAAGACGAAAAAAATATTTCTGGAAAGGCACACTTTTTTCATCAGGCAAACGTATGATAAGGAGGTGCGATATGAGCAGATTGAGTATCATCACACCCAATAAGGCGCAGACCGTTGTGGAAGGGCTTTATCGGGATGTAGAACGTAGGATCATTGCCAGTCCTCCCGGGCTCTGTCCTGTGGATATGGCATCGGCTTTCCTGAAGCTGTGTCACGCCCAGACTTGTGGGAAATGTGTTCCCTGTCGTGTTGGTCTGGGACAGCTGCAGGTACTGTTGGAGAAAGTTTTGGACGGCAAAGGCAGCGAGGAGGATTTGCAGCTCATTGAAAAAACCGCTCGTGTCATCAAAAATTCCGCTGACTGTGCCATTGGAACAGAGGCGGCAGAAATGGTATTGCGAGGGGTATTAGGGTTCCGGGATGATTATCTGGAACACATTCATAACAAGCGTTGTCTGTTCAACATTTATCAGCCAGTGCCCTGTGTGGCGCTCTGTCCGGCAAATGTGGATATTCCGGGATATATTGCTCTGGTTTCCCATGAACGCTATGGGGATGCTGTACGACTCATTCGAAAGGACAATCCTTTTGTGGCATCCTGTGCCATGGTTTGTGAACATCCCTGTGAAGCGCGGTGCCGCAGAAATATGGTGGACGACGCCATCAACATTCGTGCTTTGAAACGGTATGCGGTGGACAATGCCGGCGTGGTGCCGACGCCTCCCTGCGCGGAATCCACAGGAAAGAAAGTTGTCATTCTGGGCGGCGGTCCCGGTGGCTTGAGTGCGGCGTATTATCTGGCACTGATGGGACATCATGTGGAAGTATTTGAAAAACATAAAAGATTGGGTGGTATGCTCCGTTATGGTATTCCCAGTTATCGTTTGCCCAGAGAAAGGCTGGATGAGGACTTGGAAGCCATCCTTTCCACAGGCATTACTGTACATACAGGGGTGGAAGTGGGCAAAGACGTGACACTGCCCCAGCTGAAGGCGGATTTTGACTGTATTTATATTTCCATTGGTGCCCAGAGCGATAAAAAAATCGGCATCGAAGGTGAGGACAAACGTGGTGTCATGTCTGCGGTACAGATGCTGCGCAGCATTGGCGACGGCGCTCTGCCGGATTTCCGAAAAAAACGGGTGGTTGTTGTTGGCGGCGGCAATGTAGCTATGGACTGTACCAGAAGTGCGAAACGTCTGGGAGCGGAAAGCGTTACCTGCGTATACCGCAGAAGAAAAGTGGATATGACAGCCCTGCCTGATGAAATCGAAGGCGCACTGGGAGAAGGCTGCGAAATCATGTGTATGCATGCGCCTTTGCGGATTTCCGGCGATGAGGACGATAATGTAACAGCACTGTGGGCACAGCCTCAGATCGTAGGTCCCATGGACAGTGGCGGCAGACCTCGTCCCATGCCTGCGGACGCACCCCCTGTGCGTATCCCCTGTGACATCATCATCGTTGCCATTGGACAGGGTATTGAAACACAGCCTTTCGAAGAATACGGCGTGCCCATCAAACGTGGCGTTATTGATGCTATGGCAAGCAGCGACGTGGAGAATATTGATGGCGTATTTGCAGGCGGTGACTGCGTAACAGGTCCCGCGACGGTCATTCGTGCCATTGCGGCTGGTAAAGTTGCGGCTGCTAATATTGATGAATATTTGGGCTTCAATCATCAGATTACAGTGGATGTGGAGATTCCGCCCGTACGGCTCAACGCGATGCCTGCCGGCGGCAGAGTGAACACCACAGAACGCAGTGCAGGTGAAAGAAACCATGACTTTAATTTAATTGAATGCGGCTTGACCCACGAAGAAGCCATGCAGGAAAGCTGCCGCTGTCTGCGGTGTGACCATTACGGCTATGGCAACTTCAAAGGAGGGAGGGTGGAAAAATGGTAAATCTGACCATAGATGGAAAACAAGTACAAGTAAAAGAAAATACCACCATTCTGGAAGCGGCAAGAGCTGCGGGGATTCATGTGCCTAGTCTGTGTTATTTGAAAGACATCAACGAAATCGGCGCATGTCGTGTCTGTGTTGTGGAAGTGGAAGGCGTGGACAAACTCGTTTCCTCCTGCAATAATATCGTCAGTGAGGGCATGGTGGTCCATACAAACAGCCCCAGAGTCAGAGAAGTCAGAAAGACCAATGTGGAACTGATCCTTTCTCAGCATGACAGCAAATGTACCATGTGCGTGCGCAGCGGCAACTGTACATTGCAGACCATTGCCAACGATCTGGACATTCGTCGTCAGCCCTATGAAATGCAGGTGCCTCCTTATCAGTGGAGCCCTCGTTCTCCTTTGATCAGAGATGCTTCCAAGTGTATCAAGTGTATGCGTTGTATCCAGATCTGCGATAAGGTACAGGATCTGCATATCTGGGACGTAGAAGGTACTGGTGCCAGAACCACCGTCGACGTTGCATATAATAACCGTATCATGGACTCTGACTGTTCTTTCTGCGGGCAGTGTGTGACGCACTGTCCAGTAGGGGCATTGAGTGAACGGGATGATACAGAACCCTTCTTTGCTGCCCTGGCAAATCCCAAGAAAAAAGTCATTGTGCAGGTTGCGCCGGCGGTAAGGGCTTCCTGGGGAGAAGAAATGGGTCTTTCTCAGGAAGATGCGGACGTTGGCAAAATTGTGACAGCGTTGAAGATGATGGGTGTGGATTATGTCTTTGACACAGACTTTGCGGCAGACCTGACCATTATGGAAGAAGGCAGTGAACTGCTGCGCCGCCTGAGTGAAGGAGAACATCAGTATCCCATGTTCACATCCTGCTGTCCTGCATGGGTACGGTTTATGAAAAGTCAGTATCCTGATATGACAGAATGCCTTTCTACGGCAAAATCTCCTCAGCAGATGTTTGGGGCGGTTGTGAAGGCATATTACGCTGGAAAACTGGGGATTGCCAAAGAAGATGTGTTCAGCGTGTCCATCATGCCTTGTATTGCCAAAAAGAGCGAAAACATCCTGCCTACCATGAACGACGCGGGAACAGGAAGAGATGTGGATTTGGTGCTGACTACCAGAGAATTTGTGCGGATGCTGCGGGCAGAACATATCCGTCCTGATCTGCTGGAAAGCACACCCTTTGATGATCCCATCGGAGAAGCGACCGGTGCTGGCGTCATTTTCGGTGTTACCGGCGGCGTTATGGAAGCGGCTCTGCGCAGTGCGTATTATCTGGTAAACGGCGAAAATGCGGCGCCTGACGCTTTTCAGAATGTCCGTGGACAGGATGGCTGGAGAGAAGCGGAATTCGAATTGGCAGGCAAAACCCTGCGGGTGGCTGTTGCCAGCGGATTGGGCAATGCCAGAAAACTGGTGAAAGCCCTGCGGAAAGGCAAAGCCCATTATGACTTTGTGGAAATCATGGCTTGTCCCGGCGGTTGTGCCGGCGGCGGCGGTCAGCCCATCAAAGATGGACTGGAACAGGCAGAACGGCGTGGAAATCACCTGTATTTCCTGGATGATATCGCAAACCTGCGTTTCAGCCATGAAAATCCGGCTGTACAGGCGTTGTACAAAGATTTTCTGGGAGAACCTCTGGGAGAAAAAGCACATCATTTGCTCCATACAGATCATACAGCTTGGAAAATGCCAAGAGAGTCAGAATGAGAAAATGCGTTGGGATACCTTAAGTCAGTCTCCTTTAAGAACATATCGGTTTTTCTTTTCCTAGGTTTCTTAAGGGGAATTACGCTGATTATCTTCAAAAGAAGCGGTATCCAATATCATTTTTATAATATAAGAAAGCTGAAATCGTCTATAATGCTGGGGATTTCGGCTTTCTTTGTTTTCTTATGAAGATGCTCCTAAGGGTATCCTGTTTTCTGTTTTTAGCAAAGGTACAAACAAAAGGACTCGTTTGTCAGAGAAGGACAAACCCAAGAGGGTGCCTGAAAAATACTTAAAAAATAACCAATGGGGAAAATGGGAGAAAGATATAGACTCCATAAAACATGCACAAAAAATAGTACATTTCTTTGTGAAAAAAGACAGGTGTTTTTCTGAGGCGTGCAAAGTGACGGGATTTTTGCAGAGGATTTTTTATTTTTGGACAGGTTTCATAGAAGCGTGCCTTTTTCTATGTTGGGGGTTTACATTGGCAATCCTTTGTGATAGTATGAGAAAAAATAACCAAACGAAAGGGTTGCGTATTATGATTCAGAATAATTTCGCTGCAACTGCATACTTTTATTTTTACCGTGTTTTCAGAGATTCAAAGTGAATTTTACTGTTAGGAAAAGACGGTTCGTTTTGTTGTTTTTTTCTTTGGAAGGACATATAGGACTTCGCAGTGAAATTCGCTGCGGAGTCTTTCTTTTTTTATTCGAAAAGAAGGGTAGGCAGCGACGAAAGGGAGAATTTAGTTATGAAGGAGGCAAATGGTATGATTATCGTATTGAAACAAAATACAAAACCGGAACAACTGGAAAATTTGGAGGCGTGGATTCACAGCATGGGCATTGAAACCCATGTTTCTGTGGGCAAAACCCATACCATCATTGGTCTGGTGGGGGATACCTCTCAGGTAGACATGGATTTGGTAAGAGCGCTGGATATTGTGGAAAGCGTGAAACGGATTCAGGAACCATTCAAAAACGCAAACAGAAAATTCCATAACGATGACTTAGTGGTGGACATCGGCGGCGTGAAAATCGGCGGAGGAAATTTCCAGATCATTGCGGGTCCCTGTTCTGTAGAATCCAGAGAGCAGGTATGCTACATTGCGGAATGTGTGAAAAAATCCGGCGCGGGTCTGCTTCGTGGGGGTGCATTCAAACCCAGAACTTCTCCTTACGCTTTCCAGGGGCTGAAGGGCGAAGGCATTGAACTGCTGGAAGAAGCCAAGGCAAAAACAGGGCTGCCCATCGTTTCCGAGATTATGAATATCAGCCACCTGCCGATGTTTGAATCTGTTGACGTGATTCAGGTAGGGGCAAGAAACATGCAGAACTTTGATCTGCTGCGGGAATTGGGTACCATCAACAAACCGATCCTGCTGAAACGTGGTCTGGCGAACACCATTGAAGAATGGCTTATGAGTGCGGAATACATCATGGCAGGGGGCAACGAAAACGTCATCCTCTGTGAAAGAGGTATCCGTACTTTCGAAACCAAAACAAGAAATACACTGGACTTGTCCGCAATTCCTGTTTTGAAAAAACTGACACATCTGCCTGTCATCGTAGACCCCAGCCACGCACTGGGACATTCCAATATGGTAAAACCTATGGCAATGGCGGCAACAGCGGCAGGGGCAGACGGTCTGATGATCGAAGTGCATAACGATCCGGCAAGAGCGTTGTGTGACGGCGCGCAGTCCCTGACCCCGGAAGCATTTGACGATGTGGCAAAGGCTGTATTCCAGATCAGACCTTTCGCCTGCAAATACGATGAAGCTTAAGAGAAAAAAATAGAAAAAGAGGTGACACATAATGAAAGTCGGCGTTGTAGGAATGGGGCTCATTGGCGGCTCCATGGCGAAAGCCATTCACAAAAAAACAGAACATACAGTGATCGGCTGGGACGCATCGGAAACGGTACGGCTCAGCGCAAAGCTGCTGGAAGCGGCAGATGAATTCATGGTTGACGGCAATCCCAAAGATTGCGATCTGGTGCTCATTGCCCTTTATCCACAGGCGACAGTAGATTATGTGCGCCAACACGCAAAAGATTTCAAAAAAGGTACCATAGTGGTGGACTGCGCAGGGGTGAAACGGCTGGTTTGCCAGAATGTGCAGGAAATCGCGGCGGAAAATGGTTTCATTTTCATTGGTGCCCATCCCATGGCAGGGATCGAGCGTTCCGGTTTTAACTTTTCCAGTGAAAAGATTTTCGAAGGCGCCACTATGATCCTGACACCTTTCAAAGGTACAGATATTGCTGATGTAAACCGACTGAGTCAGTTTTTTAAAAGCATTGGTTTTGCACGGATGCAGGTGGCAACAGACGCGGAGCATGATCAGATGATCGCTTACACATCTCAGCTTGCCCATGTGGTTTCCAGTGCGTATATCAAAAGTGAATTATCTCCGAAATTCAAGGGATTTTCCGCTGGCAGCTTCCACGATATGACCCGTGTGGCAAAACTGAACGAAACCATGTGGACAGAGTTGTTTCTGGAAAATAAAGATTATCTGGCAGACGAAATCGATGGTCTGGTGGAACGGCTGCAAGCTTACAGCAAGGTCATCCGCAGCGGTGACGGAGATACCCTGAAAGCTATGCTGAAAGATGGGAAGGAAAAACGCCTTGCTGTTGACGTAGTAAAAGAATTTGATTAAGAAGGTGTGTGTATGAGAAGTGTAACGGTGAAAACTTCCGCAACGTATGAGGTGCTCATTGGCAGCGGACTCCTTCAGAAAGCGGGAGAAGCGGTGAAAAAAGTCATTTCTCCCTGTAAAGCTGCCATTGTGACAGACAGTACGGTGGTCCATTTATATGAAGAAAACCTTCGTCAGTCGTTAACGGAAGCGGGATTTACTGTCTGCACATTTGTATTTCCCGCAGGAGAAGCATCTAAGAACATTCATACCCTCAGCCATTTGCTGGAATTTCTGGCGCAGGAGGAAATGACCAGAACGGATTTGATTGTGGCACTGGGCGGCGGCGTGACAGGGGACTTGGCTGGTTTTGGTGCGGCAGTCTATCTGCGAGGCATCCCTTTTGTGCAGATTCCCACCACATTTCTGGCAGCCATTGATTCTTCCGTAGGTGGAAAAACGGCTGTGGATTTGGAAGCGGGAAAAAATCTGGCAGGTGCTTTTTATCAGCCGAAGCTGGTGTTATGTGATACGGATGTATTGCAGACATTGCCGGAAGTTGTTTTTGCGGACGGTATCGCGGAAGCGTTGAAATATGGTGTACTGGGTGACGCCGCATTATTTGAAAAAATTGCCGGAGGAGATTTTCGGCAGGATTTGGAAGAGATCATTGAAACCTGTGTTTCCATGAAACGGGACGTGGTAGAGGAAGATGAATTTGACACCGGCAAACGCCAGTTGTTGAATCTGGGACATACCTTTGGACATGCCATTGAGCAGAAAAGTCATTTTCTGATGACACATGGGCATGCCGTAGCCATTGGGATGCATCTCATTGCGAAAGCTGCGGAAGCAGAAGGCATTGCGGCAGAAGGTACAGCGGCAGCCATTGCAAAGGCTTTGGAGCAAAACCAGTTGCCCAAAGAAACGGCATTTTCTCCGGCAGAAGTGGCAGAAGGAACCCTGCGGGATAAAAAACGCCGGGGCGGGACCATCAGTTTTGTATTTCCTAGAAAAATCGGCGCTTGTGAAATTGTGAAAATACCGGTGGAAGAAGTGGAGAAGCTGGCAGAAACAGCCATGGAATCGTAAAGGAGGAAGTCTATGAACATCAAAATATCCAGAGGCATTCTGGGAGGAACGGTGCAGATGATTTCCTCCAAATCGGATGCCCATCGTCTGTTCATTGGTGCGGCACTGGCGGATATGCCAACGGAAATGGTGCTCAATGGTCGTTCGGAGGATTTGGAAGCAACCATTCTTTGTTTGCAGGCTTTGGGAGCGGATTTTCTTCTGCAAGAAAAACATCTCAAAGTGATTCCTGTGGCGAAAAAAGAAGATATGGCTGTGATGGATTGCAGAGAAAGCGGTTCCACCCTGCGGTTTCTGCTGCCAGTGGCGGCAGCGTTGGGCAGAAGCGTTCTGGTGGAAGGAAAAGGCAGACTGCCCCAGCGTCCCATTGGCATTTTGACAGAACTGCTCAGAGAACATGGCTGCTTCGTCAGCAGTGACCAATTGCCTTTGGAGATGCACGGGCAGCTCAAAGGCGGCACATTTTCTCTGCCGGGCAATGTAAGTTCACAGTTTATTACAGGGTTGTTATTTGCATTGCCTTTGTTGGAAGAAGATAGCGAAATTATATTGACTACAGAAGTGGAATCCCGTGGATATATCGATATGACGTTACATACCCTCAAACGCTTTGGCATTGAGGTGAAAGAGAGAGAAAAGGGATTTTTTATTCCCGGCGGACAGCGGTATCATTCCTCTGGTGTGATGCAGGCAGACGGTGATTGGTCCAATGCAGCCTTTTGGCTCACAGCCGGCGCTATGGGAGAAGCAATAACATGTTGTGGATTACAAATGGATTCTCCCCAGGGAGATAAAGCCATTTTAGATATATTGAAACAGTTTGGAGCAAAGGTAGAAGTCGCAGGAGAAACAGTGACAGTTTCCCATGGGAAATTGAAAGGCTGTGTCATTGACGCGGCACAGATCCCCGATCTGGTACCTATCTTATGCATTGCGGCAGCGGCGGCGGAAGGAAAAACTGAAATCCGAAATGCCAGCAGACTGCGCATCAAGGAAAGTGACCGCCTGACGGCCATGACGGATTGTTTGAATCGGCTGGGTGTTCCAGTGGAAGAAAAACAGGACGGCTTAGTGATTCATGGCGGGAAATCAACAGAACAGCAAGGAGAAATCCGTATAGATTCTTACGGTGATCACCGTATCGTTATGTCGGCGGCAGTAGGCGCGGCTATGCTGGGCAGAGAAGTTATCATTGAAGGCGCGGAAGCCGTGGCAAAGTCTTATCCGGCATTTTTCGCGGAATTTATTCGTTTAGGAGGTGGCGCAGATGTCCTCTAATTTTGGAGAACGGATCAAGATTTCCATCTTTGGGCAGTCCCATTCCGAAGCCATTGGGGTGGTCATTGATGGACTGCCTGTGGGAGAAGAAATTGATCTGGAAAAGGTACAGGCGTTTATGAAACGGCGGGCACCCGGTCAGCATAAATATTCTACAGCGAGAAAAGAAGCTGATATCCCGGAAGTGGTTTCCGGCTTGTTTGAAGGAAAAACTTGCGGCGCGCCATTATGCGCCATGATACATAACACAAACGCCCATTCCAAAGATTACAGCAATCTTGTGAAAACCCCACGTCCCGGTCATGCGGACTATACGGCGGCTGTAAAATACGGCGGTTTTCAGGACTACCGGGGCGGCGGACATTTTTCCGGCAGACTGACAGCGCCCCTTTGCTTTGCTGGGGCAGTATGTATGCAGATTCTGGAAAGAAGGGGGATTCATATTGGCGCTCATATCCATTCTATCCATGGCATTGCTGATATATCTATGAACCCTGTGGAAATTACAGGGGAAGAATTGGCGGCGGTAACATCGAAAACATTTCCTGTTTTTTCTGATGAAGCAGGTATGCAGATGCAGGAAGCTATTGAGGATGCCCGTTTGGGTCAGGATTCTGTAGGAGGTGTCGTGGAAGCGGCGGCTGTGGGGCTTCCTGTTGGACTGGGTGAGCCTATATTCGATGGACTGGAAAGCAGACTGGCTTCCATTTTATATGCCATTCCGGCAGTGAAAGGCGTGGAATTTGGTGATGGCTTTGGTGTGGCAGAATTGTTTGGCTCTGAAAACAACGACCCCTTTTACTTTGATGAAAATGGCAATGTGAAAACGACCACCAATCACCACGGCGGTTCTTTGGGCGGCATTTCCAGTGGTATGCCTCTGGTTCTCCGGGCGGCATTCAAACCAACGCCATCTATTTCCAGAGAACAGAATACCATTGGTATGGAATCTGGACAAAATGAAACTGTCCGTGTCATTGGGCGTCACGATCCATGTATCGTACCAAGAGCGGTACCTTGTGTAGAGGCGGCAATGGCTGTGGCGATTTTGGATTTATATGAATTACAACAGAAGAAATAACCAGGAGGGTAAACATATGTATTTGGATGAATTGAGAACGCAGATCAACGATATTGACGATAAAATTGTGGAATTGTTCGTGGAACGGATGAAAGTGGCTTCTGAAATCGCGGGAGCAAAGGCTGAAAAAAATCTGCCTGTACTGGATATGCGCAGAGAAAACGCTGTGCTGCAGAAAGTCATGGAAAAGGCGGGAGAAGAGTTTGAACTCTATGCCAACACCCTTTACCGTACCATGTTTGATGTAAGCAAAAGCTATCAGGCAGGGATTTTGATGCAGGATACACCTCTGTCAAAAGAAATCACAGCAAGTATTGAAAAACCGCTCATGGAATTCCCCAAAAAAGCAGTGGTTGCCTGTCAGGGGACCGAAGGTTCCTATGCGGATCGTGCTTGCAGCAGACTGTTCAGTATGCCCAATACTATGTTCTTCAACAGCTTCGAACATGTATTCAATGCTGTGGAAAGTGGTCTGTGCCGTTATGGGGTACTGCCCATCGAAAACAGTTCCGCCGGTTCTGTAACAGAAGTCTATGATTTGATGATGCGCCACAAATTCCATATCGTCAGAAGTCTGAAACTGCACATCAATCATGCGCTGCTGGGGAAAAATGGAACAGATATTTCTCAGATCAAAGAAATCATTTCTCATGAACAGGCTTTGAGTCAGTGCAGTGAATTTTTGAAATCTCTGCCTCATGTGAAAGTGACTGTATTTGAAAATACAGCTACAGCGGCAAAATATGTGGCAGAATGTGACAGAGATGACATTGCGGCCATTTCCTCTCCTGAATGCGCGAAACTCTATGGTTTGCAGGTGTTGAAAAATGATGTACAGAACAATCAGAACAACTACACACGTTTTATTTGCATCGCAAAAGATATGGAAATCTATGCCGGTTCCAATAAGATCAGTTTGATGCTTTCCGTTTCTCACCACCCTGGTTCTCTGTATCGTATGCTGGGTAAAATCGCCGCAAAAGGCATCAATCTGTCCAAACTGGAAAGCAGACCCATTCCCGGAAAAGATTTTGAATTCCGTTTCTATTTCGATATGGAAGCCTCTGTCTATTCCAAAGACGTCATCACTCTCCTGAAAGATATGGATTTTTCCGCGGAACAGTTCACATTCCTGGGATGTTATTCAGAAATGGTCTAAGGGGGCAGCCATATGAAAGTATTGGTCATTAACGGTCCCAATCTGAATATGCTTGGGATTCGAGAAAAACATATTTATGGTACGGAAACTTATTTGGATTTGAAAAATATGATCCACGACTATTGTCAGAAGGAAGGCATTGAGGTGGATATTTTTCAGTCAAACCATGAAGGTGCTTTGGTAGATCATATCCAGACAGCGTATTTTAATGAAACAGACGCCATTGTCATCAATCCGGCAGCTTACACCCACACCAGTGTGGCAATTTTAGACGCTTTGAAAGCTGTCAATCTGCCGGCAGTTGAAGTACATCTGTCTGATGTGGGAAGCAGAGAGGATTTCCGCCAGATTTCCTATGCGGGCATGGCTTGTGAAAAGACCATTACCGGAAAAGGATTTCAGGGCTATATCGAAGCGCTGGCATACTTAAAGGAAAAATATCAGAAATAATTGTGAAGTGATACAAAAGATGGGTGCGGAAGCATTGGAAAATAACAGAAGGGAGAGATGTTATGATTTCTCAGAAAATGAAACAGATGGTAGAACAGAGCGCGGCAATGAGTGCCATGTTCACAGAAGGCAAACGACTGGCAGCTATTTATGGAGCGGAAAATGTATATGACTTTGGCATTGGCAATCCAAACGTGAAAGCACCGGCGTCTGTGAACGAAACAGCCATTGAAATTTTGCGGAATATGGATTCTCTGAAAATACACAGCTACACAGACAGCAGCGGCATCCCTGCTGTACGGAAAGAAATTGCGGAAAGTTTGAACCGCCGTTTCGGCACAGCGTATGACGAAAGTAATCTGGTCATGACTGTAGGAGCGGCAGGTGGGCTGAATGTGATTTTGAAGGTGCTTTTGGACGCTGGGGATGAGGTGCTGACTTTTGCCCCTTACTTTGGGGAATATGACAATTATGTGATGAATGTGGGCGGCGTACTCCACTCAGTTCCACCCAATCCGCCGGATTTCCTGCCGGATGTAGATGCCTTGTCTGCCTGCATCACACCAAAAACAAAGGCGATCATCATCAACTCTCCCAACAATCCCACTGGGGTCATTTATGATGCAGAAACCATTGAGAAAATCGCGGCGGTTTTGCGACAGAAAGCCGCGGAATATGGTACCGATATTTATATTATTGCCGATGAACCCTATCGGGAACTGGCTTATGATGGGATAGAAGTGCCTTATATCCCCCATTTTTACGAAAATACCATTGTGGCATACTCTTTCTCCAAATCTCTGTCATTGCCGGGGGATCGTATCGGATATCTGGTCATTCCCTCCACTGTATCGGATTTTGCGGAAGTTTCCACGGGAGCAGCCATTGCCAACCGTGTTTTGGGCTTCGTCAACGCACCTGCTTTGCAGCAGATGGTGGTGGCAAAATGCTGTGGGGAAACCACGGATATGGCCTTTTATAATGCCAATCGAGAATTGCTTTACAATGCTTTACGGGAATATGGCTACATCTGTGCGAAGCCACAAGGCGCTTTTTACCTGTTTGTGAAGGCACTGGAGGAAGATGACAAAGCTTTCTGCGAAAAGGCAAAAGAATACCGTTTGCTGGTGACACCAGGCAGTGCTTTTGGCTGCAAAGGATATGTGCGGATTTCCTATTGTGTGGCGCGGGAAACCATTGAAAATTCCTTGCCATCTTTCCAAGCATTGGCAGAATCCTATAAAAAATAAAATATATTCTTGTGAAAGATACTGTTTTCGAACAGTATCTTTTTTTGTGCAAAAGGAAGGCAGGGGCGGCTGTCTTTTTGTTTTCATGTGGTTTTTTGCTGTCAGTGGAGGCTGGTGGCTGGTGGAGTGGTGGGAAAATGGCGGCAGAAGGAAAAATGTGGAAATGGGGGAAAGGGGAATATGTGAAAAAACCTTGAAAAATCGGCATTTTCTGAAGAAAAAAAGAAGAAAAAAAGAAGCAGTAGGACTTGTTTTTTTGTTACGGTTATATTACAATGTGGTTAGTAGTGGCGAAAAGTGGCTGAAAAGGGAGTAAAATTTGCGAATAGGCATAATGACAGGTGAAAGGTGGTGAGACAAAATGTTCATGGGGGAATACCAGCATTCCATTGACGCGAAAGGAAGATTGATTGTACCTGCCAAGTTCCGTGACGGACTGGGCGAGCATTTTGTGGTCACCAAAGGTTTGGATAATTGTTTGTTTGCCTATCCTCAGGAGGAGTGGAAGATTTTTGAGGAAAAACTCAAACAGCTTCCGCTGACCAGCACCGGCGCCAGAAAGTTCGTCCGCTTTTTCTTTGCGGGAGCAGTGGAGTGCGATCTGGATAATCAGGGGCGTATCATCCTGCCTTCCAATCTGCGGGAGTATGCGGGACTAAAAAAAGACATCGTTTCCATCGGTGTCAACAATCGAATTGAAATCTGGAACAAAGAAAATTGGAAAGAATATAACGAAGAAGAAAATTTCATCAGCAATGACCTTGCTTTTGAAATGGAAAATCTGGGCATTTGATGCGGCAGAAAAAAAGGAGTGTTTTTAATGGAATTTCATCATGTTTCCGTTCTGCTGCAGGAATGTATCGACGGACTTTGTATTCGACCTGACGGCATTTATGTAGACGGTACCACCGGCGGTGGCGGTCATTCGCTGGAAATCGCCAAACGGATCACCACCGGCAGACTCATTTGTATCGATCAGGACCTCAATGCCCATGCCGCTGCAAAAGAGCGTCTGAAAGATCATTTGGACAAGATCACTTTTGTCCATGACAATTTTGGAAACATCGGTTCCATACTGGATGAATTGGGGATTGAACGCATTGATGGCATGCTTATGGATATTGGCGTATCTTCTCATCAGCTGGATGAGGCGGAACGTGGTTTCTCTTATCAGCAGGACGCGCCTTTGGACATGCGTATGGATGCCACAAAGCCTTTCAGCGCTTATGATGTGGTCAATACATACAGTGAGGCTGATCTGGACCGGATCATTTTCACTTATGGAGAAGAACGCTGGGCAAAACGCATTGCACAGTTCATCGTGGCAGAACGGGCGGACAAGCCCATCGAAACCACTGGGGAACTGGTGGATGTCATCAAAAAAGCAGTGCCCAAAGGTGCCAGAAAAGACGGTCCCCATCCGGCAAAACGCACCTTTCAGGCAATCCGTATTGAAGTCAACGGAGAACTGGATGTTCTGGAGAGAGCCATTGATCAGGCGGCGCATCGCTTGACAGAAGGCGGCAGACTCTGTATCATCACATTCCATTCTCTGGAAGACCGTATTGTAAAAGAAGCGTATCGCAGACAGGAAAATCCCTGCATCTGCCCGCCGCAGTTTCCCGTTTGTGTCTGCGGACGGAAGCCTGTTGGCAGGGTCATCACAAGAAAACCTATTGTGCCATCCAAAGAGGAATTGGCAGAAAACCATCGCTCCAGAAGTGCGAAACTGCGTATTTTGGAGGGGCTGGGAGAATAAAAAACAGAGGTGTCGGATATGGCAGTAAAACAGGGGAAAGAAAATAAAAGAAATGCCTATAAAGGCTCTTATTATACATATGGCAACGTAGCATATGAACTGCAGCCGGACTATGCGCCCTACTATGAGGATGATAAAAAACAGAAAGAGGCAAAAGAAGCCCTTCGGCAGGCAGCAGCAGAACGCAGGGAAAATCGTGTCCATGCACTGCATGTCTGTATGGTTATGCTGCTGGTATTTGCGGGATGCATCGCTTTTATGGGAGCGACGGTCATCGTGAAAAATCAGGAGGTACAGATTCGACAAAAGAAAGATGAGCTGGCAACGCTGAAATCCCAAAACACGATTTTGGAAGCGGAATTGGCAGAACAGGTGGACTTGGAATACATTAAGCAGGAAGCCATCAACCGATTGGGTATGGCGGAACCACAGCCTTATCAAATCGTATATATTGATGTGCCCAAAGACAGCTATACCATTCAGTATGCTGCTGACGAAGTGGTGGAGGAAGACCCTTCTTTTGTGGCATCCATATTGAATTTTTTTAAGAAGGACTGATGTAAATGAGAAAATCTAGCGGGGGAATAAAGGCAAATGGAAAATTTGCTTTTATTCTCTTTGCCTTTTTTGCGGCATTTGCGCTGATGTTTGGCAGAGTATTGTATATGAAAGTGGTTCACGGCGCGGAGTATGAAGCGGCGGCGAAGAATCAGCAGATCAACCGCTATGACATTACCATCCCGCCCAACAGAGGAAGTATTCTGGACCGAAATAATCAGGTCCTTGCCATCAGTACCACAGTATATAATGTGGCGCTGGACTCTCTGCAGCTGGCGGAAGTTGCGCAGCAGTATCCAGAGGAACAGGAAAAAACATTAACAACCCTTTGTGAATATTTTCCAGAACTGGATTATAACATATTGAAACAGTATGTGACAGTCAATCCGGAAACAGGGGAACTTTACATGAACAATCACTGGAAGTATCTGGTGAAAGGCATTGACCGCAGTGTGAAGGAAGAATTGGAAGCCTTGAATTTGAAAGGTGTTTATTTTGAAAAGAGCAGTAAGCGTTCTTATCCCCTCAACAGTTCCGCCTGTCATCTCATTGGTTTTACTCGTGGGGATGCCCAGTGGGGACTGGAAGGTTATTACAACAGCTATATGGAAGGAACACCCGGACGCTCTTTCATTCTTTATAACGGTGCGGACTCCGTTGTGCATCAGGATTATGACGCAAAAGACGGGGATACTATCATCACCACCATCGACTATAATATTCAGAAGATCGCCGAAGAAGTGGTAGCGGAAACAGCGGCGGAATGGCCCGCGAAAAACGTGGCGGCTATGGTCATGGACCCCTATACCGGCGAGGTATATGCCATGGCGGAATCCCACTCTTTCGACTTGAATAATCCCAATGAAATTCCTGAATGGGAAACAGATATCACTTATACGGAAAACTGGGATCAGCTCAGCGCGGAAGAACAGGTAAATTACCTCAATACCATGTGGAAAAACTTCTGTGTCAGTGACGCTTATGAACCAGGTTCCATTTTCAAGCCCATAACAGTGGCGGCAGGTCTGGAAGAAGGGGTCATCACACCCAATTCCAGTTTCCCTTGTAGCGGGCATACGGATATTGGCGGTTTCCGTATCTGGTGTCACTTAAGGAGTGGTCACGGTACCATCAATATCGAACAGATCATGGCACAATCCTGTAATATGGGTGTTATCCAGATCGCGAATCTGCTGGGTGCCGATAAATTTTATGAATACCAGAGAGAATTTGGTTTCGGGGATTATACAGGCATTGACCTGCCCGGGGAAGCTGCCGGTCAGCTCCACAGCAAAGAAAGTATTGGTCCTACAGAATTGGCAACCATGTCTTTTGGTCAGACATTCAACTGCACCAGTATTCAGTCAATGGCAGCATTTTCGGCGCTGATCAATGGCGGCAATCTGGTAAGACCCCATGTGGTATCTCAGATTGTGGATGCGGATGGGAATGTGGTCATGCAAAACGATACAGAAGTTGTAAGACGTGTCATTTCCGAAAAAACTTCCGCGTATATGCGGACAGCTTTGAAAGCTACGGTTGAAAACGGTCTGGCGAAGAAACTGAAAATCGATGGCTATTCCATTGGCTGTAAAACAGGTACTGCACAGGAAGGTCCACGTACAAGAAATGACTTATGGACACTGAGCAACATGTCCTATTTCCCTGCGGAAAATCCAAAATATCTTGTGTTCACAGTCATCAACCAGCCCAGCGATTATGTGGAAGGGGTACAGACACCAACACCCATGACCAAAAAACTTATTGAGGGAATCATCAAATACGATAATCTGGAACCCACACAGCCTGTGGAAGATGAAGCAAATCTGTCCAAGAATAAAACTGTGTCCGTTGCCGATTATACAGGCAGTGTTATTTTTGATGTCATTGGTGATCTGGATGCCAGAGAATTGACTTACAAAGTGGTGGGCAATGGCAATACGGTTGTAAATCAGGTGCCAAAAGGCGGAACCACTGTAGATGTGGGCAGTGAAGTCATTCTGTATGTAGAACGATCAGAAGAAGATACAGGTACCGTCAGTGTGCCCAACGTCGTCGGCAAAAACTATGAACAGGCAGAAACGACCCTGACAAACGCTGGTTTTACAGTGGCATTTGAAGGGGAACAGTCAGGTCTTGTAACGGCGCAGAACCCGAAGTATGGCGTATCCGTAGCCAAGGGCAGTGAAGTCATGCTGACCCTTGAGATTCCAGAGAAAACAGACACATCTACCGATACAACAGGAACACAAACGACACCATAACCAGACCTAAAGAAAACGCATAGACTCCTTGCTTTTTCCATATATTTGCTAATAAGGACATTGGAAAAGGCAGGGAGTTTTCTATGGAAAGACCAACGGTCGGTGAAAAACGCCGGCTTTTGATTTATCTGCTCTGTTGTATGCTGGCGTTTCTGGTGTTGGCAGGGCGTCTGGTTTATATCGCGGTGTTTCGTGCCCCGCAGTGGCAGGAAATGGCTTATGAACAGCAGACCAGAGATCGCTTGATTACAGCCAGACGGGGTGATATTCTGGACAGAAACGGCGTGGGTATCGCGGAAACCCAGACAGTGGCGGCTGTCAGCGTCGTTCCGGCAGAAGTGAAAGAAAAAGAACAGACAGCACGATATTTAGCGGATACGCTGGAATTAGACTATGAGGATGTGCTGGAGAAAGTCCAGCAAAAAGTGGCGCTGGTTCGGATTCAGTCGAAGGTGGATACAGAAACAGCCCAGACCATCCGGCAGGCAGATTTGCCGGGGGTGAAAGTGGACGAAGATGTCCAGAGAATCTATCCCTTTGGGGAATTGGCGGCCCAAGTGGTTGGATTTGTAGGCAAAGACAATCAGGGAATCATCGGGCTGGAAGCCAAGTATGATGATGTATTGGAAGGTGAACAGGGCAAGATACTGACAGTAACAGATGCCAAAGGACAGGAATTATCCGCGGAACAGGAACGGATTCCGCCGGTGGATGGGGGGAATCTGGTGACGACGTTGGATGTGACCATACAGCAGTATGCGGAACAGACACTGGCAAAAACAGTGGAATCCAAGCAGGCAAAAAAAGGCTCTCTCATCGTGATGAACCCACAAAATGGGGAGATTTATGCCATGGCCAATTATCCCTCATTTGACTTGAATGAGCCTTTTACCATCAATAGCCCGGAATTGGCGGCGGTGTGGGAAGGGCTTTCTTCCAAGGAGCAAAGTGATGCCCTCAATACCATGTGGCGCAATTCTGCCATCAACGATACATATGAGCCGGGGAGTATTTTCAAGATCATTACGTCTGTAGCAGGGCTGGAAGAGGGCGTTGTCACGCCGGAATCCACTTTTTACTGCCCGGGGTATCATGTGGCAGGGGATCGACAAATCAAATGCTGGCGGTATCCCAGAACCCATGGGGCGGAAACATTTGCCGAAGGGGTGCAGAATTCCTGTAACCCGGTGTTCATGGAAATTGCGGAGCGGCTGGGCGCCGAAACTTTTCTGGAGTATGTGGAAAAACTGGGGTTTCGGGAAAAAACAGGCATTGATCTGGCTGGGGAGGCTACAGGCATCATCCATGAACTGAAAAACGTAGGTCCTGTGGAGCTTGCCACCATGTCTTTCGGTCAGTCCTTCCAGATTACACCTCTGCAATTGATGCGGGCGGTTTCTGCGACTGTAAACGGCGGCTATCTGGTAACACCTCATATTGGTTATGGCGTTGCCGATGAAAATGGCAATTTGACAGAAACATTCTCCTACGAAAAAGGGGAACAGGTCCTTTCTGAGGAAACTTCGGAAACCATGAAAACCATACTGGAAAGTGTTGTGGCAGAAGGCACCGCAACCAAGGCGGCAGTGGAAGGCTACCGCATCGGCGGCAAAACGGCCACATCGGAAAAACTTCCCCGCAGAAGCGGAAAATACATCGCTTCCTTCATGACATTTGCCCCTGCGGATGATCCACAGGTCATGGTGTTCCTGATGATTGACGAACCTCAAGGGGTATACTACGGCGGTACCGTAGGGGGTCCTGCTATGAAAGAAATGTTGGAGAATATCCTGCCTTATCTGGGGATTCCAAAAGAAGGGGAAATACCGGAGGATGCTGTGGTGACTGTGCCTGATGTGACAGGTATGACCATGGCGGAGGCGAAAAACGCTCTTTGGCAGGCAGGACTGACAGCCCAGACGGATGAGGGGGAAACAGTGGTTTCTCAGCTCCCTCCGGCAGGACAGGAAGTCAATAGGGGGACAAAAGTTCTGCTCTACGGGACATAAGCGAAAAATGGGATAAAAATGGGGAAGAATCGAAAAAAAATCATACTTTTTCCGTTCCTTCCAGTTTTTTATGATATAATAAACAGATGCGAAAAAAAGCAACACCCAAAGGAGGAAAATACAGTGTTATTGCAAAAACTGTTAGAGGGTATTCCTTATAAAATGTTACAGGGAAGTGATGGGGCAGAAATCAAAATGCCCGTTTATGATTCCCGAAAAGTACAGCCCGGCGACTTGTTTGTCTGCATCACAGGTTTTCAGACAGATGGTCACCGCTATATTCCCATGGCGCTGGAAAAAGGTGCGGCAGCCCTTTTGGTAGAACACGCTGTGGAAGATGTACCGGAAAATATCACAGTGATTCAGACAGAAAATAACCGTCAGGCATTGGCGGCACTGGCTGCAAATTTTTATGACCATCCCACAGAGAAAATCCGCGTGACAGGTGTCACCGGCACCAACGGCAAAACCACCATCACCTATCTGGTGCGTTCTGTGCTGGAACGGGTAGGCAGAAAAACAGGTGTCATCGGCACCATTGAAAACCGCATTGGGGATAAAGTCATCCCTACAGAACGGACAACGCCGGAATCTTTGGAATTGCAGGCATTGATGGAACAGATGCGTCAGGAAGATGTGACAGATGTGATGATGGAAGTTTCTTCCCATTCTCTGGATTTGCATCGTGTGGACGGCATTGCTTATGATGTTGCAGTGTTTACAAACCTGACACAGGATCATCTGGATTACCATAAAACCATGGAAAATTATAAAATCGCCAAGAGTATGCTCTTTGAACGGAGCAAACAGAGCGTCATCAATATTGATGATGCCGCAGGTGATTTTATGGTGGAAAAAGCCGCTGGGGAAGTGCTGACTTATGCCATTGACAAAGCCGCAGACCTGAAGGCGGAGGATATTTCCATTACAGCAGAAGGCACTGCCTTTACGGTGGTATATGAAGGAAAACGCTATGGTGTGAAACTGCACACACCCGGCAGATTCAGCGTATATAATGGACTGGGTGCCATTGGCGCTTGTCTGTGTCTGGGCGTGGAAATGGAAGATATTCTGGCTGGTTTGGCAGAAAATCCCGGTGTGGCAGGTCGTTTCCAGACAGTACGCAGTAAAAAAGGCTGTCAGGCGGTGGTGGACTATGCCCATACACCTGATGGACTGGAAAACGTTCTGAAAACAGCCAAAGAATTTACCAAAGGCAAGCTGATTGCAGTCTTTGGCTGCGGCGGCGACAGAGATAAGACAAAACGCCCCATCATGGGACGTATCGGTGGACAGTACGCGGATTACTGCATCATCACATCTGACAATCCTCGTACAGAAGACCCGGAACAGATTTTACGGGAAGTGGAAGCAGGCACAAAGGAAACAGGATGTGCCTATGAAAAACAGGTTGACCGCAGAAAAGCCATTGTGCGTGCCGTAGAACTGGCGCAGGCGGGAGATGTCATTCTCATTGCAGGCAAGGGCCATGAAACCTATCAGATTTTCCCCGATAAAACCATTCATTTTGACGATGTAGAAGAAGTGCGAAACGCGTTTGGAGATGATTGCTTATGAAAAAATTGACCATTCAGGAAATTGCCAATGCCACCCATGCACGGATTCTGGCAGCGGATATGGAAGGAGCACAGCAGAAAACCATCTGTCATGTGACACAGGATTCCCGTCAGGCTGGGGAAGAAAGCCTCTTTGTGCCGCTGAAAGGCAAAAATTCTGACGGACATGATTACCTGAAAAGCTGTATGGAAAAAGGTGTTGCCGCATGTTTTACAGAACGTGAAATGACACCGGAAAATGGCTGTGTGCTGCTTTTGGTGGAAAACGCCAGAGCGGCTATGTTGCAGCTGGCGAAATATTATCGCAGTCTGTTTCATATTCCCGTTGTAGGTATCACCGGCAGTGTGGGCAAGACTACCACAAAGGATATGATCGCCTCTGTGCTTTCTCAGAAATACAATACTTTGTGGACACAGGCGAACTTTAATAATGACCTTGGTGTGCCTCTGACACTGTTCCGCTTGGAAGAAAGTCACGAAGCCGCTGTCATTGAAATGGGCATGAACCATTTTGGAGAAATCCACCGTCTGGTGGATGCGGTACGCCCCCAGATTGGCGTCATTTCCAATGTTGGTGTCGCTCATATTGAACATCTGGGCAGTCGGGAAGGCATTTTGAAAGCAAAATGTGAATTGTTCGATTTTATGGATGAAAAGAATGTTGCTGTGCTCAATGGCGATAACGATATGCTGGCAACATTGGATGGCAAACTTTCTCAGAAAGTACGCTGGTTCGGTGTGGAAAATAAACGGGATGTTTATGCAGATAACATCGAAGCTGTTGGTCTGGAACATACCAGATGCACCATTCATACACCTGTAGGCAGTATGGACGTGGTGATTCCTATGCCAGGCGCACACATGGTGCTCAATGCACTTTCTGCCGTAACTGTAGGGCTGGAAATGGGCTTTACACTGGATGAAATCAAAGGAGGCATTGAAAACTTCGTGCCTACAAAAGACCGTATGACCATCATGCGTCTGGAAAACGGTCTGACATTACTGAATGATGTATATAACTCCAATCCTGTTTCTGCCAAGGCTTCTTTGGATATCCTCAAAGATGTGGAAGGCAGAAGTGTGGCATTTTTGGGCTTCATGGGAGAACTGGGCGAATTTGCCCCCCAGATGCACCGGGAAGTTGGGGCTTACGCGGCAGAGAAAGGCATTGACCTTTTGATCTGTATCGGCAACCATTCCGACCAGATGGCGGCAGGGGCGAAAGATGCCGGCATGGAGGAAGTCTATCGTTTTGACACACAGGAAGAATTCTGGGAAAAGGGCATGGATTTGCTGAAAAAAGGAGATACAATTTTGTTGAAAGCATCCCGCAGCATGGGATTTGAAAAAACAGTAGAGAAATTGCAAGGAGTGAAATAAATTGGGTTCTTTGGAACAGGCGGTTTACGCCATATTGATAGCCTTTGTCATTGGGGTGATTTTGTGTCCCATTCTGATTCCGGTACTGCATAAAATGAAGTTCGGGCAGAATGTCCGGGACGATGGTCCTCAGACACATCTGCAGAAACAGGGTACGCCTACCATGGGCGGTATTGCCTTTTTGATCGCCTTTGTGGTGGCATCCTTCTTCTTTTTGAAGGGGAACACCGACGGCATTGCGGTGGTACTGATGACACTGTGTTATGGCATCATCGGCTTTTTGGATGACTATATCAAAGTTGTGAAAAAACGTTCTCTGGGTCTGCGTGCATGGCAGAAACTGGCGTTACAGCTGATCGTAACTGCTGTATTCTGCTGGTATGTTGTGATGTACAGCGGCATCGGCACAGCCATTTATATTCCCTTTACCAACGGCATGGAACTGGATTTGGGCATTGTATTTGTGCCTTTCCTGTTTGTGGCGGTACTGGGTACTGTCAATGGTGTCAACCTGACAGACGGTCTGGATGGTCTGGCTGGCGGCGTGACCCTCATTGTTGCGGCATTCTTTATGATTGTGTCCTGGGCGGCAGGCAGCCTGATTTCTCCTGTCTGTGGTGCAATCGTTGGCGCGTTGCTGGCATTTTTGCTCTTTAACTCCTATCCCGCGAAAGTGTTTATGGGGGATACAGGCTCTCTGGCGCTGGGTGGCTTTGTGGCTGCGACAGCTTTTGTACTGAAAATGCCTATTTTCATTGTCATTGTTGGTTTTGTTTATCTGTGGGAATCTATCACAGTTATGCTGCAGGTAGGTTGGTTCAAGATCACCAAACGCAAATACGGCGAAGGCAGACGCCTGTTCAAAATGGCGCCTTTCCATCATCACTTGGAACAGTGCGGATGGAGAGAAACAAAGGTTGTGACTTTGTTCTATGTAGTGACTGCTCTGCTGTGCCTGCTGGGCTTCTTGGGCAGTAAAGCAATGTTTTAACGGAAAGAAGGAAAAAATCCATGAAATATACAGGAAAACGTGCCCTGGTATGCGGCATGGCAAAAAGCGGTATTGCGGCAGCGGCGCTGCTGCAGAAACTGGGTGCAGTGGTGACATTGCAGGATATGAAAGAACGTGACGCTGTTCCCGCGGCGGCGCTGGAACTGGAAAAAGAAGGCGTTACACTTTATACAGGAAAAAATCCCGACGATATTGCCTGTGAACAGGATTTGATCGTACTCAGTCCCGGCATCCCCTGCGATTTGCCTTTCATTGAAGCGGCAGAAGCGGCTGGGGTGGAAGTCATCAGCGAGGTGGAACTGGCTTACAGAGAAACCACTTGTCCCATCACAGCCATCACAGGCACCAATGGGAAAACCACAACCACAACCCTGACTGGTGAAATCATGAAAGCTGTTCGCCCAAATACAGCAGTGGTAGGGAATATCGGTGTGCCTTACAGCGAAAAAGTGCAGGGCTTGACAGAACAGGATTGGGTCGTTGCAGAAATCAGTAGCTTCCAGATGGAAAAAGCAAAAGAATTCCATCCTCATATCAGTGCGGTACTGAATATCACCCCTGACCATCTGAACAGACACAAAACCATGGAAGTTTACATTGCCATGAAAGAACGTGTTTTTGCGAAACAGACAGCGGAAGATTTCTGCATTTTGAATTACGAAGATGAAGCATGTCGGAAAATGGCAGACAAAACTGCGGCAAAGGTATTTTTCTTCAGCAGTGCCCAGCCTCTGGCAGAAGGCATTTACCTGCAGGACAAAGATATTTTGGTAAAATGGCAGGGCATGGACGAAAAACTGATTTCTGTGGATGAACTGCAGATTTTGGGTGTTCATAACTATGAAAACGTCATGGCAGCGGCAGCTATGGGTATTTGCGCTGGTGTGGCACTGGATACTATCCGTCAGGTGCTGAAATCCTTTGCGGGGGTTGAACACCGCATTGAGTATGTGGCAACGGTAGATGGCGTTGATTACTATAACGACTCTAAGGGCACCAATACAGACGCGTCCATCCGTGCCGTTCTGGCTATGCAGAAACCCATTGTACTCATTGGCGGCGGCTATGACAAAGGTGTTTCTTTTGATGACTGGACGAAGCTGTTCCCCGGCAGAGTGAAACATCTGGTGCTCATTGGCGTCACAGCGCCGCAGATTCGCGCTTCTGCGGAAAAATTTGGCTTTACGGCTATGACAGACTGCGAAACCTTCGCGGAAGCCGTAGATCTGTGCAGAGAAAAAGCGGAAGCAGGGGATTGTGTGCTCCTTTCTCCCGCCTGTGCAAGCTGGGGTATGTTTGATAACTACGAACAGCGTGGAGACATGTTCAAAGAACAGGTACGCTCCTATTTGCAGAAATAAATAAAGCGAGGTGGTAACATGGAACAGACCAGACAGGGAAAGGCAGGAAGGAAGCCCCGTAGAAAAAGAATCAAAGCGGATACCTATGACTTCGGACTGTTTTTCGTGGTACTGACGCTGGTATTGTTCGGCGTTGTCATGATTTTCAGCGCCAGTTATTACGACACCATGTCCAGTCAGGGTGATATGTTTTATTACTTGAAACGACAGGGCGTATGGGCGATTTTAGGGACCATTGGCATGGTTGTTGCCATGAATGTGCCTTATCAATTATGGAAGAAATTATCCTTTCCATTATATATGATTTCCAATTTTCTGTTGATGATCCTGCCTGTCATCGGAAAGAACGCAAAGGGGCAGGTTCGGTGGATTCAATTGGGACCTCTGCAGTTTCAGCCTTCAGAGTTTACCAAGATCGCAGTTATTTTGTATCTGTCCTGCTATGTGCTGAACCATCGGAAGGAATTGGGCAATCTGAAGGGATTCGCCAAAGCGGCAGGTATTTTAGCAATACCGGTGGTACTCATTGCCATGTCCAACTTCTCATCAGCATTGCTGCTGCTTTTGGTTGGAACAACCATACTGTTCATTGCCAGTCCAAAAATCTGGTACTTTGTGGCAGGGATCGGCGCATTGATCCCTTTCGCGGCGATCATGGTCATTTTGCCGCAGTTCCGTTATCGTCTGACACGTATCACTACATGGCTGGACCCGTGGTCAGATTTGCAGGGGAGCGGGTATCAGACGGTACAGTCTCTGTATGCGGTGGCATCCGGCGGGCTCTTTGGCTTGGGACTTGGACAAAGCAGGCAAAAGACATTTATCCCAGAAGCCCATAACGATATTATTTTCGCCATTATTTGTGAAGAACTGGGACTTGTGGGCGCGGCACTGGTCATCATTCTGTTTGCGGTAGTGGTTTGGCGTGGTATTCGCATTGCCATGAACGCAAGGGATAATTACGGCATGCTGGTGGCAACGGGCATCACATCGGTGATTGCGTTTCAGTCGTTGATCAATATCGGCGTTGTAACCAATACCATACCCAATACAGGTCAGCCGCTGCCCTTTATCAGTTATGGCGGCACAGCGCTGCTGGTTGCTATGGGTATGATGGGAATATTATTGAATATTTCCAAGTATCCGAAGGATATGAAGAATACAGAATAATTTTGAAAAAGTCAAGACTAAATTGCAAAAATTCATAAAAAAATTCAAGTAAGACACGCGACGCCTTCCTGGAAAACGGCTTCTGCGGTCCGGAAGCCCAGTATTTCACGGGGATAGTTATTGATCCAGTCTTCGACCTTTTGGATCGCTTTCGCTGTGACTTTCCGGAAGTCTGTTCCTTTCGGGAACCAACGGCGGATCATTCTATTCACATTTTCGTTTGATCCTCTTTCGTATGACGAATAGGGGTGACAATAGTATATCTTTGTCCTGTTGCCTTTGCGGCGACAGGACTTTTCCATTCCGGCACAGTCAGCGAATTCGGAACCGTTATCGACAGTGATCGTTCGAAAGATTTTGCTGAAATTTGCGCCGTATTCACGTTCAAGGCTATCCAGGACGTGGACCACGCTTCGGGCGGTCTGGTCGCGCATAGGACGAATGATTTCCCGTCTGGACTTTCTTTCGGTCAGAACCAGAAGGGTTTTCTTTGTTTTCTTCTTGCCTTCGACACAGTCCATTTCCCAGTCACCAACGACCGCGCGATCGTCGATTTCTTTCGGGCGGTTTTCGATACTGGTTCCAGCCGGCGGCCGCTTCGCCCTCTTGACTTTGTTATACGGGCGTTTCTTTTGGCCTTTGACAGGAAGGTTCTTGTTCGTGACAGTCAAAAAGACGCCCTTGTCGATATAAGAATACAAGGTCGATTCACAGATCGACGTTTTGAATTCAAGGCCCTGTTCCTTAATTTCACCCAAGACGGCGGCCGGCGAATAACCGTCTTCGGCGATTTTCTTTTCGATATGCTGGGCCAGTTCGTGGTCGTTCCCGATTTTCAAGTCCGGACCTTTTGCGGCCAGGTGTTCACGGTAAGCCGCTTCGGCCATTTCCGGACTGTATCTTTCTTCTTCGGTCAGGTCGGAATTCGTATGAATATAACGGCCACGCTTGATTTCGTTGTAGATCGTTTTCAGGTGAACGCCGATTTCGTCAGCGATTTCCTGTTTGTGGCGCTTGTCCTTTAACATTGTTTCTATTTTCAGCCTGTCAGTCCAGGACAGGTGTTTGAATCTGCGCTTTTTCATTTTGATTCCTCCTGATATGCAAAAAAGCCCCGTCCGTTCATGGACAGGGCTTTCGTTTTATTGTTTGGTTGTGCGGGCGATATATTCGACCAGTGCTTCTTTGATAAAAGCGTTTACACTCATACCGGCCGCGCTGGCGGCTTGAACGATCTTTTCTCTGTCGCCTTTTGGAACTGTTATTTCGATTCGGTCATAGGATTTCTTTCGGAAGCGTTTGTTCGCTTCAATTTGCGCTTGTGCCATAGTGTAGTCACCTCTTTCTGTCGAATATTATATAATACCGGTATTATATTGTCAAGGGGGGAACAAAAAAATAAAAGACCCTGGCGGTTCAAAGGTTCGCCAGTGGTCCGTTGTGTTATTCGCAGTCTTCGGACAGTAACCAGTCGACGGTTACGTCCAGGATTTCAGCTATTATCATAAGTTCATAGTCGGCGACGAAGCGCGTTCCGATTTCGATTCTGCTGACGCTGTCGCGCTCCATAGTGATTCCGGCTATTTGTAGTTTGGCGGCGAAGTCGGCCTGTGACAGCCGCTTCTTCAATCGTGCTTCGCGGATTCTGTTTCCGCTGATGTTCTTCCGGCCTTTATAGTCATAGATTTTCAAGTTGTGACCTCCTTCCCGAAAATTTTGTGTTAATGTTCAGCGTCATTCTTGTTTTTAACACATTTTTCACGTATAATTGTGTTAAAGGTCAGAACCTTATAAAGTTTACAAGTAGGAAGGGGGGATATAATGCGAATAGTCGCTATTATATTCGGAATCCTGACCGCGATTGTCGATCTGATCCTGGTGATTGTGTCGATCGCGGTTCCGGAAGTATCATTGTGGGGCTGGATCGTCGTCTTGACCATTGTCACCGTTGGGCTTTTTTTCAGTGCGAACAAGGTCAAGAAGCAGAAGGAAGCCAGACAGGCGGCACAAGTGGCCAGAAACACGCCGTTCATGGAAGAAACCGCGATTTCAGCGATCGCACAGGGCGAACTTCCTGTTGTAACGGGGACGCCGGTTCTTTTGGAAGAAGGCGAAGTCGCCCATTATTACGCGCCGGCGACGAAGATCGTCACGAAGAACAAGGCTGTCGGCCGAACCGGAAGCGGTGCTGGCGTCCGTGTCCGCGTTGCGAAGGGCGTGTCGGTAAGCACTGGCGGCGGTTCCAGTCGGACGGTTTACGGCGAAGTGACAGAAACCTATTCAGGCGCTATCGTTTTAACGAATAGGCGGATCGTCTTCATTCATAACCAGGCCGGTTTCGAATGTAAGATTTCAGCATTGACAGCGGTGACACCTGTCGACGGCTCTGTCGTCGTACAGGCCGGATCGAAGACATATCAGTTTTCAGTCGCGCGACAGGACCTTTTCGTGTCGGCTCTTTCAATGGTCACCGGAAAATAAAAAAAGGCGGTCAGGGAATATCCCTGGCCGCTTTCCTTTTGCCGCTATGCTTTTTTCAGGTTTGCCGCATTGACGGCCGCTGTGACTGTCTTTCCGATACCAATGACCACACGGTCGCCGTCGGCTTCGATCACGTCATATTTGTCATAATAGGTCTTGAAGGCTTTCCCTGTGTAGGTGACAGCTTTCAGGACCTTTACTTTATCACCCTTCTCGAAAGACTGGGCGGCCTGGGTGTCTGCCGGAATTTTGATTTTCTGGCCGACGCGGATCAGGTTCGCGTTTGCGATCCTGTTATAAGCCGCGATCTTCTGATAGGTCGTCCCGTACTTCTGGGCGATCTTCGACAGTGTTTCGCCAGCTTTGACAGTGTGGATCACTTCGCCAGTGGCCGGTTTATTCTCTGCCGGCCTTTCGGCACTGGCGCCCAGGCGGCGGTTGACTTCGGCCGCGATTTCACCGTGGCGGTTATACAGGTAGTCGCCAGGACAAGCCTTGTTTGCATAATCGCGGTGAACGGTCATATTGCACCCGTTCAGGTGATTCATACGGTCCTTTTTGTTGGTGGACCACACAAGGCGTTTGATCCCGTTTCGCTTGCAGATGTCAGTCACCAGGTCAAGAAGCGCGGCGAACGCCTTTTCATTGACTGCGTAAGGGTGCTTTGTATCGGACGCGACTTCGATCGTGATCGCTCTGTTATCGTTGGACGCGGAAGAACTACACCAGGAACGGTCCTTTTCTTCCACATACATTCCGATTTTGCCGTCGAAGCCGATCCCATAGTTTGAAGACGCCTGTCTGGAAGTAGGCGTGAAGATGTTTCCCAGGGTTTCGACCGAACACTGGCCAACGACACAGTGGATCGTGATCGTGTCGATCGCGTGATTTCTGGGGCTGTTCTTATTCGGGGAAATGCGTGTATAGCTTACAAGTGGGCTGTTACTCATTTTCGTTCCCTCCATTTCCGGCCATGAAGCCGATCTGGACATTTCCGGCGTTGGTTGCTTCCGGCTCCGATACGTTTTCCACATTTTCCACGGAACCGGTGTTCAAAATAGCAACGAACTTCGTGAAGGCTTCCTTGATGTATTTACAGGACACAAGCAGAACGGCGCCAATGATGACCAGGTCGGCGAAAATGTCCGTGTATTCGTCAGGAATAGTCCAGCCGACTTCGTTTGCAAAAATCGGAAGTGCAGTAATAGCCGTACACAGAAGCGTCAGGCCAACGACGAAAACAAGGATTTTCAAGCCGCTTGCGATCAGCTTTTCGCGGTCGAAGTCTTCCTTCCTGATTTTGATGTTGTACCACAGGGAAAAGGCGACGTTTGCCAGGTATGCACACAGGAAGACCAGCATAGCCCAGCCGATATTTGTCAGGTTTTCAAGTAATGCGTTAAACACGTTTATACCTCCTTCGTGTCATTGTAGATTTCAGGACCATATAATTTCCGAAGTTTGATCCGGTTTTCGGCCTTCGCTTTGCTGAAATAAAAGCCGGTCGCGGTGGCCAGTTCGCCGAAGACCGAAGGGATCAAATACGCCAGGGGCGCGGTGTCGCTTGTTTTCCATACAACGGCCATAGTAAAAGCCGACACGACAAGCGTGACGGCTCCGACTATGGTTATAATGATTTTGGAAAACTCGCGTTTCTTTTTGCGCGATTTCACCGGTTTTCCAGGTCCTCTATACGGTGATTCGCGACCTTGATTTTTTCTTCAATAACGGCCGCCTGTTCTTCCAGTTTGAAGGTTCGTTCCACGACGGAATTGTGTTTGTCGACCTTCTTTTCAAGAAGTTCCAGACGGTAGGCAATAAGGGCGGAACTTTTTCGGTTTGCGAAGTAGGTTCCGGCCAGTGTACCGATCAGCGACAGAATGCCGACAATGATTCCTTCGGTCATTTTGTCACCTCCGTCCAGCCATAGACGCCAGGCTCCCAGACGTTCGCGTCAATGTTAGATGTCCAGTGTTTCCCGTTGTGGGACACTTTGTCGCCGCTGTTATAAGCGTCATGGGCGCCGATCGGCTGGGACCAGGCCGGCCATTCTTCCGTCGGATCACCGATTTTCTTCCAAAGGGAAGCAGTGGCGTCAGGCGTCCAGTCGGCTTGTGAAGTGTGGGCCTGAACACAGCGGAAAAGTTCACCGTTATACTGGCGGATATTGCCGACAGCATACGCCACAGGATAGGTCCAGGGGGCGAACTGGCTGACGTTTTCCATTGCGGTTGTGTCGTCGATCTGGCCGGCTTCGGCCAAAGTGACGAAGGCGATCGAAGTCGCGCGCAAGGCGGCATTGACAGGATTTTGTTCTTCCTGGGCTTTTGCCTGGGCCATGCTCACGCTTTCGCATTGTGTAGGGTCAAACATTTCGAATTCCTCCTTTCGTTTAGGCGAAACGGATCGTCGCCTGGGTGATTTCGATTTCCTGGGTTCCCTTCGTGATATAGAAGCGATAGCCCAGGCCATAGCCTTTCGCGGCGGTCGTATTCGTGAAGACGTGGACAAGTCTGTTCGCCTTGTCGGTGATGTCTACCCACACCGGCGAAGCGTCGAACGGATTGTTCGTGACTTCCAGGTGAAGGGTAGCGTCCGCCGGAATCGGCGCCGGATAAAGGGAAACAAAGACCTTCTGAACCAGGGCGTCCGTATTGAACGCGCGCGCCGCCGCGATACGGCTGACGGTGCGGCTGAATGTGATCTTTCGCGTTGCGCTTCCGCCGGCGCTGTCGGTGGCCGTGATCGTCAGGACGTGGGTTCCGGAAAGAAGCGGAAGCCATACACTGGACAGGTCGACGGTGTTCTGGGCGCCGCTGGTCGCGGTATAGGTGCGAAGCGTGATCGTCTGGGTCCCGTTGGTCAGTTTTTCCGTGACCGTGATCGTCTGGGTGGCCGCCTGGGCGTCTGTGACCGTGTACTGGTATGTAAACGGCGCCGTTTTCGCTCCCAGGTTTTGATCCGAACCGCTGATCACGGGCGGCGTGTTGTAAGAAATGGTTTTCGCCGATCCGGTACAGTAACCGGATTCAAGGCCGTTCGCGTCGACTGCCTTCACGCGCGCCGTGTAAGTTGTGCCGGACGTCGGAACTGTGTCGGTGCAGGTCTTCGCCGTGGTGATCCCTAACTGGACATAGGCGCCGGAATCAATCTTCCTTTCCCAGACGTAGGAAATGGCGTCGCCCTCCGGATCGGTAGAACCGCCCGTCGAAAGGACCAGGCTGTTTCCGGCTTGCGGTGTGCCGTAGGAAATAGAAGAAGGATCAGACGGCGGCTGGTTCCACTGTAAGATATAGGCCCCGTCGGTGTCTGTTGAATCGGATACCAGGTTCCCAGATTCCAAATACAAAGCCGGCCGAACGCCATAGTAGCCATAGTACGCGTAGTCGCCGTACGGACTGCCGCCCGCGCTGACAACGCGCGCATAGTACGCGTAGCTGGCGTACGGGGTTCTAAGCCACCAATACCAATAAGAAGACGCGTTCAGACTGGAACTTGTGTATTCCGAATTGCTGACAGCTTCGGCGGTCGGGTAGCACTGGCGGCGCGCGGCGCTGGAAAAGTAGGACCACAGGGTCCCTTCGGCCACGCCGTTTTCGTTGGACAGGCCGACTTCGGTATTTGACAGAAGAAAGACCTTTCGGGTGATGTCTTCATAACCGCCGCCGTCGGTGACGGTATTCTTTGCGACGCGGATCACGGCGTCCAGGATAGCGTTCCGGAAGTCCGATTCGAAGTTGGACAGGAATCCGGCTTCGGTGTCGTATTCGTTGTAGTTGCTCCACACGTTGTCGTTGTTCGGCGGTGCGTCGTAGCTGTGACGCGCGGAATACCAGGACGCGGCCTGGCTGTTCAACCACTGGTCAATATTAGACTGGGAATAGCGGTTGTTTCCGTAGCTTCGGCGGTCACCGTTCGTGTTCGAAGGCTCCTTCGCGTCGAAGCATTTCAGAGTGATCATTTTCTCGGTCACCAGGCCCGTTCGGCCGTTGGCTGTGTCCTGGGTTCCCACGATCCACCTGATCACTTTCCCGTTGTATTTCGTGTTCGTCGACTTGACAACGCTTCCAACGGGCAAAGCGGATAGTAATTTTGCCATAGGTTAATCCCTCCAATTCATTCTTGAACAGGTTGAAGAACAGGTCGTCCGTCTTCCTGATCAAGTGGTAACTGTTGCCGTGTTCGGCGTGACCGGTCCACGAAGAATAGGATTGAAGAATCGTTTCGAAGTCGATCCGGCCTTCGTCCAGAAGGTGACGGTATTTCTTCAATTTCCTTCGGATTCGGTTCTTGCTTTCACGGCGGACTTTTCTGACGACCTTTCCGGTGTCGGTCAGATAGGTCCTGAATCCCAGGAAGTCGATTCCCTGGGTTAAGGGGAAAATAGCCGTCTTTTGATTCAATTCCAGTCCTAAAGGGACCAGATACTTCTTGATTTCTTCCAGACAATAACGAAGATAGTCCTTGTCGGGGTGAATCAAATAGAAGTCGTCCATGTAGCGGCCGTACATTTTGATTCCCAGACGTTCTTTGATCATGTGATCCATTCCGGACAGGTACAGAACGGCGAACCACTGTGAAGTATGGTTTCCGATCGGGATTCCTGGTCCTTCGGTGGAATCTATGATCATATCCAGAAGCCACAAGACGTCGCGGTCTTTGATAAGCCGGCGAAGCTGTTCTTTCAGAACGTCGTGATTGATACTGTAAAAATACTTTCGAATATCGCATTTCAGGACCCAGCCGTCCGCCCCGTTCTGTCGGTAGTACCTCGACATGAAATATTTCAGGCGGTCAAGTCCGAAGTGCGTTCCTTTGCCTTTCTGGCTTGCGTAGTTGTCGTATATGAAAGTTTTCGAAAGGTACGGTTCCAGGACATTATCGCAAAGACTGTGCTGAACGATTTTGTCGCGGAAGCTGTTATACATGATCAGTCGTTCCTTCGGTTCTTTCACAATGAAGCAGTTATAAGGCGACAGGCGGTATTTGTGGGCCGATAACATGAAATGAACGAACATAAGGTTTTCAAGGACGTTCACTTCGTATTTGCAGACAGCATATTTCCACCGTTTACCTTTGCGCGCTTCTGTATACGATTGATATAGACTGTTAAAGTCGATCACCTTCGCGAAGTCAGAAAGATTCAATGTCTGGTCTTCGCTCAAAATAAAAATCCTCCTTGACGCTTACAGTCCGGCCGTCACAGTAGGAAGGCCATTCGTCGTCAATCTTGTGTTTACCGTGGCCTTTCCGGCACTTCGGAAGGAAATGACCTCCTTTGTTGGGGTACTCTGTTTTCAGGTTCTTCGCCTTACTCGGTCGCGTTTTCCACCAAATCCGGCCGAACGCCATTGTTGCCATTGTACGCGTTGTTGTTGTTCAGACTGCCGTCCGTGTTGACATTGCGCGCATTGTTCGCGTTGCTGGCGTTCGGGGTAACAGGTCATTCCCTAAATATCATTACACGCTTTCCGGTATAGGGTCCGACGGGGCGATCGCTTCGGCGGTGTCCTGTTCGGCCTTGTACCATTTTGCGGTCATGAACTTAACGTCCAGGGTCAACTTCGTCCAATAGTCAAAGGTGTCCTTGTCGATATAGCTTCGCTTCTTCGATAATTCGATCATGTGAATCAGTTTCTTGCACTCGGTCAAGGCGGCCCTTTGCAGACGAAGCCGTTCTGTCCGGTCCGCTTCTGTGCGGATCGGAAATATTTCGTTTGCTTCCAGTAGGCCGTCATATATGGCCATGACGTGGCCCTGAATCTTGTTTGTGATCGAAAAACGGACACGTTTCGGAAAGCGTTTCGCGTTGTCGGTCAGGTCCAGGGTGTAGTCGATCAGCTTTTCGGCCACCGGAAGAACGTGAAGCGGACTGTCATTTTTATTCGAAGTCCGCTGGTAGTTTCTTCTTGTTCCCATAGATACACCTTCGCTTTCGGATATTTTCGACGGTTTCCGGATCGCCGGAATAGTCGAAGCCATAATCACGAAGGACGACGGTTTCTTCCTGTCCTTCGTAGGTTACGCCACACAGAACCACGCTGTCGCCCTCACAGTGGCCACAGACGGGCCGAATTTCCGTGAATAGGTTCGATATAAGGCAAGACGTTTCCGACGGCGTGGCGCCGATTCTGGTCATAAATAAAGACGGTTCAGGGATTGATCCAGAATACCTTCCGGAATTCCTGTTCCGTCGTAGCCTTTCCAGTATTGAAGCTGTGCAGAAACGAAAGTGTGTGTGACGGTTGTTCCGGTGAATCCGGTGTTCAACTGTTCAAGGATCGACTGAATATCGTTGTCCTGGCGTCGCTGAACCTGTTCCGTGGTTTCGCCGGTCGTTTCGTTGATCGTTGTCGCGGCCTGGGTATGAAGCACAGGCGCGGCGTATGCGGTCATTTGCGCGGTTGTTACAAAGGAACCGACGCCCACCTGGACAGACACGGCCGCCGCTTCCTGGTTGGTGATAAAGACGGCCAGGTCGTGAATGTGGACCGTGTCGGCGTCCTCTTCAAAGGTTGTCGCCGGAAGGACGTTGTCGCTGTCTTCGCCGTCAAGCCAGCCATAACAGAAAAGAATTTCGTTTCCGCTGATGTCCAGGCCGAAGACACCGATTTCCCTGATCCAGACATTTGATTCCAGACCTTCGTTCGTCACCTGTACCGGAATTTGCATAATCGAAGGCGAACCTTCGACCAGTTCCTTTTCGGCCAGGCTGGCGCTGACGTTTTCCGCGTTTACAAGATCGGTCAATGTATTCGGGCTGACCTGGGCGACGCCGCTTCCGGCGACCGCGCGTGTCAGTATCAATTTTTGTCCGGACGCGATAAGGGCCGTTAGGGCTTCGCTTCCGCCGTCCGTGACAATAGACTTGAATTTTGCCATTTGCTTTTCCTCCTTACGTTGCCGGCGTGTATTTGTGCCGGTTCATTGTAGCCATAGCGGAACAGACGGCCGTTTTGGCCGGCTGGTCGTCTTGTGGAATATCCGTCCGCAAGCGAAGGACCAGATTCGCCGGAATCATTTGTCCCAGGGTCGCCGCCAGGGCGTCGCGCTGGGCGTAGCCTTCCAGGCGGATTCTGATATATAAATCATAGGCGTTTTCGTTCAGGGTGACTGTGAAGTCTTCGCTGACTGTTGCAAGGTATTTCAAAAGGGTCCTGTAAGTATAGGGAAGCTGATCCAGGTACTTAATCAGGATTCGGTCGCGGCGGTCCTGTAACGTGTCCCCAGGCTCCACAGAAAGCCCCAGAATCTTTTCCCAGCGTCCGCACCCATATTCGGACAGGGACACCAGAAAAAAGTCGTCAGCGGCCGATTTTACGTCACTGACGACCTTTTCAAATTCGGGTTGTTCCGCGTTGGCGATCTGCTGAAATTCGATCAGTTCTTGCAGACAGCGCGGCCAGTATTCTTTAAGAACCATTTGTCACCACCCCCAGAACCGGAATCGCATTTGAAGCCAGGGAAATATTTTGTGTTCCTCCGTTGATTTTGGTTCCTGTGATGTCGATCACGCCTTCGACATTCAGGACCTTCGTTTCGATCTGGCTGACGCGGACGACAAGGTTTTCTTGTTCGTCCCAGGTTTTGGCTAGGCTGTCAAAGTAGTCCTGAATAGCTTTCTTCACAGACGTTTCGACGGTCGACCAGGTGGCCGAACCGGAAAAAGTCAGAGTGAAAGACACGTTGATCGTGGTTCCGGTCACACCTTCGACCGTGACGACGTGTCCGATCGGGGCGATACCGTCACCGACGCCCTGGTTCTGAACCGGATCGACGACTGTTTGAACGCTGTTGACAAGGTCGGAAGAAGGGATTCCCCAGTCACTATTTACAAAGACGATCTTCACGGTTCCGCCGCCATTCCATACAGGAAACACTTTGACGGCGCCGACACCTTGAAGAAGTTCGACCTTTGTTTTATAGTCGGCCTTATTTCCGCCGTATGCCTGGGCTTGTAAGCTGTCCATATAGCGGTCAAGAAGGTCTTCGTCGCTTTCTTCGTCTTCACCGTTGATCAGAATGTCCGCAAGTCTGCCCGCGCCCAGTCCTTCCACGTAGTCGATCGGGAAAAGGTTTCCCTGGTACTGGTTGCCGGCCGCGCCTGGCGTTTCGCACAGAAGGCGAAACTGTCCGGTTGCGATCTTTTCGGTGACGGTATAGTTCAGATTGTCACCGGAAAAACGCGTTCCGATCGGTACGTTCATAGCGGCGCCGTTCCCGTCTTCAAAATAGCCCTTTCGAATTGCGGCGGTTGCCGGTGTTCGGAAGATACTTCTTTCGCGAACTTTCTTCGTCAGGTCGTCGCCGGATTCCGTATCAGGAAAGGCGCGGTCCATAAGGTAGGCCAGTTCGATATACATGATCGCCAGTTCGGCCGCCGCCGGCGCGATTGCGTCATATACGATGGAACCTTCGCGTTTGTCGATAGAAGAAGACACGCGGTCCAGACAGCGGTCCATAATGTTTTCGAAGGTCATATCCTCATACATTCGCGTTCACCTCGCTTTCAATAGGTATTTCGCCGAAGATAGTTTCGGCTGTGAACTTCACAGAAGCGGTTCTTTTGTCAATCTGGGCCACTTCGAAGTCTGCGACGTCGGTGATCCGGCTGTCTGCCAGAAGGGCTTCGCGAATTACACGTTTTATTTCGCTTGCAAACACTTGAAAACTTTTCCCGACAACGGCGTTCAGTTCGATTCCGTAATTCCAGGAATAGATCAGGTATTCGAAGCGTTCTGTTTGCAGTATCTTGTAAATGGCCTGTTTCATGGCTTCCGTTTCGTCACAGAAGCCACCGACGCGGCCGGCGTCGAAGTCGATTTTGAATGTTCTTGTCGGCGCTTCGGCGGCGGTCTGAACCTCCACGTCTTCGCCGATCGTTACGTTTAACGCGTTCGGTATCATAAAATCACACCCTTCCCAGGACAAGGAACGCCTGTCCGCCAGCATTTCGCAGAAGGACCACTTTGTCACCGACGGCCAGGCCGTAATAATATTCGGACTTTGAGTCAGTGTTGGTCTGGTAGTTACCTTTCAAGGTGTGGGAATGTGCCGCGAAGGACGCGTCGCCGCTTCCACCTGACTTTTCTTCGGTGGAAGGGCTACCCTTGACGCCGGTGTGGTAGTGGGTAGGATAGAAGCCGGCCTGGAATTCCTTCATAACCACAATAGCGTCGCCGGATATGTCGAACCGGTTGTCGACGCGGATCGTCAAGGGCGACGTCTTCGTCACGGAACCGAACAGAAAAGCCGTCGGCATACCGGCGTCGTTGGTCGCTTGTGCGACTTGTTTCATAGTTTCAAGAAGTCCCATATTACACCACCTTTAATTTCAAGGACATTGTTTCTTTCAAAAGGTCGTGCGTGGCTTCTTCGACTATGAAGAAGGATTTCACGCCCACGGCGCCGATCCCGATATACAAGGCGCGGCCGGCTCTGACTGACAGGTCCGCGATTGCGCTGACGCTGAAAGATCGCTTCGGTCTGTTGTATAGTTCCAACATTTGTCCGCCGCGTTTCTTGATCTGGGCTTCGTTCATGTCTTCGTCAACCACTTCATAGTCTTGCAGAATACCCCACAAGGTCATATTTTTAGAATCCTGGAAGATATAAACGTCACGTTTTCCGGTCTTCTTGTTGTCCTTGACCAGTTTGATCTTGTTGTAGGCTTCGGAATCAATTTCTGATTCGTAGGTGAAGCCTGTCGCCAGACTGCCGTCGCCGACAAAAAGGTCCAGTTTTGCCGTTTCGACGTCTGTCAAGGTCAGTTTCCCGAAGTTATCCCACAGGACGAACATTTTTCCTGTATTGATCAGGGTGTAGTCGATAGCCTTCAAGACAATGTCGAAAAGCGTCTGGCCGTCTTCAATCATAGACGGTATAGAATATCCGGTGTTTGCCAGGCTTCCGGTTTTCAATTTGAAGTCTTCGGCGATCTGCTTCAATACCTGATCCGCACGTTTCCCCTTGAAAACATAGGTGTCCTTGTTTTTCTTCAAATACCAGGTCTGATCGTAAGCCGTGATCTGAACCTGTTCCTTTTCGTTCTGGCTGATTTTTACGACGTAGCCATAAAACAGTCCGGTTTTATCGTCTAACAGGGTGACGATTCCGCCGTGGCTCCACTGTATTTCGTCGTTGACAATGGCGGTCAGTTCCAGGGAAGCGGGGGAACCGGACCGTTTTGTCGACCATTTCGCGCCACTGACAAGCGTCGTTATATCGAACGCCGCGCCTGTGACGTTATTCTGGTATTGAATACGAATGGCCATTATGGAATTGTGAAAACCTGGCCAGGGTAGATCAGATTCGGGTTCTTTCCGATCGTCCCCTTGTTGGCGTTGTAGATTTTTGTATAGTCGCTTCCCTTGCCATAGAATTTCTTCGCGATATTCCACAGGCAGTCGCCTTTTTTGACCGTATAGGTTTTCGATTTCTTTTCAGGCTTTCCGGCTCTGGCCGGTTCCTGGGTTTTCGCCGGTGTGTTCTTCTTTTCCGGAAGAACGATTTTCTTCGGCGACGTGTCTTTCCATTCGTACAGTTTGATCGTATAGTACAAGTCGCCCAGTTCGCCGGACCGTTCTTCGTATTCGAAGGATTCGATTCCCATTCGAATATTACAGTCCAGGTCTGTTCCTGTTATCAGGAAGCGGACCGGCGTTTTGCTGTCCCTGGCTTTCTGGATTGCCTGAATAATAGAAATAGGGTCCCGAACCTGTCCGGTAGTGTACGGCGCGGAATCGGCCGGAAAGAAACTTTCCCAGGACAGAATCCGAAGGCCCTTTTTGCGTAAAAGAAGGACTTCGCCCAGGTCAAGCACTGTCACGCGCTCATTTTTCCCAGGCGAAGACACGTTCAGTTTCGCCGGAAGGACGGGAATGTTGATTTCCCGTCCACCGACGATCAGTGTCATTCGGTAGTTGCTCATTAGTTATACACTCCTTCCGCCGCCGCTGTGAATTCGTCTTCCAGCTTGTTTTCGATTCGTTCGACGACTTCGTCGACGTCGACCTTTTCGCTGATCTGGGCTTCAACCGCCACAGTCGGCGTCAAAGTGACGAAGTTCTGGACATAGCGCATTTCGGCCACGTCGCGAAGGAATTTCAGATCTTCATCGGCGATATTTACGTCGCTGTCAATCTTTCCGACCGATCCCACAGAATCGACTTTCCCGACGTCGTTTGTTCCGTCGACATTCCAGTCCGTGGCGCCGACGTCAGACTTTGCCTGTGCGGCTTCCGCTTTGGCGTTGGCGTAGGTCTTAGACAGTGCGGCCGTAGCGTCAGCAAGTTCTTTCTTCGCCGCCGAATAGGTGGCGTCACGCTGGGCCTGTGCGGCCTTGATGTCCGATTCGTACTTGTTCAAGGCGTCGGCTCTGGCTTGCTTCGCGGCTTCGTTTTCCGCCTTTGCTGTCGTGGCGAAGGTTACTTGTTCGACCGCGTCAATGCTGACACCAGGAATCTTGTTCAGTAAGCCGATAAACTTGTTTATGATGTCGATCGCGCCGTTGACCATATTTTGAAGGATTGTCAGGACGTTTACTTTCATATCGCCCATATATCCGGCTATGGCCACGCCGGCCCTTTGCCAGCATAGTTTCAGCTTGTCGATCAGGTTCGCGATCCAGTTGTAGGTTGCAAAGAACGCCACCTTCAAGGCCGCCCAGGCGACCACAAGGGCCGCTTTGCAGATTTCCCAGGCGTTTTTCACGCCGCCGACAGCCTGAATCATTCTGTAAAGCGCGGCGACGACAACGCCGACCGCAAGGGCGATCCAGAAAAGCGGATTCGTCAGAAGCGTCGTAAAGAAAGCCTTCGCGGCTCCGTCTGCGATCCAGGTCGCGGCCGTCTGGATTCCCAGCGCCACAGCATAGGCAAGGGCGGCACTGGCCAGGCCCCAGAAGATCGGGGCGATAGTGGACCAGTTGTCATAAATCCATTGTGCGCCGGAACCGATCGCCTGAATAACAGGTGTGAAGGCTTCCAGGGCGATATTTTTCGCGATTGTCCAGACCTGGGCGAAGGTCATAGGCATAGATTCAAACTTCGCGTTGATTTCGTCAGCAGACGCCAGCATGGCATTTTTGACGATCGTCGAAGTGATCTGACCGTCGGCGGCCATATCGCGAATTTTGCCGATAGGTACGTCAAGATAGTCCGCGATCGTCTGAATGATTGTCGGCGCCTGTTCGAAGACGCTGTTCAATTCTTCACCACGAAGGACACCGGAAGACATGGCCTGTGTAAGCTGTAACATAGCCGCGTCGATACCGGCGGCCGAAGTGCCGGCGATCGTGAACTGTTTGTTGATCAATTCTGTAAACTTGATCAGTTCGTCATTGTTTGAAAAGGCGTCCTTTGCCATGATACCCATTTTCGAAACGGCGTCAGCCGTTGTCTGATAGGCGGCTCGGGACCGGTTGGCGGATTTCATAATCATAGACTGTAATTCGTCCGTGGTTTGAAGTCCGTCGTTCATTATGTCCAGTCTGGCCCTGGTCGACGTCATACTGTCCGCAAGTTCGATCACCTTCTGGACACTGATCGCCGCCAGGGCTGAACCAATAGCCTTTTTTACAAGGCCCCAGGCGGAAGCGACCTTTCGGGCGCCTTCCTCTGACTGGCGCTGGCGATTGTTGAAATTATCAACCTGGCCGGAAGCGCGACCGGCGGCCGAAGCCGCCCTGTCAAAGTTGGCCCCAGGGTTCACCTGGTCCGACAGTGCGTCCGTGGTTTCCAGGGCGCGGTTTGTCCTCGATACTGCCTGAAAGATTCGGTTCAGCTTCGAAGTCATACCGTCGCGAATGGTCATTTGTGTAGCGACACCGGCCACGGTTCATCACCTTCCTTTCTTGCCTTTCCGTTTCGCTTTTTGCGCTTCTTTCTTTTCCTTTTCGATTTGAAGGTCAATCGAAGCATAAATAAAAGCCCGTTCCCGAAGTGGAAGGGCTACAAGCGTACTGGGAAGGATTTTCAACCGGTGCAAGGCGTAATGTGCGTAGACAGCTTCGCCGTCCGCGTCAGCGTCCACACCTCCACCGGTGATTAGTTTTTTGCTTCTTCGCGAAGATCGTTCACGTCGTCAGAAAAGCCGTTGACTTCCTGGACACCCAGAAGAAGATCGACGAACTGGCCAGGCTTCAAAAGGACGTCGATCAAGGATTCGGCGCCCATGACACCGAATTTCGCTTGAAGTTCCGCGTCCTTGAAGTTCGGGTCCACACAACACGCAATCACAAGGCGGTTGTTGTAAAGGTCCTGATCTGTTTCCGTGGTCTTCTGGTGTGTCTTCTTGTCGAAGGTGATTTTCTGGCAAGACTTACGAATGGCCTTGTTTTCGCCTTCGGTGATCGACTTAATCGTGAAAGGGACAGGGAAGCCGCTGACCGCGACTTCCGCTGTTGCCTGAATATCGTCCTGGTTGGACATAAGGAATTCCTGTAATTTACCCATTTTGTTTTCCTCCTTTGATAGCTTAGAACTTCGTGAACGGCGTCAGAATGTCGAAGTCTTCGAAAGTGAAGTCGGCGTCTTCGTCCAGGGCGTCGTCGGAATCGCCGTCCAGTTTCGCAAGGACGACGGAATCCAAATTACAGTCCATAAGAAGAACCGTCTGCTTTCCGGCCGAAGATTCCTGGTCGTCATTCTCGACCACCATATCGAAGTAAACGTCCTTTCCGGTTTCCTTCCACTGGCGAAGCATTTCACGGAAAAGCGGCGTCATATAGTAAAGCGTCATGGAACCGCTACCGTTCGCGCCGGTTGTCTTGTGGCCGGTCATACGCTTTCCGATCGCCTTGATTTCGGATTTGCTCTTTTCGACATTCGCTTCGATCGTCTTCGCGTAGAACAGTTCTTCATTGTTGCCATTGATTTTCGCATAGGCGCGGCCTTCCTTGCCGGAAATGGTATCAGGTGCGTTCAAAGTTTTCATTGTCTGTCACCCCTTTCTTAGTTTACGACGACAGTCATATAAAGTTTTTCCATACTGTCGTTCGGCTGTAAAGCGCAGTCGACCGCGACGTCGCGTTTTCCGTCGCCCTGGTTGACAGTGATGTCGTCGGACTTGAAGTTGCTGATTGCGTCGATCGACTGATACTGATTTGCAAGCGCCACAAGGTCAGCCTTGAAAAGCTGTCGGCCGGTGTCGCTGTTGGTTACAAGACCGATATAGGATTCGCCGAAGATTCGGGCGACGTCATTCGCCCAGCCGTCCATAACGCGGACAACGCGGTTCGACGTCCAGTCGGAAGACATATTCTGGCCGATCGTGACAAGGCTGTTGATGTCAGTCAGAACACGGGCCTTTCCGTTGTCGGCGTAGAATGTGAATTCGCCGGCCTTGATAGCGGCTTCGAACTGGGACTTCGTATATTTAATATCGACGTCCACAGCGTCGTCATAGGCCGTATTTGTCAGGGATTCGTTCACTTCCGCGCCGGCGGAAGCGCCAGTCACCCAGGCGACGGCCTTGTCGCCGGTCAATGTGGTTCCGTTGGCCAGGATAACGCCGTTCTTGACGTTGATCAGGCCCATATTGTCGCCGTCGTAGTCGTGAAGGACGCCGACGATCTTTCTTCCTTCGTCGTCACGAAGACGCTTCACAAAGGCGCCATAAAGGGCCTTGACGTCGGTATTCGTGCCAGGATAGCCGATCACATTGAAGGATTCGACTTCGAAGGCGTTCAGGGCGGCCGTGTGCTTTGCGGCGTTGACAGTGGCGTTCGTTCCACCGGTCAAGGCGGTTGCAGTTGCGGCCGTAAGAGTTGCCGCCGTTCCGAAGGTCACGAAGTCATTCGCTACCAGGGAAGCGGCGCCGCCGGATTTCGCGACGGTCTGGCTATCCATAACCGCGCCGTCAAGATAGGTAACGACGTCGACCTTTGTCGCGTCGTCGACGTTGGTGATCACGGCGACCATGATGTCGTTTCCGTGTGTGCCACCATATTTCGCGGTGACGGTCATTCCGCCGACGGTTGCGCTGGCTTTTGTGCCGCCACCGTTTACGCGATAGATCAGAAGGGACTTCGCGCGTTTCAGCGCTTCGCGGACAAGAAGAATATTCGCGTCGGTAGGATCGTAACCGAAAACTTTCAAGCTGGTCGCGTTGAAGTCGGTCGCGGTCATAGTGAAGACCTTGTCGTCAGGTCCCCAGTTAAGTTCAAGGGGAAGGGCGGCGACGCCACGGCTTCCCATTTTGGCGTTGGTTCCCATGCTTACGAAGTTAATGTAAGCGCCAGGAAGAATTTTGTTCTGTACTGTGAAAGTACCACCACCAATAGGCATAGGTTACACCTTCCTTTCAAGAAATTCGGTCACAAGCTGGATCGCCTGTTCCCGTGTGTACTGCTGGCCGTCTTTCAGGATCGCCGTCACGGCGTCCCTGGGAAGGCCCAGCGTTTCGGATTTGACCAGTTGTTCTTTGCTGAAAGTAGGTTCCGCCTGGTCAACGGAATCAGCCTTTTTCTTTGTTGCCATTATTCGATTACCTCCGATCTGATTGTGTTGTCCTGGTCCAGATAATACATAGTCGGAATCACTTCCGGCGTGATCACAAAGTAGAAGTCCGCGTCAAAAAGAAACTGATAGACGCGGCTGTCGTCGTCCTTTCTGGCCGTGACGTTCGTCAGGCGAACCAGTCGGGAACGGCTTTCTGTTTCGACCACAGTCAGGGATTCGAATTCGTCCAGCATTTTTTCGGACCATTCGTTGAAGTCAAGGTTATCCTTCGACGCCAGGAAATAAAGAACTTCAATCTGGATATGACGCCGGCGGCGCCGATCCAGTTTCTTTTCCTGTGTCGCTTCGATAATTCCGACGAAGAAATTCCCGTCAGAATCCTTCGGGATTTCATTGACGAATACGTGTCGATCGGGCCACAGGCCGACAAGTTTTTCGGCGACAGCTTCAAGGAAGTTGTTCAGCGTCATTCTGTGCCACCTCCATTCATGCGTTGACGAATGATCCGGTCCATTTTTCGGTTCAGTCGTACCGCCTGGGTTGTCTTCGTGCGTCTTATAGCGCGCCGAAGGGTGAAATGACCGCGAACATAGCCGCCGGCCGGTCCGACGTACATTCCGCCGTCAGGGTCGTTTCTCTGGTACTTGAAGGAATTTCCTTCCCAGTGGCCAGGAACGAAGTGACTTCGGAAGCCGTATTCAAGCGGCTTCGCATAGTCAAGATTGTTGAAGACGTCGATTTTGTACGAATTACCGGCGCGGATCGCCTTTGTTCCGCTTTTGAAGTTGCGTCGATAGTCGCCAGTGTTTACGATATTTTCTTCCTTGCAGATTTTACGGGCCTGGTCGCGCGCATAGCGTCCTTCGCCGACGGCCAGGCTGTCCATTATTTCAGGAATGTCGTCTTTCAACGCCTGAATCTGATTCTGGAAGGCCATAAGTTCAGAATTGTCCACGCTCACGCCAGATCACCGTCCTTTACTTTGATTTCTTGATGTGTCGCATAGACGGAAGGACGGCCGATCACTTCGAAGGTCAGGTTTCGGCCACTGGAAGGATCGTCCCGTCCGAACCGTTTTACGACGATTGTATCACCAGGAAGGACCAGAAGGTCCGGACTGGCGAAAATGACAGCGTCATAATCGACGTTGTTCTGTGCGTCCGTCTGTCTGCTATTGTCTGAACCTGTATACGATAGCGCGCAAATGATACCGTCATAAATCACAGAAGGGGAAGACGCTGAAATGTTGTTTTTCCCTCTCTGTGGCGTTGTACGGCTCACGGTGGCGGTGTCTTCGTAGGTCAATTCGATTGCGGCGCGTTCAGCGCTTGCGTTTCCGAAGGCCATAGGATCACCACCTTAACACGCGATATTCGTTCAGGACAGTTTTCCACCCGAAGAAGTCGCCGCTGTCTGTTCCCAGGTTGAAGGTGTTCGCCGATCCAGAAGAACCGGAACCGGTGGCGAAGGAAGTCTGGACGTCGCCACGCTTCACAGACGCCACAGGACCGACGGCGGCCGTCGTGGTTCCCAGTCCGGCCGATTTGTAATAGCTGACACACATGACGATCAAGACGTTTTCCAGACGCGGCGGAAGGGTGTCCTGATTGATGTACGACAGGATCATATCTTCGACTGTCTGAATAACGAATTCCAGAACGTCGTCCTGATCCGTCGTTGTGATTCCCAGAAGGGCCTTGACCTTAGAAAGGCGGCTGTCCTTCGACATAAGAACGCGAAGGACGTCCGCACGTTCAAGATCAGTCAGGCCGTCCAGGGACGAAAGAATCTGTTCGAACATAGTTCCACCACCTTTCGGCGGTTCCGCTTTATTCGTCGCCCTGTGCGGCTTTGATCAGTTCGACGATCTCCGCCTTTGTGGCGCCGTCAGGAACCGCGATTTCGGCGTCCTGGGCGACTTTCAGAAGTTCGTCCTTGTTCATCTTCGACAGGGGCTTTTCGTCGCCCTGTGCGGCTTCCTGGCCGTCATAGACAACGAAGGAAGGATTCTTTCGAAGCTGTTCAGCGACCATTTCGGAATTCGGTTCCAGGATCGCGCCGGTTACAATACTTTTGAATTTTGTGTTCATGTTGCTACCTCCTATAAAGGTTCCGTCACTTACGCAGTGACGGAAGTTCCATACCAGAAAATAAGGTCAGGGGTAAGGGCCTTCGTGCCGTAGTCGAAGAACATAGACACGCCATAGTCGTTGGAAAGAGGAATCTTTTCAGGCTCCTTGTAAGGATAGATAACCGCCGGCTGTGCGATAGCGCCTTCGATCATGGCGATAGCGTGAACCGTAGTGGTCTTCGTCTTACTGTCGGAAGTCGCTTCGGACGTCACAGGCAGATTGATAGAAGAATATACCCTTACACCGTGGAAAATAGCGAAGTCTTCGGCGGCCGTGTCCACGTTGGCGTTGTTGGTGCTTTTGTCAAGGTAGTTTCTGGCTTTGCCGTAGGTAAGAGGATCAAGGACAAGGCGGATCATGTTACGGGGAACGCCGCGAACATAATCGTTCTTGACACTTTCCAAAGTCTGAATGATACCTTCCAGAAGGTCTTCGATTCCGGCGTCGCTGGCCGGCGTGTAGGAAGTACCTTCGGCCTTTGCCTGGGCGAAGAAGGCGGTATCGAATTCAGACGCCACAGTGTCGACGTGGTTGTCAGCACGTCTGGCCATGATGTTTCCGACGCCGAAAGTGTCAAGGTCGAACTTTGCGGCTTCTTCGACGATCTCCTTGTGGGTGTTAAGGTTTACGGTAGTAGGCGGAACGGTGATCGCGTCGCCCTTGCCGGCAGTTCTTGCCGTACCGTAAGGCTGGGAAGCGCTGTTCTTGAAGCGCTTAAACTCGACGGAACCGCTGGCAGGATTGCCAGTGTACGCCTGGGACTTCAAGCCCTGGGAAAGGGTGTCCTTCTGAATGTTGCTGATCACAAGGCCGGAAAGTTCGGCAAGGTCTACCTTCGTAGAACCGGACTGGATCAGGCTGATTGCTTTTGTTCTTGCCATTGTAAATCATTCCTTTCTGATTTTTGGTTTGTGTGTTTTTACAAGCAAACGGGGCCGTCTGCTTTTGCGGCCGGTGCGCCAGGGGCGCCAGGCTCGGCCGGCTTTGCGCCTTTGATTTCAGGGGCGCCAGGTTTCGCCGGTTCAGTGAACAGATAGCCTTTCGATTCCTTGATAGGCTTCAAAAGGCCGTCAAGGTCTGTTTTCAGGTTGCCGGCGTCGTCGACGTCGATTTTCTCAAGGTCCAGAAGGCCGATAATGTCCGAAGGGTCGTGAACTTTCCCGTTCAGGGCCATTCGAAGGGCGGCATTCTTGCTGATCTTCTTGATTTCGGCGTCATGGTTGGTTTGAAGGGTTGTGATAGTGGTCTGGGCCGTCTTCACGTCTTCGGCGATCTTGGCCGGATCGCCACTTCCGCCGATTGCCTTCAACGCTTCGGCGGCGGCTTTTAATGCGTTTTCTGCGCTGGTCTTGCCGCTATTGGCGCCGTTGTACTTTTCGGCTGGAACGAAACTTCCGTCGTTTCCGATAACCAGGTCGACGTCCTTTCCGTCTTTGCCTTTTCCTTTCAGCGCTGTTTCAACCTGTTTCGTCAGGTCTTCGCCCAGAAGATTTTTGATTCCTTCAATGATCATGTGTGATCTCTCCTTTCTTTTCCGCTGTGTTTATCGTGACTTCCACACGCTTTGCGGTTCCGCCTGGTCGCCGGACGGGTGCGGCTGTTATTTTATATGAAAAAGACACCACCAAAAGGGTGATGTCTGATTCAACGCATAAGAAAACGCCGGTCGGAATATCCGATCGACGCTTATTCAGGGTGATATTTGCATTTCAAACAGATTTCCTTCTTGCCGTCCGTGAAGTCTTCCGGCTTCAAGTCCTTCGGAAGGAACCTGTCGGGGGTTGTCTTTTCGGCGACCATTGAAATATCGAAACAGTCGTCGCCGTTGACCTGTCTTTGAAGGACAGGACAGAAAACAGTTTTATTTTCCATTCTTCAAAACCTCCATAGCGGATTTTGTCTTTTTGTCGAATTCGTCCTTCTTGAAGGAAGTCCGGATCACGTTGTCGCTGGTCCTCACATACGAAGCGCCTTCTTCTGAATAGTAGTTCAGGAAGGTTTCACCGGTCCAGTGACGCCTTTTCAGGGAAAACGCCGCGTTCTTAATGTAGGAAATGGCTTCTTCCTGGGTGACACCGTGGCGGCGTTCGTTTATGTGCGCGACGTCAAGCGTTAGGGCGGAAGTATCAATCTTCGCGGCCGGAACTCTGACGGTTCCATATATGCCGGTAGCTTTGATCTTCTTGTACGTCTGGAAGTCGGCTTTCGTCGCTTCCGGAACGCGCCCTTTGTAAGAATAAAGACCTTTCAGGTCGGACCATTCGTCGGGCTTGCTATATTTCAAGCGCTGGAAGGTGTCGACGTCAGAAGGTGCGTCAGCGCCCAGGCGTTCGGAATAGGCTTCGAACTGTTCCAGGTCTGCTTTTCTATTATACACCTTTTGTCGCTCAACCTCAACCGATCCCTGACCGTTCCTGGCCACCTGTTCGTCGTACCATTCTTCGTAAGTTTTGGCTTTCGGCATAGGTTGACCGGAATTATACCAGTCCAGGGCGTCGTCTGGGTCATATTCTACCGTAGTACACCGACAATTCGGGTGTATCGGCGGATAATTGACACCGACTTTCGCTTCGCTGACTTTGAAGTGTTTCCCGTCCAGGCTTCCGCAGACGTCACAGGTTCGGACTTCCAGCGTCGCTATGAATTCATATTGTTCGACGCCGGCTTCTTTGTATGCGGCCCGATCTGATTCCGCGTGAATATGCGCGGTTTCTGTCCTGACCAGGCGTTCGGCGTTCTTGTAGGACTGGCCCATTTTGGCCGCCAGGGCGGAAGACATGACGTTCACGCTTTTTCCCTGGATAAGTCCCTGGGTCAGAACTTCCCTGGTGTTGAAAAGAAGCGCCTGTTTGTTCTGCCATAGGCGATCGGAAAACATGGCGCCGGACCAGGGATAAGAAACGACGTTTTCAATGGCCGCATAGTCGATCTTTGCGATCTCGTTGAAGAATCCGGCCCTGGATTGAAGGTCATAACATTTCTTGTAATAACCTTCGACGAAGTCGTCGCCGAACTGGTTCTTCATTTGTGCGACACCTTTGTCAAACAGGTCATTCAGGATCAGGTCGATTTGACCTTGAAGGGCTTCCAGTCGGGAAATAGAACTGTTCGCCGACAGGGCGTCCAGTTGTGCCGTCAGAAGCGCCTTGACCTTCGGGTCCTGGATCGTAGCGATATAGTCCACATATTCCGCCAGACTTGCTTTCCATTCCTGGAATTCCTTCCGGTTCAGAAGACGGACGGCCTGATCGTATGTAAGGCCATACTTGCCAGCGTACTTCGAATAGAAGGCGCTGATTTCGCGCTTGATAGCCTTCGCGGCGGATTCGTATTCCTGGAACAGCTTCGCCGTCAATGCCGCGTCGTGAAGGTAGGCTTCTTCGGCGCGTTTCAAGGCTCTTTCTGTCCAGTATGCTTCATTATTCGTCATTGCCGTCACCACCATTCAGGCCGGCGCTGTCGCCGCCTTCCTGGCTGTCGTCGGCGCCCATAGCGTGATTGAAAAGGCCGTCGCCGTATTCTTCCATAGCGGCTTTCTTTTCTTCGTCGATTCTGGCCAGTTCTTCGTCGACGTCTGTGACCCACGGGTGATTTTGAAGGATCGTTCGCTTCGACAGAAGACCGTTGCTGTTCAAGGCGTTGTTGATGATGTCTGTTTCGTTGACCGGAAGGTCCATATTGAAGACAATATCGAATTCTTCTTTCGTGAAGTCACCCTGGCCGGTGATCTGGAAGTAAACGTCAATGAACAGTTTCAGACGCCGGAAGGTGTCTTTCAGTTCTGTTCCCAGGGAATCGCAGTCAGCGTCAAGGTCCATATAACGGAAATTGATCGCCGTTCCGCTGGCGTTCCCCAGGTCAGGGTCCTTTGTATCGACAGCGGCCGCAAAGTCGAACAGATCGCGGCGCTGTTTGTCCAGGAAGGCCATGACAGCGTCGATATTTAGATCGGCCTGTAATTTATCCACGCCACCGTCAGACGTGACCTTGATCGCCATGTGTTCTTTCAGGTCTTTCAAGAATTCGGCCAGGTCTTGTCCGCCATAGTTACGAAGAATATAGATAAACTTCGCCACGTCGCGAAGAACATCGGAAGTGACGGACGTCTGCCAGTTGATGTCGTCGATCAGGTCCTTAATATAATAGCAAAGGGGAAGTTCTTCTTCGTTGTATTTCAGCCAGGCGATCGGACACTCTTCCCAGTTGTACGGCTTATTGTCAACGACGAAGTGTGGTTCCGTATAGTCAGACGCTTCGTCGCCGTGTTCTTTGTCGACATAGAAGTTTCCGGCGCCGGTTCCGGCGAAGGCGTCCGTCTTGAACCATTTCACACCACCAGGCCACCAGAATTCGGCGTGTGTGATTATGTGTTTCCTGGTTCCGATATAAATGACCTGGTCATAAAATCGAATAAAGGCGTCCAGTTCCGTTCGTTCAGCGTCGCGCCACAAAGGGACAAGTTCGGTCGAAGGAATACGCATAAATGCCAGTTTCCCGTCCCTGAAATAGGGCTGAATCCAGGCAATACCGGACTTGATCGCGCCTTTTCCCAGGGATTTGATCTTCCGACGGAAGGTCTGGTCGAAGACTTTCGTCAAGGCTTCGCCGTATGCGCTGTTTTTGGTGTCGACCGTCCAGGGCTTCGACAGAAGGTAGTTCGCTTTCTGGTCGACAAGTTTCTTCAAGATCGGGTGTTCGATCTTCGTGTTTGAACGGTTCGCAACGTCAACCGTCTTTCGCTGGACGTCGCTTCGGTTCCTGTAATAGGATTCAGCTTCAAGCATGATCGCGTATTCAGGGGACGCCTTGAATTCACGTATTTCTTCGCTGACGATCTGGGCCAGCGTCATTGTAGCTTTTTCGGGGTCGGACAGAATCATATTGATCCGGTCCATAACAGATAATTCGGCCATTTTTACACCTCACTTCAATACTTCGATAGAAGAACCACGACGTAGACGTTCGACCGAATAACGAAGGGCGGCCATAGCGTCGTCCATAAATTCGACCGGTTCGTCTATGTAAAGACCGGACGTCGGGTCCTTTTTCCATTTCCATTGTTGGACTTCTTTCAGTACATTCACGCATGACGGGTGAATGTGGATTTTCCGGCCTTTCAGCCAGTCGATTTGTGCTTTCACGCTTCCAGGCTCTTTCTTCACAGGGTAAGCGCGAAAGCCAGCCTTTGACCAGGTCTTAATTCTGTCCGGTTCAGCGGAATCGCAGAACATTTCGATCCGTTGGTCGACTTTGTTCTGTTTGGCCAGACTGATAATTTCTTCGGTGTCCTTTTCAAAGACATAGATTTCGGAACAGATATACACTTCGCCGTCTTTCCAGCCGACGCCCAGAATGGCGTCCGCGTGGTTATAGCCGAAGTCCTGGCCATAATAGAAGGCGTCGAAGTTGTCTTTTCCGGTCTTGAAGTCGTGGACTTCGAAGTTCGTCAGGATCAGGCCGCCCAGTTCGCCCCATTCACCCAGGCCATAGACGCGATAACCTTCGGGGTCTTCTTCCTTGCGTCGCTCCATACGGCGAAAATAGGCTGGGTCTATGAATCGGTTTGTCTTATATGTTGAATGGTGGGCCAGGACGTCGGGATCGGCCTTGTCGAAGTACCGCCCTTTGATCCAGTGCGTCGCGCTGACTGGGTTGAACGTCATTGTTATCTGGTAGTACAGATTCGGATTCAGTTCGTTCAGATTACCACGAAGACGGTCGTCCAGAATGTCGACGTCTTCGGAAAGAAGTTCTGTCGCTTCTTCGCACCATATCCAGACCAGTTTCCCGTTCTTGAAGGTGATCGACTTCACCTTTTCACGCTGTCGCTGATCCTTGACACCGCGAAAAATGATTCTGTTTCCGGTGATCTTACATTCCAGCGCAAGCGGATTCAGATTCACTTTCCAGAAGCGGTCAGCATAGGGACCGAACATTCTGTATATTGCCGCCTGTAATTCGGCGAAGGTACTGTCGCGGTTTGTTTCTTCAATCTTTCGCACGACAAGAAGGTTCGCGCCGGTATAGGCCGGATCGGACAGTTTCGCGATATAGTCCTGGGCGATATTCACAGACTTTCCGGAACCGGCTGAACCTTTCAGAATCCTATATCGGCCGCGCCATTCGTTGACGGGGCGGAAGACAGGGTTAAACTGTGCCGCCGCCTTGAATTCAATCTTCGCCGCCGTAGTCATAATTGATCACCACCGTTACAGGGACATTCGCTTCGGGATTGTCTTTGAACATTCCCAGGTGACGGCCGCAAAGTTCAAGCGCTTTCAGTTTGTCGCATAGTTTGACTTCGCGTTCGATTGCCTGTTCAATGACAGGATCGCCGTTTTCGTCGAAGTCCTTATGTGGGACATATTTGACTTTCATTCCGGCGATAGCCGCCAGATCGTCGTCGCTGGTGTCCGGCTTCACTTCCGCAGTCTGTAAGTCAATGACGTCCTTCGGATTCACGAAGGCGATTCGTCCCAGTTCCCGAAGAACGCGGTCGGCGTTGATTCCGGTTCTTTTGGACCTTTCGGCCATTGCGGTTTCTATGCGCGCGCGAATTTCAGGTTTCGTCAGGTTTTCACTTCCGATACTTCCAGCCGATTCGACAGAATATCCGGCGCGGATCGCGGCCTGTGTCGCGTTCAGGTCGACCAGATATTCTTCACAGAAACGGGCTTGTTTCGGCGTCAGCTTTGCCATGATTCACACCTTCCTTTCTGATTTTCGGTATTTCCTCTGAATTCGGGTACAAAAAAGACGCTCCCGAAGGAACGTCTTCCTGTACCCTATATCAATAGGAGGGTGGACGCGCAAGTCCACGATGATGTTATACCATATATTTTTCCCGTTGACAGTTGCACATAGTTGCAAGTAGTTGCAAACAGTTGCACATAGTTGCATAAATTTTTATTCGTGGAAGGCTTTTGACCGTTCAGCCCTGGCGAAAAGCCTGTTCAGGGCGATTTCTCTTTGTCGATAGACGGTTGTCCTTTCGACTTGAAGGAATTCGGCCGCTTCGTCGTATGACCTGTAAGGGTAGTACAGGGCAAGAAGGACGCATTTCGAACGGGTGTCCAGGGTATAGACCAGGTTTTGAACTTCTGTGATCTGTTGAAGTTGGCGTTCCAGATTGCCGATCGCTTCGTTTGCTCTTTGTCTTCTTCGGTCGCGCTTGTCGACCATGCGAACCAGTCTTCCGTCTGGGTCAGGTGAAGACTGGACGCGGACGTCGGCGTCGGATAACTGACTGGACGGGTAAGCCGATTCAAGAATGAATTCCAGGTCGGCTTCCAGGGCTTCCTTTTCGGCGGCGATCTGTGCTTCTATGACACGCGCTTCCTGATCATGGTTCCGAAGGATTTCCATGACCCTTGTTCTGACTTTGCTTTCTTTGGGTTTGTCCATGTATCTTCACCGCCTTTCCCCAGTCTATTTTCAGAACGGAATATCTTCGTCGGTCACTTCGAAGCCTTCGGACGTCATGGCGCTTTCGGCGTAGCTTCCGGCGGCGCTTTCCTTTTTGGCGTCCGCAAAATAGACAGAATCGGCGACGATTTCGACGGCCTTGTGTTTGCCACCGTCGTTATCTTCCCAGGATCGGGTCTGTATGCTTCCGACGATTGCGACGCGCTGGCCTTTGGCGAAGTGCTTCGCGACGAATTCGGCGGTCTGGCGCCACGCGATAATATTGATATAGTCGGCCTTGTCGCGATTGAAACGGCGGTCGACGGCCAAGGTGAACGACGTGACGGCCGTTCCTTGTGGCGTGTATTTCAGTTCGGGGTCGCGTACCAGGCGCCCCATAAGTTGACACTGATTCATTGTGTTTCCTCCCTTCGGGATCAGAATTTCTTTCCGTGCTTGTACGGGCGGCCTTCATTGTAGGCCATTTTGATTTCGATTACTTCTTCCAGGTCGATTCCCAGGTGTCCGCAAAGGTCCGCGATCCTGGACGGTCCGTTCGCCTATGTCTTCTATGTAAAGGATAGTACCTGGCGAATACACGGACCAGTCGGCCGCGATTGTGACACCTTCTTCGGCTATGGCTCCGCTGGTCGTGTAGACGATACCGTCAGGGCGATTCAGCGCCCATTTTCCACAGCATATTTCACAAGGACAGTAAGCCGTCGCCACGGCGTCGATCCATTCCTCCGGCTGTGTGGTTGGTTCATTTTCTGCAATGGCCACAGACGGCGTCAGAATGGCCGTGGTTTCGTTTAATTCTTCCGGTAGGATAATTCCTTCGGCGACTGCTTTATCGTCAGCCAGGGCGAAGGACGCGCCCACCAGGACCATTCCCAGGGTGATTGTAAACAGTCCGATCTTGAACCTTTTCAGTCTTGTCATTTGTTTTCACCGCCTTCCACTTCGTCGCCCCAGGAATCCCAGCCAGGGGCGGTCTTTCTTGCAAATAGTTCGATCATTGATCCCCCCCGCAAGCTGAACGATCCTGTCACGGGCTTCGGCCGGCTTTTCGCTGTGACGGCCGATCGGGGCGTCGATTATGCTATGGACTGACGCTGACGCGCGCTTCGGTTTGCCTTTTGTGGCCAGAAGGCAGATTTCCGCGTTTGCGCGTGTCCAGTTCCCCAGGCCCCAGAACCAGGAAGGCGATTTCCGGTTTCGCTTCACCCAGACGAAGGCGGCTGTTTTGTACTGGAAGCCCCAGCGACGGATCGTTTCCAGGGCGACGTCCAGGTTCGGGAATGTGGCCCACAGGAACAGAAGACAGTCGTCTTCGGCTATATCCTGAACCGGAAGGGAATAGATGTCTTCCGGCTTCATTGTGTGGTAGTGTCTTTCGACGTTTCGCGTCTTTCCACCAGCCGCGTAGTTCCACGGCGGATCGGCGTATATGACAGAATACTTCTTTTTCGGAAACGGTATCATTCGGAATCACCGTCCTTTTTAATACCTGAAAGAATGTGGGCGATAACGTCTACTGTCCACGCGTTCCCCAGCGCCTTTCGTGCTTGCGTTTCCGGAATCATGTTTACATAGTCGTCCGGCAAGGTTTGAAGTCTGCAATATTCCTTTGTTGTGTAATACCTAAATGGTAATTTGTTCTTAAACGCGTCAGGGTAACGCCCTGGCGGAAGCGGTGTCAAAACATTATCTTTGTCGACGGTAGTTATACAGTTCGACTTATTTGTATTCGTCGCCCTCACTTCCAGGCATTGTGTGATCGGAATGTCTTTGTTGTAGTCCTGGCGGTGTCCTTCTTCGTTAAGTCTTCGACCAACAATTACGCCCTTATTTAGCCGTCGACCTCTAATCGCGCCAGGTTGTTTCCATTCGGCGTCTTCAAGAATGTCAATCAGACAGATTCCACAATCTTCCGGCTGTGTCACATTCGGAATGTTTGTCCAATAAAGGCGCGTTCTATTTTGTGCAGATACAAGGGCGGAATTTATTTCGATCGGCTCTACTTCAAGATAATCGGTGATAATATCTGACCATTCTTTCTTCATTTTCACATTTTCCAGAAGAAAATATTTCGGGTGTGTTTCTTTAAGTATTCGAACGTATTCGAAAAATAGGCGACTTCGTGGGTCTACAAAGTTCAATCCTTTTCCGCTTGCCGAAAATCCCTGACACGGACTTCCGCCGATTAGAAGGTCTATTTCCGGAAGTCCTTTCGTTTTGACAGAAGTCACGTCGCCGATCTGCTCAATATCCGGCCAGTTTGTCATAGAAACGCGAATGGCGTTCGGTTCGATTTCGCTTGCTATGTACCTGTTCACAGGTATTCCAGCGCGATCAAGTGCCACACGACCGCAAGCGATCCCGTCAAATAATGATAAAACATTCAGTTTCTTCATCACGACACCGCCTTTCTGGCGGCCAGGTTTTCCGCTGACCGTCTGTCATAGTAAGCAGAAAAGGCCATTTCACGGATCACGTCAGGGATCAGAAGTGAAAGGTATTCGTCGCCGTAGCCGTCTTCGCCCCAGGCGCGGCCGGCGCTTTTGTTGGCGACTTCCAGTTTTCTTCTGGCGTAATGCTCTAAGTATGCGAACAGGTCTTCGTCGATTTCGAAGCCCATTTCTTTTTCGACTTCCAGTTGAAGGGCGGATTTGTTACCCATTGTTTCGACCTCCTTTCAGGCTGTCCGGCATTTCGGACGGAAGGTCCGCCTGGTGGATCAGGACAAGGTCGCTTCTATCCACCAGGGAACCGTCGTGAAAGTGCGCGAAGGCGCCACTGTTCAGGTTGACCGCTGTGTTCGGCTTCGTGGTCTTGATCAGGGCTTGTCCCTGATGTTCGAAGACGTCGCCGGCGGCGCATTGCTTAAAAGTCGTCTTCTTCATTGTCGTCACCGTCTTCCTGACCTTCAGCAATTCTGCGAAGGACTTCTTCGACAAGCTGTTTCGAAGTGAATTCGGCCAACAGGGCGGAAGTGGAAAGTTCAACCTGGTCAGGCTCCACGGATAACGCGATCCCAGATTCCACGAAGAAAGCCGGCCGAACGCCACCGCTGCCAAAGTACGCGATGCCGTAGTTCAGACTGCCGCCCGTGCCGACAACGCGCGCAAAGTTCGCGTAGCTGGCGTACGGGGTGATCAGCCACCACCAGTCGTCAAGTTCAAGAAGGCCCTGATCGGCGTATTTCTCATACATGGTTTGCGTCAGAAGCGCGATCTTTGCCTGAATAATTCCGTAACCTTCGCCGCCCTCATGGTCAGCCAGGGACCAGTCAGCCGTCAAGATGTCCTTTGAACGGATAGGGCCTTCGGTCTGGTCGAACGCGGCCAGGAATTCCGTGTTCAGTTCACGATTCAGGTTTGAAAAGCGCCAGTCGTTCGGATTTGCGGCCGGCTTTTCCGGTCTGGTCTTGAACGGCTGATCCGCGAAGTGGCGGTCAGCGATACAGGTATCGGCGATCAGAAGGGTTCTTCCGTCGGCGAAGTGTTCCAGGACGCGGACGTCGATCGGTCCGGCGTTGAATACGGTTCCAGGTGCAAGGTCTTTCAGTTTTGCGCGTACAGTCATTTTTTGTTTCCTCCTTCAAATTCTTCGATTACGACTTCGACACGGGGGTTCTTCGGGTCCACAGCGAAGTCGTCGGTAAAGTGTTCAATGTGTTTCCAGCCGTCATTTTGAAGAACGCCGGCGTGGACAAGGCTGTCCTGAATGAACTTCTTCGCGAAAGCGATATTGTCTTTATCTCTCCGGCGGTTCGGTTCGATCCAGGTGTAATGTATCACCACGGGACGGGTGAAGCGGACGCCGCGAAGCTGGGTCTTGATCATGTAGCCAATCACGTTTTCGGCCTGTTTCTTCATAGCGGCGGCCTTGTATTTGCCTTTTGCGCCGCGTTCAGCGTCCACATATTCGTTCAGTCCTGGCAGAAGGCCAGGAATTGTCAGTTTATAGTGTTTCACTCTGTCACGTCCTTTCAAGCCCCAGAAGGCGCTTCGCCTTGTCACGGCGTTCTTGTGCGTTCTGGGTTCTTCTGGAATCGCCGGCCAGTTTCAGCCTGATCGGACACATTTCCAGAATTCGGTCATAAATTCGGGCATATCCCAGGGACGACGGGTTTTGAAGGTCGGCCAGGGAAAGGTTTGTCGTGACGATCAGGGGCTTTCCGGTGCGGCTTCTGGCGTCTATGACGTTGAAGACCTGTTCCACGGAGTAGGACGTGTCCCTTTCGACGCCCAGGTCGTCGATGACAAGAAGGTCATATCGGGACAGCTTGTCCAGGAATTCCTGTTTATCTTCGCCGAAGCCTTGAAGTTTGTTCAGGATTCGGGGAAAGTTCGTCACGCTGGCGCGGACCTGTTTGTCGATCAAGGCGTTTGCTATGCAACAGGCCAGGAAGGACTTTCCGGTCCCGACGCCGCCATAAAACAGGATTCCGATATTGTCGGCCTTCATTTCCGGCCAGTGTTCCACATAGCGGCGGCACACGTCGGAAATTCTGGCGTTTCGGTTGTCGTCCTGGGTGAAGTTCTGGGACAGGTACGACGGATCAGTGATTCCGTCTTTGCGAAGTCGTTCGCATTGCTTCCGGAATTCGGCGGCCTTTTCTTCGGCTTCACGTTGGCGGCTGGCTTCTGATTCGCACTTGCACAGGTGCGGAACGCGAAGCGTCTTTTCGCCGATCGTGATGTCGCCTTCTTTCCTGGTTCGGCACTTGCCACAGCACAGGAAGCCTTCTTCGTCGCGGTAGTCGCCTTCGGCGCCGTTGTTCGCCCTACCTCTGGCGGCGATACCTTCGACAGTGGCCGTCCAGATATTGTCGGCCATGATTATTCACCGCCGTCCAGGAAGTCTTCGCCGTCGTCGTAGTTCTTGACGGTGGCCGGCTTCGGGGACGGTATGACTTCGGCGCGGTCATATTCGTTCCAGCGTTCACCGCGAAGGAATGTCGCCGGATATGGAATAAAGCGGCCGTCGTCCTTTGTCCACTGTTCAGAACGCTTCCAGCGCTCCACACCCTGGACGATCTGGTTTGTCAAGTCTGGGTTAGGGCGAATTTGATTCCAGACCTTCACGGCGTCTTTCTTGCCGACTTTTCGTGGATAGACTGACCAGAACTGGTCAAAAGCGTCGTCCACTCCGGCGCCGCGTTGCGCCGATACTCGTTTTCGTTTCTCGTTTCCGTTTTCGAATACGTTTTCGTTTACGTTTACGGAAGAATCTGCTTGCATTTGCGCGCAAGTGTCAGAATTATCACTTGATACCTCTTGACTGCAAGTGTTATCAAATTCTTGCGGTAGTGGGTATTTGGGTTTTGTTGCGCGCCTGTTCTGGTGTTTGTCCCAGGACAGAAGTTTCAGATATTGCCGACCGTCTTCACCTCTGTATGTAGCCACAAGGTCACCGTTCACAAGTTCAGCCAGCCAGGAAGACACCTTCTTTTCGGTCGGTACGTTCAGCGGAAAGAGAAGGAAAGCAAGGATTTTCGGGCTTCCGTAATACAGGCCGAAGTCGTCCGCTTTTACGATCAGACGATAGAATAGGACTTCGGCTTCCGCCGATAAGTACGCCAGACTTTCCGACGTACATATTGATTCTTTCAAAATGCGGCTGGGCATTTATGACACCACCTTTCACGCGTTTTTTTGACAGGCGCGGCACATTTCACGGCCGAATTTGTTCATGGAATAGCGGCGTTCAGCTTCGCTGATAGGGCCGCCGCACACGGGACACGCGGCGCCGCCTGTCTGGGCGCTGTTTTGCGGTTGTGGTGCGGTTCTTTGCTGTTGGTTGGTAGATTGTCCACCCTGGGCCTTCTGCCCGTTCGTGGCGTTCTGTGTGGCTTGTGGTGCCGGTGCGTGTCCGTTCATATTGAAGCGGACTTTATTGTTCCGGTCGACGATTACCAGGTCACAGATTTCGCGGCGTTCGTTATAGGCGATCTTCGATACCTTGAACTTTGTACTGGCGTAGCACTTGAAGACTTCCTTCTGACCCTGGCGTTCGGGATAGAATTCACCGTCAGCCAGTTCGACATAAATGAAAGGGCCTGTATAAAGTTCGCGGCCGATCCCGACGTTGAAGCCGGCACGTTTGAAGCTGTCGGACGCCTGGCCTTTTTCCTTTTCGGTGTTACTCTCTGTTCCGACGTCCTGTTTTCTGACCCAGGTCTTTTTCTCGTCGTCCCAGATGTCGATATTGCAGAACAGGTTTCCGTTGATTACTTCGTGGGTTCTCTGCCAGTTGCCAGGCCCGAAGACCTGGTCCAGGATTCGCATATCGACGCGCGCGTCCTTATAAAGCAGAAGGACGGCGCCGACGCGGCCGGTCTTTGCTTTGCTGACCGACTGAACGCGACAGTCAATGTCTTGTTCGGTAAGAAGGGGAATCGAAAATTCTTTCATTGCGGTTCCTCCTTATTTGATTTGAAGGTTTCGGTTCTCCACAAGGGAAGCGCCGGACACTTCCTGGCCGGACTGGATCGCCTTCTTGATCGCGGTCTTGTCCGGTTTCGTTGTAACGGTTTCAACAACGAAGTCAGCCGGAAGGGCCTTTTCGTCGTCAATGCTTACGGCCACAGACTTTCGGAAGGAAACGCGAACCTTTGTGGTTTCGACCTTGTCACGGCCGGCGGCGTCCAGACACGCGGTCAGGACATTTTTCAAATAGTCGATCCGCTTTTCGGTCTGCTTGCGGCGCTTTGCCAGGTTGGCTTCTTCGGCTTTCAGGTCGCCGATAAAGACTTCGGAATTCTTGATGTAGCAAGCGACAGCTTCGCTTTTTTCTTCGAAGGCTCCGGACAGTTCGTCCAGTTCTTCGGCGTTCAGGATTTCGCCGGTTTCTTCGTCGATTTCCAGGTTGTCAAGGACCTTCAAATACTTGTCAGTGATTTCGTACAGGGTGTTATTCATTTTCGGAACCTCCTTCCAGGGTAGCGACCTTCGCTTCAAGGTCTTTCACTTGCTGATCGGCTTTCTTGTAGCGGTCGAACCAGTCGTTCGAACACTTCTTTTCATAGTCCAGATCGCTTTTCAGTTCAGCGTTTTCGATTAAAATATCCAGGACGAACGCCTTCACGGCGTCGGTGTCATAAAAATTCAGTTTAGCCATTGTTTTTCACTCCTTTTCGTGATATACTGTTCGTAGACTTTTTTGAAAGGGCCGTTTCGGTTGTTGTGGTGACGACGAAACGGTCTTTTTCTGTTTCTTCAATGATGATCTTGCGTTCACCAAGCAGAAGAAGACTTTTGACGGCTTGTCCGACCTGGACGGCCGACAGTGTCGCGGTGTACTTCATGTTTTGACCTCCTTTCCGTAGGATTTCGGAAGGCGCCACCTACAAAGGCGAAGCCGGTTCCAATGAACAGAAGGCCGAAGGTTCTGACCGTTCCTTCTACCAGGGACACCGCGTCGGTTTCTATGGCGCCGATCGTTCCCCAGGCAAAGAAGAAGGCAATAGCCGCCGCCAGGGCTGACGTCCTTCTGATCGCCAGACGGATTCGGCGTCGTTTCCGCCTGGTTGCTCTGTCCGGTGTCATTTCTTGACCTCCTTTCTTTTCGGACCACTGCCGCGACGGCGAATGTTTTCCTGGTAGGTTCTTTGTGCCAGTACCGGATCATAGGCCGGTCGCTGGTTCTGATCCAGTTTCCCAGTCGCGCCGCGTTTCAGTTCGACATACAGTGTTCGAAGGGCGACGCCCACTTCGTCAGAAATGTCGGAAATGGACATTCCTTTCGCGTACAGGGCCGCGATTTTCTTTCTGTTGTCGAAGGTGATAGACTTATAAACTGCCACGTTCTCACGCTCCTTTCTGCTTGCGGCCTTATAACCACGTATCGCCCTTGTCAGGATCGCCGTTGACCTGTTTAATGTTTGGGTCGAAGATTACGACGAAACGGTCTTCGTAAAACTTTTCAGAAATGACGGTTACTTCCCACAGGATATTCCAGTCTGTCAGTGTTCGGATCAGGTCCACAGCGAATTCCGCTTCCACGATTTCGCCGTCGGTGCTGACCAGAACTATATTCTTCGCTCTGCGTTTGTTAGTTGCGACGACGATTCTTTCAAGCATTTTTCTAATAGTCATTTTCTTCATTTTTAGGGTCCTCCGTGGTAAAAAAAATAAGTTGCGAAGGCTCATTTGAACCTTGCAACTTAATACTACTCCTCACAAATACAGAATAATTTACAAAAAGCTATTGACAAATTTGGTCGTATTGACTAAAATGCTAAAGTATAAGATTCCATACAGCAAAAGCAAAGAAAAAGAGGAGTATGCGGATGCCGTCCCGGCAGAGAGAAAAACCCATGGGCTGCGAGGTTTTTCGGGAGCAGGCACGCAGAAGGTAGCTTTGGAGCTGTTCCGCTGAACAAAGAGTAGGCGGAAACGGGTGGTTCCGTTACAGACCGTGAGTGTCCGTCAATTTTTTTGGCGGGAAATAAGGTGGTACCGCGAGCTTTCGTCCTTTGGGAGGAAAGCTCTTTTTTTATGACGAAGGAGGAGAAACTGTGAGAGAACTGGCAAAGAATTTTGATCCCGCAGCAGTAGAGGACAGACTCTACGCCATGTGGATGGAAAAAAAATATTTCCACACAAAAATCGATAAAAGCAAAAAACCTTATTGTATCGTAATGCCGCCCCCGAACATTACTGGGCAGCTGCACATGGGTCATGCACTGGACAACACCATGCAGGATATCCTGATCCGTTGGAAAAGAATGGCTGGCTTCAATGCACTGTGGGTTCCCGGCATTGACCACGCAAGTATTTCCACAGAACTGAAGGTTGTACAGAAAATGGCTTCCGAAGGTCTGACAAAAGACGATGTAGGCCGTGATGGTTTCCTGGAACGGGCATGGGCTTGGAAAGAAGAATACGGCGGCATCATCCTGAATCAGCTGCGGAAACTGGGCTGCTCCTGTGACTGGGAACGCGTACGCTTCACCATGGACGAAGGTTGCTCCGACGCCGTTCTGGAAGTATTCTGCCGTCTGTATGAAAAAGGCTATATCTATCGTGGTGAAAAGATCATCAACTGGTGCCCTGAGTGTCAGACCACTATTTCTGACGCGGAAGTAAATCATGTGGAAACAGCAGGTCATTTCTACCACATTGAATATCCCATCGTAGGCTCTGATGAAAGACTGCGTCTGGCAACCACACGTCCCGAAACCATGATGGGCGACGTTGCTGTTGCGGTTCATCCTGATGACGAACGTTATCAGCACCTCATCGGCAAGACATGTATCCTGCCTCTGATGGATAAGGAAATCCCCATTGTGGCAGATGAATATGTTGACCGTGAATTCGGTACTGGTGTTGTAAAAATCACACCTGCCCACGACCCGAACGACTTTGAAGTTGGCGTACGTCATAACCTGCCTCGTATCAATGTCATGAACGACGATGGTACCATGAACGAAAAAGCAGGCAAATATGCGGGCATGGACAGAAAAGAAGCCAGAAAAGCAGTGGTAGCAGACCTGAAAGAACAGGGTTATCTGGTAGAAATCGAAGACATCACTCATGCAGTAGGCTGCCATGAAAGATGTAATGTTCCCATCGAACCCCTGATCAAACTGCAGTGGTTCGTACGTATGGACGAACTGGCAAAACCTGCTATGGAAGTATATGAACAGCAGAAACTGCGTTTTGTTCCCGATCGTTTCGGTAAAGTTTATATGCATTGGCTGGAAAATATCCGTGACTGGTGTATTTCCCGTCAGCTGTGGTGGGGTCATCGTATTCCCGCTTACTACTGCGCAGAATGCGGTCATATCACTGTAAGCAAACATGAACCTGATAAATGTGAAAAATGCGGCAGCACAAAACTGCACCAGGATGAAGATACACTGGATACATGGTTCAGCTCCGCACTGTGGCCTTTCTCCACACTGGGCTGGCCCAATGAAACAGAAGATTTGAAACACTTCTATCCTACAAGCACACTGATCACTGGTTATGATATCATCTTCTTCTGGGTTGTTCGTATGGTATTTTCTGGTATGGAAAATATGCACGAAGTACCTTTCCATGATGTATTGATCCATGGTCTGATCCGTGACGATCAGGGCAGAAAGTTCTCCAAATCTTTGGGCAACGGTATCGATCCTCTGGAAGTTATCGCAAACTACGGCGCTGACCCTCTGCGTCTGATGCTGATCACTGGTAACGCACCCGGTAACGATATGCGTTTCTATTGGGAAAGACTGGACAACTGCCGCAACTTCTGCAATAAGATCTGGAACGCAAGCCGTTTCGTGATGATGAACATGGACGAAAAACAGGAAACAAAACTGCTGATGCTCACATCCGCGGATAAATGGATTCTGTCCAAAGTCAACACACTGGCAAAAGATGTTTCCGAAAATCTGGAACACTATGAACTGGGTCTGGCAGCACAGAAGATTTATGATTTCCTGTGGGATGAATTCTGTGACTGGTATATTGAAATGGTAAAACCTCGTCTGTACAACAAAGACGACAACACAAGAGAAGCAGCGCTGTGGACACTGAAAACTGTTCTCATCAACGCACTGAAGATGCTGCATCCTTTCATGCCATATATCACAGAAGAACTGTTCCAGCATATTCAGGACGAAGAAGAAAGCATCATGATTTCCGATTGGCCTGTTTATAAAGAAGAATGGAACTACAAAGAAAACGAAGAAGAAATCGATACCATCAAGGAAGCAGTTCGTAACATCCGTAACATCCGTGCGGAAATGAATGTTGCGCCTTCCAAGAAGGTTCAGGTATATGTTGTTTCCGATAAGGAAGAAGTAAGAAATATCTTTGAACACAGCAAAGTATTCTTCAAAACACTGGGTCATGCCAGCGAAGTAACTGTACAGGCTGACAAAGCAGGCATTGGTGAAGACGCTGTATCCGTAGTGACCAGCGACGCAACCATTTACATGCCTCTGGCAGAACTGGTTGACATTGAAAAAGAAGTAGAGCGTCTGACAAAAGAAAAAGAAAAGATGCTCAAAGAAATCGAAAGAGTCGAAAAGAAACTGGCAAACCAGGGCTTCGTATCCAAAGCGCCTCAGAAAGTCATTGACGAAGAAAAGGCAAAAGAAGAAAAATACAAAGCAACACTGGCACAGGTGGAAGAACGTTTGGCACAGCTTCAGAAATAATGAGTACAAAAAAGGGATAAAACCGAAAAGCAACTTCCTCTTAAGAAAACATTGATTTTTGCTTCTTTGATTTCTTAAGAGGAATTGCGACGGCTGTCTTCAGAAGAAAACAGATCAAATAAAATCTCAATATCATAAGAAAGTCGAAATCCTTTGTCATGATAAGGATTTCGGCTTTCTTTGTTTTCTTCTGAAGATGCCCCTAAGGTTTTATCCCTTTTTGATTTACTTCGTTTTGGGACTTGCCCAAAGGAGAAAGTCTATTTTCTTTGTGGGAGTAAAGTGTTTGTATTGAGGAAAAGCTGAATCGAAAGCGGCTATGTATGATTTTGCCCTTTGGGTAGGCAAAAATTCCTGATACCATTGGAGGATATGTTCGTATAAAGGAATGGCGTTTTGGAATTTTACTCCACAGTTGGTACCACGCAGGCGCAATTGCAGGCGATCCAGAACAATGCTGTCCCAGATGGGAAAATCGGGGCATAAAGTTGCCAGCATTTTGCTGGAAAAGGAACATTCTACCCGCCCTGTATGGTGGTAAAGGGTTTCCAGAATCAGAGGGAAGGTGGGAGTGCTTTCGTTTTTCCATTTTTCGAAATTCTCATAGTAAATTTTTCGCCAATCTTCGTTGCGGCGGATGCGGTAAAAGCCGTTAAACAGTTTTTGAAAAGCCATATCTTCCGAAAGATTGATTTTTTTATAAGAGGACATGATTTTTTCGTATGTAATCAGCCCTTTTTCTCGTTTTCGCAATCCTGTTATTGCCTGCTGTACATCAATTTTAGGTTCAAACATATAGGAGCCCCTTTCTGTAAAAAAAACAGCATGGTTTTCCATGCTGTTTTCTGTCAATTATCTTTTTTCTACATAAGTTTTCAGAATATCTACCACATCATCCAAACTGATTTTGGAGGTATTGATGGAAAGGTCATAGTTTTCCAGTTTACCCCATTTTCTGCCTGTGAAATAGTTGTAGTATCCAGCACGCTTTTTGTCTGTTTTCAAAACAGCGCTTTCCACATTTTTCGCGTCCAGTCCGTAAAGATCAACAGCGCGTTTTACACGGTCTTCCAGTTCCGCATGGATGAATACGTTGATACAGTTGGGATTTTCAGACAGAACATAATCCGCGGAACGCCCAACAATGACGCAGCTGCCCTGTTCCGCAACTTCTTTGATGACCTGAGACTGTACCAGAAAGATTTTTTCGTTCAAAGGCAGACCATAGGAATCTACCGTAGGTGTTAAAGTGGTTAAAGAAAGGAGCAGATTGCCAGTGGAAACAGATTCCGCTTCTTTGAAGCATTCTTTAGACAGACCGGTTTTTTCTGCCGCCAGATTGATCAGTTCATTGTCATAAAAAGGAATGCCCAGTTCGTCCGCAAGTTTTTTCCCGATGATTCTGCCGCCACTGCCATATTGGCGGCTGATGGTGATGATTTTATGGTCCATAATGACTCCCCCTCCAAAGTACCGCATAGCCCAAAAATGGAACGGTTTTTCCAAAATTTTATTACTTTTATTATACAATAAATACAAAAAACTTACAACCGGAATTGGGAAATGTGACTTGACCAGATTGAGAAAAAGGTCCATAATATATTTAGCAAGCTAAACAAAAAAGAGGTGTGTTTTATGGATCATAGTTTTCATCACTGCCTGCTTTTGGCGCAGACAGTGTTTCAAAAACAGGTGGTATTGGAAGCGGCAGAGCAGGGGCTTCTGCCGGGACAGTCAAAAATACTGGATTATCTGCTCAGTCATGATGGCTGCGAACAGAAAGTGTTAGGAGAAGCCTTTCATTTGGAGGCTGCGACAGTAACGGGAATCCTCCGCAGGATGGATGAGGCTGGGCTCATCGAAAAACATGTAAAAGAAGGCAATCGGAAATCTCAGTATGTCTTTTTGACAGAAAAAGGAAAAAAGATTGCCGCCGAAACAGTACGCCCCATTCTAAAATCCTGTGAGGAACAGGCATTGGAGGGGATTACAGAAGAAGAAAAAGCCATTCTTTTAAAAGGGCTGCAAAAAATATACGAGAACATGACGAAGGGAAACAAAAGATAATGGAGAAAGCAAAACGGTATATAGTATTTTTTATTGGGCTATTCATCAATGCGCTGGGGATTAGTTTTATTACAAAGGCGGATTTGGGAACATCCCCCATATCCAGCATCCCTTATACATTGAGTTTATATTTCCCCTTTACATTAGGGGAATTTACGGTGGCATTTAGTGTATTTTTGATTCTGTTGCAGATTTTATTGCTGCGGAGCAGATTTGAAAAGATACAGTTATTGCAGATACCTGTATCTTTGATTTTTGGGTATTTCATTGACATTTCTATGAATCTGCTGTTCTTTCTGGCACCACAGAGCTATCCGGCAAAGCTGGTTTCTTTGCTCATGGGATGTTTGATTCTGGGCTTTGGTGTTTATACGGAAGTACTGGCAAACGTGGTTATGCTGCCCGGGGAAGGATTTGTAAAGGCAGTCTGTACCGCTTTCAACCGGGAATTTGGCAAAACAAAAGTATGCTTTGACGCCAGCATGTCCATCGGTGCGGCAGTGATTTCTTTGGTATTGTTCCACCATCTGGAAGGTGTCAGAGAAGGTACCATCATTTCCGCTTTGCTTATCGGTACCATTGCTGGATTTTATGGCAGAAAACTTTCTTTCCTTCCCGGATTACTTTTTGGTGAAAAGAAATCTGAAGAAGTAAAACAACAGACAGAACCAGAGAATGGTCTGGTCATCACCATTGCCAGAGAATACGGCAGCGGCGGACACGACATTGGCAAAGCGTTGGCAAAAGAATTGGGTATTCCTTTCTATGACAAAAGTATCATTAATATGGCTGCGAAAGAAGGCGGTTTTTCCAGAGAATTTGTAGAGAAAAATGAACAGGCGGTACATAATCCCGTGTTGCAAAAAGTGTTGGCGCAGTTCTATGCTTATTCTGGTGAGGATGTGCCGCCGGCAGACAGATTGTTTCTGGCAGAATGGAAAGTCATTTCCGAAATTGCAGCAAAGGGAAGCTGTGTCATTGTAGGACGTTGTGCGGATGTGATCCTGCGTCATCGTCCTCATACCATCCGTCTTTTCATCCATGCGCCGGAAGGATTCCGCAGACAGCGAGCAGTGACCAGCTATGGACTGACCGAAGGAGAAGCGGCGGAAAAAGTACGCACCATCAATGAAGAACGAGCAAGACATTACAAAAAATACACAGGCGGCAGCTGGGGCAGTGCGGAAAACTATCATTTATCTGTGGACAGCTCCCTTTGGGGCGTGGAAGACTGTGCAAAACTCCTTGTGGATTTTGTTCAAAAGGTGGAAAAGAACACGCTTTAACGCCTTTTCGCAGAAAACCCATGTTTTTTTGCGGTTAAACTTTACTTTTTCCGCAAAAATGGTATGATAGTAGAGGAAAATTTTTATCTGTAAGGAGATTTATCAATATGGGAGAATCAATTACCGGCTTGAAAAGAAGCCACATGTGTTGCCATGTCAATGAAACCATGATTGGTCAGGAAGTGACCGTTATGGGTTGGGTACAGCGTCGCCGTGACCTGGGTCAGCTGATCTTCATCGCTCTGCGTGACAGAACAGGTTTGGTACAGATTGCCATCGACGGCAATACCGCACCCAAAGAAATTTTTGAAAAAGCTGAAACCGTTCGCAGTGAGTACACACTGGCTGTACGCGGTATTGTAACCGCTAGAACAGAAGGCAATATCAACCCTAACATGAAAACAGGGAAAATCGAAATCATTGCTTCTGAACTGCGTATCCTGTCTGAATCTGAAACAACACCTTTCCAGATTGAGGACAATATCACAGTCAAAGACGATCTGCGTCTGAAATACAGATATCTGGATTTGAGAAGACCTTGCCAGCTTAAGAACATCGTTCTGCGTCATCAGGTGGTACAGGCTCTCCGTGCCTTCCTGAACAACGAAGGCTTCCTGGAAATCGAAACACCTATCCTGGGCAAATCTACACCGGAAGGCGCCAGAGACTATCTGGTTCCCAGCCGTGTGCATCCCGGCAACTTCTACGGTCTGCCTCAGTCTCCTCAGCTCTACAAACAGCTGCTGATGGTTTCCGGCATGGATCGTTATTATCAGATTGCAAAATGCTTCCGTGACGAAGACCTGCGTGCAGACAGACAGCCTGAATTCACACAGGTGGACATGGAACTGTCCTTCATTGATGTGGACGACATCATCGACATCAACGAAAGACTCATGCAGAAAGTATTTAAAGACATCATGAATGTAGATGTGCAGCTGCCTCTGCAGCGCATGACTTATAAAGAAGCTATGGAACGCTTCGGTTCCGATAAGCCCGACGTACGTTTCGGCATGGAACTGGTAAACATTTCCGATGTGGTAGCCGGCACAGACTTTGTGGTATTCAAATCCGCACTGGAAGCTGGCGGCAGCGTACGCGCCATCAACGCAAAAGGCTGCGGTTCTTTCCCCAGAAAGAAAATCGATTCTCTGGTTGAATTTGTGAAAACATATCGTGCAAAAGGTCTGGCTTGGATTGTTGTCAATGAAGACGGCAGCCTGAAATCCCAGATCGCGAAATTCTTCACACCTGAAAAACTCCAGGAAATCGTGGACAAAATGGAAGGGAAACCCGGCGACTTGATCCTGATCTGCGCAGATCAGGACAAAGTGGTATTCGACTCTCTGGGTGCTCTGCGTCTGGAACTGTCCAAGATGCTGGAACTGACCAGACCCGACGATTTCCGTTTCCTGTGGATCACAGAATTCCCTATGCTGGAATGGGACGAAGAAGAAAACAGATATGTGGCAGTACACCATCCGTTCACAGCACCTATGGATGAAGACCTGGAACTGTTGGATACAAACCCCGGCGCTGTTCGCGCCAAAGCATACGACATCGTACTGAACGGTTACGAACTGGGCGGCGGTTCCATCAGAATCCACCGCAGAGATATTCAGCAGAAAATGTTCGAACTGCTGGGCTTCACACAGGAAGACGCTCAGGAACGTTTCGGTTTCCTGTTGGATGCCTTCAAATACGGCGTACCCCCTCATGGCGGTCTGGCATTCGGTCTGGACAGAATCATCATGCTCATGAGCAATGCGCCTAGCATCCGTGACGTTATCGCATTCCCTAAGGTAAAGGATGCTTCTTGCCCTATGACAGATGCGCCTAACGTGGTAGACCAGAAACAGCTGGATGAACTGGCAATCAGCTTCAACGAAGAAATTCTGAAAGCTGCTGCGGCAGAAACAGAAGAAGCCTAAGTCAGATTTTTCAAAACATAAAACAACAAAAGCACAAAATCTCTAATGTAAAAAAGAGGTTTTGTGCTTTTTGTTTTTGTATGGAATCACTTCAAAATCTGTATTTCAAAATCCTTTCCTTCTGCGTGTTTTTCCAGCAGTTCTTTTGCCAACTCCAACAGGGATTCCAACGCCTGACCGCCATTGAAGGTATAGTACACCAGCAGGATTTCTTTGGTGTCGTCGGTGATCATGGCACGAGTGTTGTCGCTGGTGGGATTGCCGAAGGGGCCTACCTCGTCAAAAAGAGCGGGAAGGAACTCAATATTCAGCACATCTTTGCCGATGCCCTGATAAGCGGTGCCTTCGGGGGCGCGTTTCCAAGTGATGTCGCCGCTGACATGTGCCAGGTCGTAAGTGCCCATGGAGTAGCCGGACAGGATAGAAAGATAGTTATTGATGTCTACCACATTATTGATGTAGTAAAGTCCACGTTCTTTGGCGATTCTGCGGCACATGGCTTCGCAGGAATTGCGGTAGCGGTTGGGTTCTTTGCCCAGTGCCTTGTATGCTTTACGGGTGGACTGGATATAGTCCCGTTTGTTTGCCTGAGACAGCTCCACTTCAGATAATTCCGCAATTTTGCCGTTGAGCAGAGAAAGAAATGCTTCATCATCGGGATGAACACGAACTTTGCACTGCAAAAGTCCCAGTACAGCTTCGGGACAGCGTTCTTTGATGCTTTCGTCTATGGTAACAGAAATCATGTTATATCGCTCCTTTTTCTTTTTATAACAACATACTGCATTTTCTTTCGTCACTTGTCAAGCAAAACCGAAAACGGCTGTTGAAATTTTGCGGAAAAACAGGTATGATACTGAAGGAAAGGAGTGTGCAGAAATGGATGAATTGAGAATGATCGTTTCCTGCATCGAGTATTACAGCTATGCAAAAAACATTCCCGGCAATAAAGTTTTTGAAGCCTTTGACAAAAACGGTGTGATCCAGCTGCTGCAGGACACCAGAAACCAGTTCCCGGAAATGGATACCGCTTTTTACATCGGCATGATCGACGGGATGATGGCGCTGGAAAGAGATGCGGAAGAAGATACTTATGGGCATTATGAAGAAAGAACAGAACTGCTCATTGATGTGATCGGACGGATGGCAAAGGCGCATCGTATGGATGCCGCGGAAGCCTGCCGTATGTATTACGCTACAAAAATTGCGGCAACTGTTGCGGAAGACAGCACAGGATATTACAAAAAATCCGCGGAAGAAATCTTTGAAGCTGCAGAAAAAGAATGATGGGAAAATAAAAAAGGAACCTGAAAAGGTTCCTTTTTTTATCGGTGTGACAGGATTTGAACCTGCGGCCTCTACGTCCCGAACGTAGCGCTCTACCAAACTGAGCCACACACCGATACACAACACTAATATTTTGCGCTATTTTTATAAAATTGTCAAGATGAAAATATATTTTTTTTGCCGTGAAAAGCGAAATCTGTCCTTTTTGCTGCCCATTTGCGAAAGAAGTCATAGAAAGTTACTGGATTTTCCATGTTTCTTATGGTATACTGTAATGCGAAACAGGCGAACGGGGGTGAGCAGGTGAATTCATTTGAAATGCTCTATCGGGCATATTATGACAGAGTATATGCTTTTTTGCACCGTCTGTGCGCAGATCGTGCTTTGGCGGAAGACCTGACACAGGAAACTTTTTTGCAGGCATACACGTCATTTCACCGTTTTCGCGGAGAGTGTGAAGTTTTTACCTGGCTGGCATCCATTGGAAAGCATGTTTATTTCAAATATCTCAAACGCAACAAATTGCATTTGGATTCTGCCAATCTGGATTTGGTAGTCAATACATATTATATGCAGAATGCGGACCCGGCAGAATATGTCCATAAAAAATATGTGGAAAAAGCAGTGCGCGCTATGGTAAAGGAAATCCCCAAAAAATACCGGGATGTAGTGCTGCTGCGGATTTATGCGGAATTGTCTTTTTCTCAGATTGCTCTGGCGCTGAAGATCAGTGAAAATTCCGCAAAGGTCATCTTTTTCCGTGCGAAGAAAAAAATGATGGAGGTGCTGAAAGATGAATTTGCCATGTGAAATTGTCATGGATTTGGTTGCCCTGTATCAAGACGGACTGGCAAGTCCGATGACAAAAAACAATGTAGCCGCGCATTTGCGGACTTGTGCCGAATGTCGTCGGTATTACAAACAGTATCGCAGATTTTCTCGCAGACCTTCTTATGGGGAACAGATGGCATCAGATAATATCGCGGAACAGGAGTTTTGTCGGTTGGCTGAAAAAATGCGGCATAGAAGAATGCTTATAGGCATTGGATTTATTTCATATTTCTGTGCGTCTGGCTGTCTGTTGGTGCTGCTTTGGATGCGGATGAGAAAAAGAGGCTGACGGGGGAACAAAGGGGCTTTTTACTACGATAGAAAAGTCTGTTTCCTTTTTGTTTGGAAAAAAGTGCAAAAAAATATCAATTTCCTGTAACCTTTTTGCCAAAACGGGGACTAAATATCGTAAGCACAAAAGATTGCATATTGCAGGAGGAATTAAGAATGAGTTTTTCGATATTGGGAACGGGCATGTATGTGCCTCCCAGAGTGGTAACCAATGATGATATGTCAAAAATTGTAGATACAAACGATGAATGGATTATGCAGCGTGTAGGCGTAAAAGAACGCCACGTAAGCATAAATGAAACGGCGGCAGACATGGGCGCCAAAGCGGCACTGGCGGCGCTGGAAAACAGCGGTGTGAAAAAAGAAGAGATCGATTTGATCTTGGCAGCAAGTGTCAGCGGGGAATCCATTTCTCCTTCTGTTTCCTGTATGATCCAGAATATTCTGGGTCTGGACTGCATGACTATGGACATCAACGCGGCATGCTCCGCATTTGTTTTCACATTGGAAACAGCAGCGGGTTTCTTTGCCAGAGGCAAGGCGAAAAAAGTGCTGGTGATCGGTACGGAACGTCTGAGCCGTATTGTGGACTGGGAAGACAGAAGTACCTGCGTTATCTTTGGTGACGGTGCTGGCGCAGTTGTTCTGGGAGAAGGCGATGATTATCTGGATTCTGTATTTCATGTAAAGGGCGGCGATAATGTCATCGACATTCCACAGCCCATTGGGAAATCTCCTTTTTATGAAGGAACACAGAAAAAACCTTATATCCATATGCGTGGACAGGATACATTTAAGTTTGCTGTAAACGCCATCTGCCATGACACCAAACATCTGCTCAAGCAGAATGGTCTGACATTTGACGATATCAAGTACATCGTGCCTCATCAGGCAAATCAGCGTATCATTGACTTCGCCAGTGTCATGCTGAAAGTACCTAAGGAGAAATTTTATGTGAATATTGACCGTTACGGCAATACTTCCTCCGCGAGCATCCCCATTGCGCTGGATGAAATGAACCGCAAGGGAATGCTGCAAAAAGGCGATTTGCTGCTGATGCCCGCTTTTGGCGGTGGTCTGGCAAGCGCAGCCTGCATCGTAAGATGGTAATGAGCCGCAAGGCATCATATACAAGTCCGCGTCACGCGGAAATATTGGGGATAGCTTGCTGCCCTGAACAAGACGCAATTATTTTTTTAGACAAGAAAAGGAGAATGAATCATGGTATTTGAAAAAATCGCAGCACTGTTGGCAGAAAAACTGGAATGTGAAGTTTCTGAAATCACAATGGAAACAAAATTCGCTGATCTGGGGATCGACTCTCTGGACGTTATGGAACTGCTCATGAGCCTGGAAGAAGAACTGGGCACAGAAATCGAAATGGGCGACAACAAAGTAGAAACTGTTGCTGATCTGGTAAAAATGATCGAAAGCAAACAGAACTAATTGGAGGGAAAGAAATGATTGTTTCACCGATTTGCGAAATGATAGGCATTGAATACCCCATTTTTCAGGGGGGCATGGCTTGGATTGCAGATGGTAAACTGGCAGCAGCCGTTTCCAATGGCGGCGGTCTGGGCATCATCTCTGCCATGAACGCAGGCGGAGACTATCTGCGCGAACAGATTCGTATTGCCAGAGAACTGACAGACAAACCTTTTGGCGTGAATATCATGCTCATGAGCCCTCATGTGGATGAAGTGGCAAAAATCGTGGCTGAAGAAAAGGTAGCGGTTGTTACCACAGGCGCGGGCATGCCGAAAAAATACATGGGAATGTGGAAGGAAGCAAACATCACCGTGATTCCCGTTGTTGCATCTGTTGCAGCAGCGAAAATGATGGAAAAAGCAGGTGCTTCCGCTGTTATCGCAGAAGGCGGCGAATCCGGTGGGCATATCGGGGAAATGACAACAATGCCTCTGGTGCCTCAGGTATGCGACGCTGTGAACATTCCTGTACTGGCAGCAGGCGGTATCGGTGACGGACGCGGTATGGCAGCGGCTTTCATGCTGGGCGCAGTAGGCGTCCAGATGGGGACTCGTTTCCTGCTGGCGGAAGAATGCGGTGTGCACCAGAACTACAAAGATATGGTTCTCAAAGCAACTGACATCTCCACCGTTACCACAGGCAGACGTTTTGGCGGCAACACATGCCGTTGTCTGAAAAATCCTTTCAGCCGTGAATTCCTGAAAGTGGAATTTGCGCCGGAAACAACAGCGGAAGATGTGGCAGAACTGGGTGTTGGCGCACTGCGCAAAGCAGCTGTAGAAGGCGATACAAAAGCCGGCTGCTTCCTGGCAGGTCAGATTTCTGGTATGGTGAAAAAAGCACAGCCCGCTGCGGAAATTGTGAAAGAAGTTGCAACTGAAGCGGAAGAATTGCTGAAAGGAGCTGCAAAATGGGTAAAATAGCCTTTGTCTTTTCAGGGCAGGGCGCGCAGAAGGCCGGTATGGGTCAGGACTTTTACGAAAACAACGCAAGCGTAAAAGAACTGTTTGCTCGGGCGGAGGAAATCCGCCCCGGCACTTTGCAGCAGTGCTTTGAAGGTACAGCAGAAGAATTGAAAATCACAGAAAATACACAGCCCTGCCTGTATCTGGCAGATATCGCGGCGGCAATTGCCCTGCGGGAAGAAGGCATCGTGCCTGAGGCTGTGGCAGGTTTTTCTCTGGGGGAAATCCCCGCATTGGCTTTTGCAGGCGCATACAGCCCGGAAGATGGGTTCCGTCTGGCTTGCGCGAGAGGGGCAGCCATGGGGAAAGCCGCAAAAGAACATCCCGCGTCTATGGTAGCGGTGATGAAAATGGAAAATGAACAGGTGGAAACACTGGCGGAAAAATATCCCAATGTGTTCCCTGTAAACTATAACGGTCCCGGTCAGTTGGTTGTTGCCGGGAAAAAAGATGAACTCGACAGTTTCGGAAAAGATGTAAAGGAAGCTGGCGGCAGATGTCTGCCTGTAGCCGTAGGCGGCGGTTTCCATTCTCCTTTTATGGACGAAGCATCTCAGGAATTTGCAGAAGCAATGAAGGCTGTAGATGTAAAACAGCCCGAAATGACTGTATATTCCAACTACACAACAAAACCTTACACAGCAGAAGTAAGGGAACTGATGGAAAAACAGATCAACCATTCCCTGCGTTGGCAGGAAAGTATTGAAAATATGGCGGCAGACGGCTTTGATACCTTCATTGAAGTGGGCGTTGGTACCACACTGAAGAAACTCATCAGCCGCATTCTTCCAGACAGCAAAGTTTACGCTGTTTCCAATATGGAAGAAGCTCGCCAGGTAGCAGAGGAGGTACGCTAAGATATGTTGAAAGGAAAAACAGCCATTGTGACAGGCGGTTCCCGTGGTATCGGTGCGGCCATTTGTAAAAGATTCGCAGAACAGGGCGCGAACATTGCGCTGCTGTATGCAGGCAATACCCAGAAAGCAGAAGAAACAAAAGCGGCTCTGCTGGAAATGGGTGTAAAGGCAGAAGCTTACCAGTGCAACGTGGCGGACGCGGAACAGGTTGCCGCAGTCTGCAAAGAAATCATCAAAGAGTTCGGCGGTGCCGATATTCTGGTAAACAATGCCGGCATTACCAAGGACAAACTGGTGCCTATGATGAAGGTTCCCGACTTCGACAGCGTTGTGGATACCAATCTGAAAGGCGCTTTCTATATGATCAAGCAGCTTTACCCTGTTTTCATGAAACAGAAAAGCGGCAAGATTATCAACATCAGCTCTGTATCCGGTCTGATGGGCAATCCCGGTCAGACAAACTACTCCGCATCCAAAGCGGGGCTCATTGGGCTGACAAAATCCGTTGCGAAAGAACTGGCTAGCCGTAATGTAAACTGCAATGCCATTGCGCCCGGTTTCGTAGCAACAGATATGACAGAAAATCTGTCTGAAAATAACGCATTAGTCGATCATATTCCAATGAAAAGATTTGCGCAGCCCGAAGACATTGCAAACCTTGCGCTGTTTTTGGCAAGCGACCAGTCCGATTATATCACCGGCGAAGTGATCCGCATCGACGGCGGTCTGGCCATGTAGGAGGTACTTTATGAAAAGAGTCGTAGTAACAGGTTTGGGTGCGGTAACTCCCATCGGCAACACTGTGGCTGATTTTTGGGAAGGTCTGAAAACAGGCAAAAACGGCATCGGCATGATCACCCGTTTTGACGTATCCGAATCCAAATATAAACTGGCAGCAGAAGTAAAGGATTTCGATCCTCTGTGCTGCATGGATAAACTGTCCGCTAAGAAGCTGGACCGTTTCACACAGTATGCGCTGGCATCTGCGGCAGAAGCCATGGCTGACAGCGAACTGGAAGGCAAAATCGCCCCTGAAGAACTGGGCGTATACTTTGGCAGCGGTATCGGTGGCTTTGAAACATTTGGAGAATCCTATAAAGCGCTGGAAGAAAAAGGTCCCAGACGTGTTTCTCCTCTGTTCATCCCTAAAATGATCAGCAATATCGCAGCCGGCAACATTGCCATCAAATATCATGCACAGGGTCCTTGTGTTTCCATGACAACCGCATGTGCTACTGGTACCACATGTATCGGCGAAGCATATCGTGCGATCCGTCACGGCTACACAACAGCGGCGATCTGCGGCGGCAGTGAAGCAGCCATCACCAATCTGGCAGTGGCAGGCTTTGGCGCATGTATGGCACTGAGCGCGTCTGAAGACCCTAATGCGGCATCTCTGCCTTTTGACAAACGCCGCGGCGGTTTTGTCATGGGGGAAGGCGCAGGCACACTGATCCTGGAAGAATATGAACACGCAAAAGCAAGAGGCGCGAAGATTTACGCGGAAGTATGCGGCTATGGTTCCACTTGTGACGCGCACCATGTAACAGCTCCTGATGAAGCGGCTGTTGCCAGCGCGAAAGCAATCAAAGACGCAATGGCAGAACTGGAAGGCGTTCCCGCGGAAAAAATCTACATCAACGCCCATGGTACAGGCACAGCCCTGAACGATAAAACAGAAACAAATGCTATCCGTAAGGCGCTGGGCGAAGAAGACGCGCAGAAAGTACATATCAGCTCTACAAAATCCATGACAGGTCATATGCTGGGGGCGGCAGGTGCGGCTGAAGCCATCGCTGCAATCTGTGCCATGAATCACTCTCTGGTACCTCCCACCATCAACCTGCAGGAACAGGATGAAGTTTGTGATCTGCACTATACACCTAATGTAGCGGAAGAAGCGGAACTGGAAGCGGTTCTGTCCACTTCTCTGGGCTTTGGCGGTCACAATGCCTGCATTGCATTTAGAAAATTCAAAGGGTGAGATAGATGGAAACAACAAAGATTGCCGAATTGGCAAAAATTTTGAAAGATAACGGTTTGACCAAACTGGATTTGACAGAAGGCGACAACAGACTGGTGCTGGAAGCAGTTTCTGCTCCCGTGGCACCTGCTGTAGTGATGCCTGCGGCTGTTTCTGTGGAAGCTGTGCCCGTTGCGGCGGCTGAAGCACCTGTGGCAGCTCCTGAAGTGCCTGTTGCCCCTGAAGAAGACCTGTATGAACAGAAAACACCGCTGGTAGGTACTGTTTATGTAGCGCCTCAGGCTGGTGCAGCGCCTTATGTGTCCGTAGGGGATCATGTGGCAGCCGGCGATACCGTATGTATCGTAGAATCCATGAAGATGTTCAATGAAATCGCGGCTGAATGCAGCGGTACCATTGAAGAAATCTGTATCAACAACGGTCAGATCGTGGAATACGGTCAGGTTCTGTTCCGTATCCGTGAAGACTGACAGGAAGAAGGCGAAAACCTATGAATCAGGAAGAACTGAAGAAAATACTGCCCCATCGGGACAATATGCTGCTGGTTGACGAAGCAGAACTGAGAGATGGTGTTGCTTACGGCAAAAAAACCATCCGCCCCGATGAGTGGTTTTTGCAGGGACATTTCCCCGGCAACCCTGTGGTACCGGGTGTTATCCTGTGCGAAATTCTGGGACAGTCCACCTGCGTGCTCCTTTCCGGTGAACAGGAAGGCGCAACACCTTATTTCACAGGCCTGGACAAAGTACGTTTCAAAAACAGCGTGCGTCCCGGTGATGTTTTGGAAACAGAATGCACTTTGATCAAACACAAAGGTCCTTTCTACTGGGCAAGCGGCAAAGGCTTTGTGAACGGAAAATTATGCGTCAGTGCGGAATTTTCTTTCGCTCTGATAAAGGAGTAAGAGGATATGTTTTCAAAAATTCTCATTGCAAACAGAGGAGAGGTAGCTGTCCGCATCATTCGTGCCTGTAAGGAAATGGGCATCGAAACTGTAGCGGTATATTCCGAAGCAGACCAGAATTCCTTGCCCGTCGCGCTGGCAGACGAAAGAATCTGTATCGGTTCCAACGCGGCGGCAGACAGCTATCTGAACCAGAAAAATATCATCAGTGCGGCTTTGGCATCCAATGCGGAAGCCATCCATCCCGGCTATGGCTTTTTGTCCGAAAACCCTGAGTTTGCGGCACTTTGCGAAGAAAAGGGCATCATTTTCATCGGTCCTGACAGCAATGTGCTTCGTGCTATGGGTGACAAGGACAATTCCCGTCAGCTTATGAAGGAAATCGGTGTGCCTGTGGTACCCGGTACAGAAATCCTTCATGATCCTGCGGAAGCAAAACGTCTGGCTGCGGAAATCGGCTATCCTATTCTGGTAAAAGCTACCGCTGGCGGCGGCGGCAAGGGCATCCGTGTGGTGGAAAGAGAAGAAGATTTGGAACATGCCTTCTTGGCGGCGTCTGAAGAAGCCAAAAGTGCTTTTGGCAACGGCGACGTGTTCCTGGAAAAATATCTGACTTCCGTACGCCATGTGGAAATGCAGGTGCTGGCAGACGCCTTCGGCAACATCGTGTGCCTGGGGGAACGTGACTGCTCCTTACAGCTGAATAAGCAGAAAGTACTGGAAGAAACACCTTGCCCTGTTATGACAGAAGACATCCGCAAAAGAATGATGGATGCGGCTGTGAAAGCGGCAAAAGCTGCCAACTATGTGAACGCAGGTACCGTAGAGTTCCTGCTGGCACCCGACGGGAATTTCTACTTCATTGAAATGAATACCCGTCTGCAGGTAGAACATCCCATTACAGAAGAAATCAGCGATGTGGACATCGTAAAGTGGCAGATTCGTATTGCCTGCCAGATTCCTCTGGATTTCACACAGGAAGATATTCACCTGCATGGTCATTCTATGGAATGCCGCATTAACGCAAGAAGCACCGGTCAGGTGGACTTTTTGCATATCCCCGGCGGTTCCCGGGTACACTTTGATACAGCATTGGTACAGGATAGCCTGATTGTACCTTTTTATGATTCCATGATTGGGAAACTCATTGTTTACGCTAAAACCAGAGAAGACGCCATCCGTAAAATGGAAGCGGCTCTTTGCGAAATGGTCATTCATGGGATTCATACCAATATTGAAGACCAACTGCGGCTGGTGCGTAACCCCCGGTTCCAGAAAGGGGATTATGACACACTGATTCTGCCGGAACTGTTGGCGGAAGGAGGCACAGAACTTGAATAATATTGTTGGCATGTTCCGAAAATCAAGAAATGTGCTGGAAAGCGGCGGTATCACACCTACGGTGGAAGAAAAAATCCGCTGCCCCATTTGTAAAGCCATTGATACAAAGCGTTCTGTCGCAAAGAACAAAATGGTATGCCCTTCCTGCGGCTATCATTACCGTATCAATGCCAGAACAAGAATCAAAGCTATTTGTGACAAAGGCAGTTTTCAGGAATTGGAAATGAACGTTCAGACAGAAAACCCTTTGAACTTCCCTGGCTATGCCAATAAGATCGAATCCGCTCGTGCGGCATCTGGTCAGATGGAAGGTGTGGTATGCGGTACAGCTGCCATCCGCCGTCAGCCCTGCGCTGTGTTCGTGATGGACCCTCAGTTCATGATGGGCAGCATGGGTTCTGTGGTAGGGGAAAAGATCACACGGCTTTTTGAATACGCAACAGAACATGATCTGCCTGTGGTGGGCTTTACAGCCTCCGGTGGTGCCAGAATGCAGGAAGGGATTCTGTCCCTCATGCAGATGGCAAAAACCAGCGGCGCTGTTCATTTCCACAGCGACAAAGGCGGATTGTATATCACTGTTCTGACAGACCCTACAACTGGTGGTGTAACAGCAAGTTTTGCCATGCTGGGGGACATCATCCTGTCCGAACCCAATGCACTTATTGGTTTTGCGGGTCGTCGTGTCATTGAACAGACGACTAAGAAAAAATTGCCAGAAGATTTCCAGCGTGCGGAATTTCTGCAGGACTGCGGCTTTGTAGATGCTATCGTGCCTCGTACAGAACTGCGTGCAACACTGGAACGTCTTTTGAAACAGCACAGCAGAAGGAGGGATGAGGCATGATGACAGCTTATGAAAGATTACAGGCTGCAAGAGCTCAGGATCGTCCCACTTCCCGTGCCTATATCGAAAATCTGTTTACAGAAAGAACAGAACTGCACGGTGACAGAAAATATGCAGATGACCCTGCCATCATTGGCGGTATTGGTTATCTGGGGGATATTCCTGTTACATTCATCGGCATTGAACGTGGTCGCGATTTGCAGGAAAGAATCCGCTGCAATTTCGGCTGCCCTATGCCTGAAGGCTATCGGAAAGCCCTGCGCCTCATGAAACAGGCGGAGAAATTCCATCGCCCTGTCATTTGTTTCGTGGATACCTCTGGTGCATACTGCGGGGAAGAAGCGGAAGAACGTGGTCAGGGTCAGGCCATTGCTGATAACCTCATGCAGATGATGGGTCTGGAAACACCCATTATCACCATTGTCATTGGGGAAGGCGGCAGCGGCGGCGCACTGGGTTTGTCTGTGGCAAACAGAGTGTATATGCTGGAAAATGCAGTATTTTCCGTTATTTCTCCCGAAGGCTGCGCATCTATCCTGTGGGAAGACGCAGGCAAAGCGGCTGACGCGGCAGAATGCCTGAAGATCACAGCGGAAGATATGAAACGCTTCGGCGTGGCAGAAGATGTCATTGAAGAAAACTTCGATTCTTTCAACATCATGTGTGAAGATTTGAAAGCGCGTCTGCTTTCTGACGTAGAGGAACTGGAACAGTATTCCGGTCGTGCCCTGTCTGAAAAACGTTATGAACGCTTCCGCAAACTGGGCGTTTACAGCGAAAAATAATATTTGTATGTTATGTCCTTGTGGGATTTCCCACAGGGACTTTTTTTATGCAGAAAAGTTGGGACGCAGCGGGACTTTTTTTCCGTTATGCTCCTTTTGTCCGGGGAAGGAGGGAGAATATGGAATTGGAAATTGGGCTGGCGCTGTCGATGCTGGGCGGTCTGTTGGGCGTTCTCAGTTTTGTTCAGAGTAGGGACAAATCTGTGGAGAAAGACGCCGCATGGCGTGGCGGTGTGGATGCGAAACTGGATATGATCCTTGGCATGCAGAAAGATGTGGAGGAGATCAAAACCGTTTTGAAAGACCATGAGGGTCGGTTATCTGCCGTGGAAAGCAGTGCGAAATCTGCCCATCACCGTTTGGACGAGTACGCATAGTATGAAAGGGGGGAGAACAAATGAAACTGGAATGGAAGAAACGACTGACAAACCCTTGGTTCTGGGTTGGGCTGGTTGGCGTGGTACTGACAGCTACGGGAGCGAATCCAGAGATGTTTACCAGCTGGCAGGTGCTTTGTAATGAAGTGAAAGCGCTTTTTGCCAATCCTTATCTGCTGGCAACAGCCTTTCTGGCAGTGCTGGGGGTGCTGACAGACCCAACCACCAAAGGGATTTCCGATGAAAAGAAAAATCAGTAGAAAGGAGCGGATGAAATGTTTTGTGTAGCAGTAGATGATGGTCATGGTATGAAAACAGCTGGCAAGCGCACGCCATTGTTTCCTGACGGCAGTTATATGCCGGAAAACGCTTATAATCGGGCAGTAGCGTCCTATTTAATGGATGCGCTGAAAAGATGCGGTTTTCGTGTCCTTGCTGTTGCGCCGGGAGATGGGGATACTCCCTTACAGAATCGGGTCAAACAGGCAAATGACGCAAAAGCGGATGCATATGTCAGCATCCATGCCAATGCCTTTGGAAGTGATTGGAATGACGCCAATGGAGTGGAAAGCTGGATTTATGAAAAGGCAGACGCCAGAACGGTGGACTTTGGGGGAAAAGTCCATGAAGCGTTGGTGAAAGCCTGCGGCAGAAGAAACAGAGGCGTGAAAAAAAGCGCGGATCTCTATGTACTGCGGGCAACAAAAATGCCGGCAGTCCTCATTGAAGGGGGCTTTATGACCAACCGTGAGGAAGCAAAGCTGCTTCTTTCGGAGGACTATCGGAAACAATGTGCGGAAGGCATCTGTAAAGGTGTATGCAGTTATTTCGGTGTGACTTATAAAGAAGAAATGGAAGAGGGTGATGATGTGAAACGGTATCAGAAGATCGAGGACTTGCCTTATGGAAAGGAAATCATCAAAAAACTGGTGGATGAAGGTGTCCTCAGTGGAGATAAGGAGGGCAATCTGAATCTGTCAGAAGACATGGTTCGAATCTTTATGATCTTAGATCGAAAAGAAATGCTGTAAGTAAAAAAACAGCCAGTATTTTCCACTGAAAATACTGGCTGTTTCTATTTGTGTTTGTTTAAAGCCCATTTGCTTTTCTGCACGCTGGACAGATACCGCTGAATTCCAGTGTATGCCCAGTGATGCGAAAACCTGTTTTTTCTTCTAGATCTTCCTCCAACTCTTTCAGAGGACAGGAATCAACAGGAACAACTTTCCGGCAGACGGTACAAACCAAGCGATGATGGTGATCATGTTTTTCCAGAGAAAAATAAGCTTTCCCGTCTTTACGCAGGCTTTTGCTCAGGACTCCTTTTTCTGTCAGTGTATTCAAGGTACGATATACCGTAGAAGCATTCATGGGCAGAATGGGCGTGGCTTTTTCCAGCAGTTCTTCAGCTGTCATGGCACGGTCTTCCGTTTGCAGGATCGAAAGCAGCAGACAGCGTTTTTTGGTGGATTTCAAATCCGCGTTTTTTAATATGGTCTGTGACATTTCCATACACCAATCCTTTCTTCTGTTCATCATAGTATAGGACATATTCTTTGTCAACGCAGAGAAAGAAAAACAGATAGAATATTTTTTTCAGGGGGAGGAGGGGATGGAATAGGAAGCTGTTTTCAGGGTGCAACAGGCATTTTCATGGTTGGGGAAAGTGTGTTATAATGAAACACAACCCATAAAACTATGGAAAAAGACAGAAAATATGAAAAGAAGAGATTTTGGGAAATATTTCTCGGGAAATCCTGCGTATTTGTGGGAAATATTTCTTTTTCGGGAAGGAGCAAAAGAATATGACAAAAAAAGAAAAGGTAACCATTATTCTGGATTTATTGCGGGAGCACTATGGTCCCACAAAATGTTATCTGAATCACGAAAACCCTTGGCAGCTGCTCATTGCCACCATCATGTCCGCCCAGTGCACCGATGACAGGGTGAATCTGGTGACGAAGGATTTGTTCCAGAAATACACCTCCATTCAGGCTTTTGCGGAAGCGGAGCAGGTGGAACTGGAACAGGATATCCATTCTATTGGTTTTTACCATAACAAAGCGAAGAATATCATTGCCTGCTGTCAGAAATTGTTGACGGAGTATGGCGGAGAAGTACCTTCTGATTTGGATGCCCTCACTTCGCTGGCAGGTGTTGGCAGAAAAACGGCAAATGTGGTGCGTGGCAACTGGTACGGCATCCCCAGCATCGTGGTGGATACCCATGTGAAACGGGTGTCTAATCTGTTGGGGCTGACGAAGAATCAGGACCCTGTAAAAATCGAATTTGATTTGATGAAAATCGTGCCCAAGGATAAATGGATCGACATCAATACCCAAATGATCGCTCATGGCAGAAAAATCTGTATTGCCCGCAGACCGAAGTGCGCAGAATGTTTCCTGTTTCCATACTGCACAGGTGGACAGGCTTTGCAGAAGAAAAAGTCTTGATGAGTCATGAAAAGCATTTGGCATTATATACGGACATCTGTTTTTTGTAATATGATACAAAAAGGCAGAGTTCTATGACAGCAAGGGGACAAAAATATGATCATCGGTGGAAAACTATTTGCTGTTGTTATGACAGCGGCAATGATGACAGCAGGCAGTGGAGCGCCGGTACCAGACACGGAAGCGTTGCTGCAGAAGGCGAAGGAAACCATGCTGCAGGAGGAAAGTATGTCTGTGATGGTAGAAAGGCAAATGGATGTGGAAATGGATGGAGAAATCACCAGCACCATCATCCAGTCGAAAATGGATACATTTGCAGAGCCTTTTAAAGCAAACGCGGAAGTTACTGTCATGCGGAATCACGAAGTGTCCCAGAGATATGGCATGTATGCTGTGGAAAATGGCAGTGGTGTAGATACCTATTTGGAAATAGAAGGACAATGGGTTCACGAAGCGGGAACGACGGCAGATATTTCTCAATATGATATCTGGACACAAAGAGAGCGATTTCTGAAAAATATGAGTATGTTGGCGGCAGATGGGACGGAAGAAATCAATGGCATACAGACTGTGAAAATCTCTGGGAGATTGACGGGAGAAGCCGTGACGGATGTTTTGGAAAAATCGGGCATTGATTTGGTATTCGGCGGTTTAGGATGGAGTCTGGAAGAATTGAAAACGGAACTGAAAACCATGAAGGAATTGCCTGTGAGCCTTTGGATTAGCCCAGAGGGACATTTGCTTCGTTATGAGTTTGATATGACAAAGGGGATGCAGGCAGCTTTGGACAATCTCAGCGGCACAGAAGAAAACTTTCAGACAATTGTGGAAACAAAGCTGCGGGTGACATGCAGTGACTTCAATCAGGTACCTGATGTTGAGATTCCACAGGAAATTTTGTCAGGGGCAATGGAATTTGAGGAATTTTGTCAGGAGAATCTATAAAATATACTATTTCAGTATGGATTGCATGGAAAAAGATGCATCGCATTAGATATCTGTGAAAAATTCCTAATGTTCTTTTAAGAATTTCTTACTGAAATAAAAATTTGCAGACAGACAAATGTTTTTATGGTATGATTCAGAAAAAGAAAAAGCAACCAAAATAAGGAGGACGGGTAAATGAAAAAAAGAATTTTTGCATTGGCTATGACACTGGCAATGGCGGCAACAGCGGCAGGTTGTGGTGCGAAGCAGTCAACTGACGTAGAGGCATTGCTGCAGAAGGCAAATGATACCATGGCACAGGTGACAAGCATGTCTGCACAGATGGAAGTACAGATGGATATGGCTTATGAAGGTGAATCCATGAAATCTGTAGTGAAATCTGATATGGATGTGATTTTGGAACCCTTCAAGACAAACATGACCATCAGCATGACACTGAATGATGAAGCGCTGCAGGAATATGAAATGTACGCAGTGCAGAACGGTGATACAGTGGACGCATATATGCAGGTTGATGGAGAATGGATTCATCAGCCTACGGCAAGCACAGATGTTTCTCAGTACAACACAAAACAGAATATGGATCTGTATCTGAAAAACATCGAAGCCTTCAATGTAACAGGCACAGAAGAAATCAATGGCAACAAGACAACAGTCATTGAAGGTCTGCTGACAGGTGACGCTATGGAAGAAGCTCTGAAAAATTCTGGCATTGAGTCTGCAACTGCAGGTTTGGGTATCTCCGCAGAGGATTTGGTTACCTTGATGGATAGCGTAGAAGGCATGCCCGTAAAACTGTGGATCAGCGAAGATGGCTATGTGGTGCAGTATGAACTGGATATGACAGCGATGATGCAGGGGATTCTGGATGTCATGAGTGGCGGAGAAGAAAATCCTGTCACCATTTCCAAAACTCTGGTACACATGACAGCAAGCAATTTCGACGCAGTTCCGAACTTTGAAGTACCTGCGGAAGCATTGGCAGCATAAAAGTGTATTTGCAGCAGAGAGATCGAAAGATTTCTCTGCTTTTTTGTGTGTAAATTTCGTTGATGCAGAGGATAGGGGTTTTGTGGTATGATGAAGAAAACGCTCTGAAAGGGGAGAACTTCATGCTGGACAATCGTGTAGAAACATTTCTGGCGCTTTGCGAAAAAATGAATTATACCAGAACAGCGGAAACGCTGCATATCACTCAGCCGGCTGTGACCCAGCAGATTCGTTGGCTGGAAGAATATTACGGCTGTCGGTTGTTTTCCTATCAGGGAAAAGTGCTGCAACTGACGGAAAAAGGGGAAACCCTGCGGCGTCTTGCCCAGCAGATGACAGCCAATGCCCAGAGAATTCTGCAGGAGATGGAACGAGAGGAAAACACGGAGATTCATCTGCGGATCGGTGCTACAAAAACTATCGGTGACTATATGCTGCCACCTATTATGGTGGATTTTTTACAGGAAAATCCGCAATATCGTCTGCATTTGACGGTGGATAATACAGGAAAGCTGCTGCATATGATGGAAGAAGGCAAAATTGATTTTGCCATTGTGGAAGGCTTTTTTGACAAAGAAAAATATGACTTTACCCTTTATAAACGGGAGCGTTTTTTAGGGGTATGCGGCAAAGCATGTCCCTTGCGAGGAAAAAACATTTCTTTGTGGGAAACCCGCACAGAGCCGCTGATTTTGCGGGAATCAGGGTCTGGTACTAGGGATATCCTGGAAGAATTATTGAAAGAAAATAATTTTACCATACATAGTTATGCGGCTGTTCAGGAAGTCAGCAATTTTCAAGCCATCAAAGCCATGGCAGAAGCGAATTTGGGCATTACGTTTTTGTATGAACCGGTGGTAAAGGAGGAATTAAAAGAAAAGCGGCTTTTCCCATTGGAAATATTGAATTTTGATATTTTTCGGGAATTGAACTTCGTTTATCTGCAAAACAGTCTGTTCCGCCAAACGTGGCAGCCCTTTGTGGAATTTACGTTGAATTGGGAAGGATAAAACTATGGATTTTTAGGAATGCAATTATGCAATATAAATATGTTTTTGTGAGAAAATTCGAATCAAGTTATAGAAATAAAATCCTGTAAAAATATAGGAATTGTTAAAATTGACAACAATACTCCTTGGTGCTACTATGATTTTATAAGAATTGTGGTATCATAAGGAGGTCTTGGTTATGTCATATAGTCCTTTGCTTGGTTCTGCCTTCAACAGAACAAAACTGAGAGATGCTGCCCATCCCTGCACGTTTTCTGGTATGTGTTCTATGTGTACAGCGGATTGTGTAGGTACTTGTGAAATCGGTTTGTCTGCCGTTCGTGGGGCAGATGCCGTGTATCCCACCACCACTGGGGACAATCAGGTAGCGTCGGAGAAACAGTATCCCATTGATTACTCTCATTTCAATATCAATGGACGGGTGTTTGGCGCCATGGGTGCGGAAGCGGATTCCGATAAAGCTACCATTCACGATGTAAACCTGGAAACGGAAATCGGTACACTCCATCCCGTGAAATTGAAATTGCCCATCATTCTGCCTGCCCTCATCAAGCTGAACTGGCAGGATTATTTTGGCGGCGCCGCCATGGCTGGTGTACTGACCGTTATTGGCGAAGGTGCCGTAACCAAAGACCCGACTTTGCGTCTGGAAAACGGCAAAGTGGTACATTGCCCGAAGCTGAAAGAATTTTTGGATGCTTTCCGAAAATATGACCGTGGATATGGACAGATTATTTTGCAGGTGAATATTGACGATGACCGCATTGGTGTACCGGAATACGCCATCAAGGAATGTGGATGTGAAGCTATTGAAATCAAATTCGGTCAGTCCGCAAAAGGCACACAGCCTGTGAACCGTCTGGCAACCTTGGAGGATGCTTTAAAGGCACAGCAGAATGGTCTGCTGGTGATTCCTGACCCTTCTGATCCACAGGTACAGGAACGCTACAAAGCAGGCTTTGGAGAAAACTTCCGGTCTTATGGCAGACTGCCTATGTGGGATGAAGAATCCCTTTGCAAACGCATTGAGGAACTCCGTGCCATTGGCTTGAAAAATGTATATTTCAAAATGGCAGGCTACGATCCCGCTGATCTGGAACGGGTGCTGCGCATTGCATCCATGGCACAGGTGGATATGGTCACATTCGACGGTGCAGGCGGCGGCTCCGGTTACAGCCCTTGCAAAATGATGAACGAATGGTGTCTGCCTACGGTGGCTATGGAAAGCGAACTGGTACAGATCATGTCCCGTATGGAAAAAGAAGGATTGAGCTTGCCTCATATTGCCATTACCGGCGGTTTTGCCATGGAAGATCAGGTTTATAAAGCTTTGGCATTCGGTGCGCCTCATGTGAGCGCCATTGGCATTTGTCGGGCATCCATGGCAGCGGCAATGAGTGCCAAAAAAGTGGGAGAACTCATCGAGGCTGGCAATATCCCCACAGAACTCCAGCGGTTCGGTTCCACAGTGGATGAACTGTTCCCTGATTTGAGAGAACTGCGGAATATTTATGGCGAAGAAGCAAACAACTTCTCTACAGGTGCCATCGGCGTATATTCTTATTTGAATCGTATCGCCTTTGGTCTGAAACATTTTGCCGCACTGAATCGGAAATTCTCTCTGGAATATATCGATAGAAGCGACATTTTCCCTCTGACAAGAGATGCGAAAGATTTGCTGGATGGAAAATGGATGAAATAATATAGAATCACACACAGCAGAGTCTTGAAAAGCAACTTCCCCTTAAGAAAACATTGATTTTCGCTTTCTTGATTTCTTAAGGGGAATTGCGACGGCTGTCTTCAGAAGAAAACAGACCAAATAAAATCTGAATAGAATCAAAAAGCCGAAATCCTTTATGATGATAAAGATTTCGGCTTTCTTTGTTTTCTGATGAAGATGCCTCTAAGGCTCTGTTGTTTTTTTGGATTTTTTCCCCTCTTTCGGGAAAGAATAGGAGGAAAGAAACCAAAATGAGGTGATCATATGGGAAATACAACGGCAAAGAAAGCGGAACAATGCCGGATGTTTTTCGTAGATGGAAAGAAATTCAAGACCAATGCCCTGCTGGGTTTTTTCCGTGTGCCTTTGCGTCGGGAAAATGCCACAAAGCTTGCCTTATTGGCGGAAGTGCTTCAAAAAGGAACGGAGAAATATCCTTCCGTGACGGCAGTAGCGGCAGCGGCAGAGGAGTGTTATGGTGCTCTGTGGCAGGTGCAGGTCATCAAAAAAGGTGGGGAAGCGTGGCTGTCTTTCTCCATGGAAGTTTCCAAGCATGTGTCTGAAAAAGAAGTGCTGGATTTTCTGCTTCAGTTGATGAAGCATCCAAAACGAATAGAAAACCAGTTCCCTGCGGAAACCGTGGAGCGGTGCAAAGTCATTTTAAGACGACGGTTGGAAGCTCAGGCAGATGACAAAATCGCCTTTGCGGCAAAACGAGCCAGAGAATTTGCTGCTGAAGGAGAAGGCGCGGGCGTTTGTGCTGACGGCTATCTGGAAGATTTAGAACAACTCACAGCGGCGGATATCAGCAGTTTTTACGAAGATGTGCTGGCACATGCGCCGGTGTATCTTTATGTCTGCGGGGACAGCGACGGCAGGCAGATGTTGAAGAAATGGAAAGTTGAATTGGCTTTACAGGGAAAGGATTTATGGGAATTTGAGCAGACTTGCCGCAAACAGGCTTCTTGCCGGAAAATCGCCGAAAAAGCCAATATGGGGCAGACGCGGTTGGTGCTGGCGTTTGATTCCGGCGTGTATCCGTGGGACAGAGCCTTTCTTTCTCTTAGGGTGCTTTGCGAGGTATTGGGCGGCGGCAATGGGCTGCTTTTTCAGGAAATTCGGGAGAAACAAGGCTTATGCTATGATATTTCTATGACATGCGATACCATGACAGGATTGGCCTTTGTTCAGACAGGCGTTGCAGGGAAAGACGCGAAACATACAGCGTCAGAAATTTGTCGAATTTTGCGGGATGTGGCGGATCATGGTATCAAAAACGATGATTTTCAAGATGCAGTGGAGCAAATACGGCGGAAAATATCGGATATTTCCGATTCTCAATGGAAAATCATGGACTATGTGGCGGAACAGGAAATCATCGGCACCAATCTGGATTCGGAACAGATGCTCCGCAGACTGGCGGATGTGACAGTGGAAGACGTGGTCAAACGAGCGCAGAATCTTTCGTTACGGACAATGTATGCCCTGACAGGAGAGGAGGAATTTTCATGGGATTGATGCGCCATGGTGCGGGAGAAACCATATTGCGGGAGCGGGCGGCGGCAGGCATGCGCTGTTGTATTTACCCCAAAAAACAGTTTGGAGAAAAATTCGCGGCGGTTGTGGTGCCTTTTGGTTCCAATGATGTGTGCTGGCAAGGGGATCACAGTGAAAAACCTATCCGATTCCCTTTGGGCGTTGCCCATTTCATCGAGCATAAGCTGTTCCAGCAAAGCTGGGGGGATGCCCTTTTTCAGTTCGGCAAACAGGGGGCAGCAGCCAATGCCTTTACGGATGGGGAAAAAACAGTCTACTACTTTTCCTGCCGGGAAAACTTTATGGAAAACCTGCGGCTGTTGCTGGATTTTGTCCAGCACCCCTGCTTTCAGGAGGAAGATGTGGAAAAGGAAAAAAGCATCATCCACAGTGAAATCCGCATGGGGAAGGACGATGCCAACCGTGCGGCTTATGAAACCATGGTGGACTTGATGTACCAGAAGCATCCCGTGCGTTTTCCTGTTGCGGGCACCGAAGAAAGCGTCAAAAATACTACAGCGGAGAAGATGCGAAAAGTTTATGATGCCTGTTATCTGCCTCAGAAGTTCTGGCTTATTTGCGCTGGTGATGTGGATGATCACCAGATCATGGAAGCAACAGCACTGGTGCAGGAGAAAGAAAGCAACGGAAAAATTGTATACTGCAAAGAACCGGATACCATTCAGGAGCGGTATCGGGAAATTGCCATGGGGCTGCGCCGTCCTGTATTTCAGGTGGGCTTTAAATTGGAACCCAGAGAAAGAAATCTGCGGGAAAAACTTGCCATGGAGCTTTTGATGGATGTATGGGCAGGGGAAAGCAGCCCGTTCTTTCTGGAGGCATATGAAAAAGATTTGCTGGATGCGCCGCTGGAGCGGATGTACAGCTGTGGAAACGGTTTTGCTTTCTGTGCCTTTATGGGCAGTGGGGAACAGGCGGAAGAAACGGCAGAACTCCTTCTGACCCACTGGAAGCGGCTGAAGCAGAACGGCATTGACGAAAATCATTTCCGCAGATTACAGAAAAAGGCTGTGGGGCAGACTTTGCGGCTGTTCCAATCCATTTCCGCCATTGGATTGACACAAATTGAATTGACGCCTTTTGACGCGGATTTGAGCGATCTTTTCCGTCTGACGAAAGAATTGCACAAAAAGGATTTGGAAAAATTGTTGCAAAATACCATTGCAGAGGATAAAATGGTTCTATCGGTAATGCGATAGAAAGAAGGGATGTTATGCCTGAAATTTGGTTTCCCAATCTGGGAATCGAAATCGATCATTTGAGCCGTACGGCATTTACAGTATTTGGACAGGATATTTACTGGTATGGTATTTTCATTGGACTTGGTGTCATTTTAGGGGTACTGCTGGCGCTTTATGAAGCCAAACGCACGGGACAAAACCCGGATACCTATCTGGATTTTATCATTTATGCCATGATTATTTCCATCATTGGCGCAAGACTGTATTATGTGATTTTTTCTTGGGATTTTTACAGCCAGCATCCAGAAAAGATATTTGCCATCCGAGAAGGCGGACTTGCCATTTACGGCGGCATCATCGGCGGTGTCCTCACTGCCATTGTATACAGCCGTGTGAAAAAGAAAAATTTCTGGGTCATGGCGGATACCATGGCACCATCTTTGATTCTGGGGCAGATGCTGGGACGCTGGGGCAACTTCTTTAATAAAGAAGCTTTCGGCGGATTTACAGACAACCTGTTTGCTATGCGGTATCAGCTTTCTCAGGTGCGTGCTTCTGATGTCACACCGGATATTCTGCAAAATCTGGTGACAGTCAACGGTGTGGATTACATTCAGGTACACCCCACGTTTTTATATGAATCTCTGTGGAGCCTGTGTGTATTCATTATCCTGCTGATTTTGCAGCGGAAAAAGAAATTCAATGGGCAGGTCTGCGCCACATATTTCTTTGGCTATGCCTTAGGGCGTGTGTGGATCGAAGGTCTGCGCACAGACCAGCTTTGCATTGGCAATGTGCCTGTTTCTCAGGCGTTGTCCGCAGTGCTGATTATCGCCTCTGTGGTGCTGTATTTCTACTGCAAAAAGAAAGCCGTGGCGGTGCCTGTCACCGAAGGGGCAAAAGCGGAAACCGAACAAAAGGAAGAATGATTGTAAACGGGACAGACCGCGTCAAAAGGGTGGTCTGCCCCTTTTTTGCATGGTTCCTATAAGGGAACTGATACATAGAAAGAGGGAATAACATGGTTTTACTGACAGCGGAGAATATCCGCAAAAGTTATGGTACGAGAGTGATTTTTGACGATATTTCTTTCAGCATCCACGAAGGGGATAAAATTGGTGTAGTAGGTGTCAACGGCACAGGGAAGTCTACCCTGCTGAAAATTGTCGCAGGGGTGAATCAGGCAGATAGCGGGGAAATCATCACCATGAATGGTATGCGTATGGGTTATCTGCCTCAGTCTCCGGTGTTCCGTCCGGGAACTACGGTGCTGGAACAGGTGTTTTATGGGGACAACCCGGTGATGGCATTGGTGCGGGAATACGAAAGCACCATGAAGGCGTTGGAAACGAACCCTACCGATGAGAAACTGACCAAACAGGCGGCACAGCTTTCCGAAAAAATGGACAAGGCGGAAGCATGGTCTTTGGAAAGTGAAGCAAAAAACATTCTAACGCGTCTGGGGATTTCTGATTTCTCCCAGCCTGTAGAAACCCTTTCCGGCGGTCAGCGCAAACGTGTGGCATTGGCGGCGGCACTGATTGCGCCTGTGGATTTGCTGATTCTGGACGAACCTACCAACCATATTGACAACGATACCGTAGAATGGCTGGAAAAACATCTGGAAAAATACTCCAAAGCCCTTTTGATGGTAACCCATGACCGTTATTTCTTGGACCGCGTAGCAAACCGTATGCTGGAACTGGAAAAAGGGAAGATTTATACCTATCAGGCGAACTTTACAAAATATCTGGAAATGAAGGCGGAACGGGAAGAACGGCTTCTTTCCGAGGAGAAAAAGCGTCAGAACTTCCTGCGAAACGAACTGGAATGGGTGCGCCGTGGGGCACAGGCACGTTCCACTAAACAGAAAGCACGTTTGCAGCGGTTTGAGGAAGTGTCTGCTATTCGTGCGCCGGAGGAAAAACAGAGTGTGGATATTTCCTCTGTCAACAGCAGACTGGGGAAAAAGACCATTGAACTGGAACATGTCTGCAAAGGCTATAACGGCGTGGAGTACATCCATGATTTCAGCTATATCATCCTGCGGAATGACCGTGTGGGCATCACCGGCAACAACGGCTGCGGCAAGACTACTCTGCTGAAAATGATGACAGGTCAGCTTCAGCCCGACAGCGGCACAGTCACAAGAGGGGAAACAGTTAAAATTGGTGTATTTGCCCAGGAGAATGAAGAATGGGATGAAAATCAGCGGGTACTGGACTATATCCGGGATGTGGCGGAATATGTGCCTACAGTAGACGGCAGACTTTCCGCTTCTCAGCTGCTGGAAAAATTCCTGTTCCCCATCCCCATGCAGAGAGGACCTATTTCTATGCTTTCCGGCGGGGAAAAACGGCGGCTGTATCTGGCAAAAGTCCTTATGGAAGCGCCGAATATTCTGTTTCTGGACGAACCTACTAACGATCTGGACATCGAAACTCTTATGATTCTGGAAGATTATCTGGATCATTTCCAGGGAGCAGTGGTAGCTGTATCCCATGACCGTTATTTTCTGGATAAGACCATGGGCAGAATTTTCGCATTCCTTGGCAACGGTCGCATCAAGCAGTATGAAGGCGGCTATACCGATTTCAGAAACGCTTACTTGAAAGAACAGCCTGTGGAAAGCCAGAATGTTTCTGTGAAGAAAGAAGCGCCTGTGGAACGGAAAGGGGAAAAGAAGCTGCTGAAAATGTCTTATAAAGACCAGAGAGAATATGATTCCATCGGTGACGAGATTGCTGCTTTGGAAGACAAGATTGCTGCCCTGGAAGCTGAAATGGCGGCATGTACCACAGATTACATGCGTTTGCAGGAACTTTCCGATGAAAAAACAGCAACGGAAGAAAAGCTGGAAGAGAGAATGGAACGCTGGATGGAGCTGAGTGAATTGGCAGAGGAAATTGAGAAAAACCGTCAGGAAATGGCGTAACTTGCAAAGAATCAGGTTTTTCTGTTATAATAGGATATTCAGTTGTAAAAAAGAAGGATATATAAATTTTTAGGAGAGTGATTTTTGTGGACGGAGGCAGTCCGGTGTTGATTGGGATTTTGATATTGCTGATATGCGGTTCGGCGTTTTTTTCAGCGTCAGAAACGGCTTTGACTTCATTGAGCAGGATTCGGCTGCGGAATATGGTGGATGAGAAAATCAAAAAAGCAGACAAGATTCAAAGACTGCTGGATAATCCCAGCAAGCTTTTAAGCTCTATTCTGGTCGGCAATAACCTGGTAAACAACGGCGCGTCTGCACTGACAACGGCGCTGGCGATACAGATTTTCAATGGCGATGCCGGCAGCGGCGCAGGGGTAGCGACGGCAGTAATCACCATCATTATTTTGATTTTCGGTGAAATCACCCCCAAAACCATCGCGGCACAGAAAGCGGAAAAAGTGGCGTTGATCGTTGTCAATCTCATTGCGTTCTTTGACTTCATTTTCACACCAGTGGTTGCGGTTTTGAATGTGGTTACAGGCACATTTGCCAAGATTTTAGGCTGTGATTCCAATGAAAGAGCGCCGCTGATCACAGAAGCGGAACTGCGTACCATTTTGAACGTGAGCCATGAAGAAGGTGTGCTGGAACAGGAAGAACGTACTATGATGGATAACGTGGTAAACTTCGGTGATGCCAAAGCAAGGGATGCCATGACACCCAGAACGGATATTCTGGCTGTCAGCACAGAAGCCACTTATGCGGAATTTGTGGAAGTGGTACGGGAAGAAGGTTTTTCCCGTGTGCCGGTATATGAAGAAGATTTGGACAACATTGTCGGTGTCCTGTATGTCAAAGATGTGTTCCTGGCAGATCAGGAGGATTTTACACCGGTAAAATATATGAGAGAACCTTTTTTTACTTACGAAAGCAAGCCGCTGGCACAGCTTTTTGCCCAGATGCGGGACGACCATCTGGCGGTGGCGATCGTACTGGATGAATATGGCGGTACAGCTGGTCTGCTGACTATGGAGGACGTAGTAGAAGAAATCGTTGGGGAAATTGAGGACGAATTTGACGACGAAGAAGAAGATATCGAAGTTGTCAAAGAAGATGAATTTGTGGTGGACGGCAGCACCCGTCTGGAAGACCTGAACGAAATGATCGGATGTGAACTCATCAGCGAGGAAGTGGATACCATCGCCGGTTATGTATTGCTGGTGTTGGGCAACTTCCCCAAAGACGGCGAGGAAATTGAAACAGCTGGTCTGCGCATTGTGGTGGAGGATATGGAAAAGAACCGTATTGGGAAACTGCGTATTTATAAAATACCCCATACAGAACAAGAAACAAATATGGAAAAATAAGAAAACAGGCAGTGATTTTCAAATGCTGAAATACACTGCCTGTTTTTTTGATGGGCAAAAAGAAAAGCCATGTGATTCATGACTTTTCTTTCTATCATTTCATTTTGGGGATCAAAGGCTGTCCAGAACTTCTTTGGTGGTTTCCAAATATTTGTCAGCAGTCTGTTTGCCTTCAATACGTGTTTCCTGAACGCGACCGTTTTTGTCAATGAAGATGGTGGTGGGCAGACCCTTCAAGTTTTTCACAATCCAGCTTGCCATGGCTTTGTCTGGCATAACGCCGGTGAAAGTGACACCGTTTTCTTCATAAGCTGCCAGCATTTTGGATTCCGCATCGTTTCCGGGGGTATCGATGATGACCTGCATAAAGTTTACATTGGGGTATTCTGCCTGCAATGTCTGATAGTAGCTTTCCAATTCCTTCAATTCATTGATATCAGGATAACTGTAGGAGGCAAAGAAATTCACTGCTGTCAGGTCATAGTTGCCAAATATGCTGCTGTCAATGGCGTTGCCTTCCAGATCGGTGGAAATGAAACCAAGGAGTTCACCTTGTTTGGATGCCTGTTCCGCAACAGATGCTTCGTCGGGCTGAAAGGTTTCCACGCTGTCATAAAGGACAGGCAGATCTTCCGCCAGGGAGTTGTAAACTTCCTGCGCTTCTTTGGAAAGAAAGTCGATGCCATTGACGGGGTCTGTCAAATAATAGAAGCGGAAACCTTCCTGCTTGGGCAGTTCTTTTTTTGTATTGAATTTGTTGAATTCCGTTACAGCTGAGTCGGCGGTTTCCTGTCCGTCACGCACCACCAGAAACTCTACCAGAGGCGCCATCAATTCTTCCACAGGAACGGTAGAGGACATGTCATTGAGGGCATCCATATTTTCATCAGGTGCATAATCATAACGGACAACAGCATAGACACTGTCTTCCGGCTGCGCATAGGATGTGGGGATTAGGTTGATGTTTTCTCCTGTTGTCCAGCTCTGGGGAATGGTGTATGCCAGTCCGCAGGCATCCAGTCGGATTTCTGTTTCGGCAGTTTCGTTTGTGGTATTTTCTGTGCTCTCACCGCAGGCACTGAGCATGGAAATAGACAGTACCGCGCTGAGCAGAAGGGCAAGTGCTTTTTTCATGATGGTAAAACCTCCTGTAATGATAGTTGTTCGCAAAAGAAGGCGGTTTACCACCGCCCTTTTATTCAGTTTTATTATAGCAGAATTTTGCCGGAAGGGAAATGTGTTTTTTGGCAGAATCAGAATTTAATGATATTTTAATGCGTGTATAAGGTTTATTTAAGAAGTGATACGTAAAATAAATTTTTAAGACAAAAATCAATTGCATTGTTATAATGAGTACATAAGATAGGTGTCTTTTTTGAGATGGAATATCTTTTGAAATGGAGGGCGTTTATGGAACGGAAAAAAGTGATTTTGATAGAAGACGAAGTGAAGCTGGCTCGTTTTGTGGAGTTGGAACTGCGTTATGAGGGGTATGATGTGACGGTTTGTCATGATGGCAGAGAAGGGCTGCAAATGGTGACCGATGATAATTTCGATATGATTTTGCTGGATTTGATGCTGCCGGGACTGACTGGCATCGAAATCTGTCGTCGTGTACGGAAATTTTCCAATATTCCCATCATCATGCTGACGGCAAAAGATGAGACCATGGATAAGGTGGCAGGACTGGACAGCGGCGCAGACGATTATCTGACAAAACCCTTTGCCATCGAGGAATTGCTGGCGCGTATGCGTGTGGCTTTTAAACATGCCCATGCCGGCGGCGCGAAAAAAGTCATTCTGGAAGTGCAGGGGCTGGAAATCGACACAGACAAGCGTATGGTGACAGTAAATGGCACCGTAGTAGATTTAACGAAAAAGGAATATGAACTGCTGTTGTATCTTGTACAAAATAAAAACATTGTTCTCTCCAGAGAACAGATTCTCAATGAAGTATGGGGTTACAGCTATATTGGGGAAACCAATGTTGTGGATGTTTATATCCGCTATCTGCGCTCAAAAATCGATGAAGCTTTTGGCATAAAATATATTCATACCATTCGAGGAGTAGGTTACTATGTCAAAGACGAATAAGAAATCATTATTTTGCAGATTTCAAAATCTTGCCATCGCAAAGAGAATCACACTGATTTATGGTGGGATTTTTTCGCTGTCTTTATTGATATTAAGCGGTTTTTTCTTTGTGAATATTACCATTTTGGAGCAAAACAGTGTGCGCAAACAGCTGGAAGCTACCATAGGCAATATAGAGCAGTTTTTGGATAACGGCGGAGAATTGACCAATGAATCTTTAAAAAGCCTTTTGGATAATAAGTATGTGGAAGTCAGTGTATTCAGTTATACAGAAAATGAAGGCTTCAACAGCCATGTTGGTGATATTCCCGCATTCATTAAACAGCCGCCGCAGACCATGGGCGAAAACAGCGAAACAAAGTCCATATTGGAAGGATTTTGGAATAAAGAGGAAACCATGAAAGCCTTTCCGAAAACAGAATACCACATCCGTTCTTTGAAAGAATTGGGGATTAACCGGCAGGAATTTATACTGGAAGGTCCTGGAGATCAAAAATTTATGCTGTTATCTACTCAATATAAAAATGAGGGGGATAAATATCAGATTCAGGTGTTTAAACAGCTCAATGGCAACCAATACTTCATGCAGTCCTTTTTGTGGAAGATGCTCATCGCTGATTTTATTGGTATTTTCTGCGCTTTTCTGGCGGGACGCTATATCAGCCGCCGTGTGCTGAAGCCCATGGAACAGATTCGTACAACAGCAGAAAGGATCAGCATTGAGGACTTGACCCAGCGTATCGATCTGGATGGACCTGATGACGAAATGAAGGAACTGACCATTACCTTTAATTCGATGATCGACCGACTGGAAAAGGCGTTCCACAGACAGAATCAGTTTGTCTCCGATGCTTCCCATGAACTGCGGACCCCTATTTCTGTTATTCAGGGTTATGCCAGTCTGGTAAACCGTTGGGGAAAGAGCAATCCTGATGTATTGCAGGAATCTATTGATTCCATACTCAGTGAAACAGAGCATATGAAAGAACTGATCAATAATCTGCTGTTTCTGGCAAAAAGTGATCAGAATCGTATGCATGCCAAACGGGTTCGCATGTGTTTGAATGATGTGGCCCAGGAAATTGTGAAAGAACTGGATTTGCTGCAGCAGGATCGCCAGATCACTTATGAAGAAACAGAACAGGTAGAAATCAATGGTGATGGTGACCTGATCAAACAGCTTTTGTGGATTCATGGGGAAAATGCCCTGAAATATACCACAGATGGCGGAAAAATTCATATCAAAGTCTGGAAAGATAAAAAATACGCTTATGTTTCCATTACGGATGATGGCATGGGCATTGCAGAAGAAGAACAGTCCAAAATATTCGACCGCTTCTACCGGGAAGATAAATCCAGAAATAAGGAAATTTCCGGTACAGGTCTGGGGCTTTCCATTGCGAAATGGATTGTCAGCAGCCATGACGGCGCCATTTTGGTAGAAAGCAAGCGCGGAGAAGGCGCTACCTTCATTGACTGTTTTCCTTTGTGGGCAGAGCCTGAAGCGAAAAAAGAAATAGGAAAAAACGGCAAAACGAAATAAAACGAAGCACATATTTGTCCCCTCCTGACCATATAATTTGGTACGGGAGGGGATTTTGCATGAGGGAAAAAGATTGGAGAAAACGCAGAGAAGAACTGCGGCAATATATGGGAGGAAATTTTTCCGCTAAGTCGAAAAATCCGCCAAAAGGCAAAGAACTGTTTCAATTCCGTCTGTATGTGACGGTGGTTTTGGCAGGAGGATTGCTTCTGGTTTCGTTGTTTCATTCAGAAACGGCGGAAAAACTCACCCGTCAGGTGAAAGATGCCATTGCTTACGAAATGCCGCTGGAGAAGATTCAGGCGGCAGGAGAACGGCTGACCGTATTTTTGCAGGAAAAAGATGTGGCATTGCCTACGTTAAAAGAAGATACATACGGTCCCGAAACAGAAGGACCCTAGTCCGGTGGCACAGGTGGTTTTTGCGCCAAAAACAGAAGGATTTTGTAATCCGGCAGAGGGGATCATCACGTCTTCCTGCGGAGAACGGGAAAATCCCCTTTTGGAGAAAAAGGAGTTTCATAATGGATTGGATATTGCCATGGAGGAAGGAACAGAGGTAGCGGCGGTGAAAAGCGGTGTAGTTACAAAGATACGGGAGTCGGATACATATGGATTGGTGTTGGAATATGAAACAAAGGACGGTTTTCGGGTGCAGTATGCCCATTTGCAGAAAACGCTGGTGAAAGAAGGGGAGAAGGTGCGGCAGGGACAGGCTGTAGCAAAATCAGGAAACACTGGGCTTTCCACAGGACCACACCTCCATTACAGTCTGTGGAAAGACGGTGTTTTGCTGGACCCTATGAAATATGTGGACCTGCCTTATACGGCAGAAGTGACGGCGGAATACGCGGCAAGGGGAGAAGATTTGGAATAAAGGAAAGATATGCGTGCAATGGACGGCATTTTCCTGTATGATAGATAGGGAAAATGTGAAAGGATGAACACAATGAAACGAGTATTGATGGATATAGATACCAATTTATTCCGGCTGGCGCTTCTGGAAAATGGGGAGCCAGTGGAATTTTATGTGGAACGGAAACAGGCAGAAAGTCTGGTGGGAAATGTCTATGCAGGCAGAGTGGAAACGGTTGTGCCCAATTTGCAGGCGGCTTTTGTGGATATCGGCACAGGCAAAAATGGTTACCTCTATTACGGAAACGCAAGAGCGGCATCCGGTGCAGAAAAGGAAAATCGTCCCAAAGCAGGGGACACTCTTGTGGTGCAGGTGGAGAAGGACACCGTAGGTACCAAAGGTGCGGTACTCACCAGAAATATTTCCTTTGCGGGGAAGTTTCTGGCACTCCTTCCCAATGAAGGGGGAGAAATCGGCGTTTCCCGAAAAATCACCAATGAAGCGGAACGCAGAAGAATGCAGGAGATCATGGAAGAACTGCTGCCCTCTGACTGTGGTGCCATTGTCCGTACCAATGGAGCAGGAAGAAGTAAAGGAGAATTTCAGAAGGAACTGGAAAGCCTGTTGCAGAAATGGCAGAGTGCGAAACAGGCGGAATACCGAAAAGCGCCTGCACTGCTTTGGCAGGAAAATATCCCTGTACTGAAAGCTGCCAGGGATTTTTACAGCGCCGATTTGGACAGCGTTGTGGTCAATGATAAAGAAACCTATGATTTGCTGGTGGCAACAGGGGATTTTTCTGGAGAAGGACAGCCGAAGCTGGAATTATATGAGGAAAAAACACCTTTGTTTTCTTCTTTTTACGCGGAAAGCAAATTGGAAAAAGCCCTTTCTCAGAAAGTATGGCTGAAAAGCGGCGGTTATCTGGTCATTGAGGAAACGGAAGCCTGTGTGGTCATTGATGTCAATTCCGCCAAAGCCGCAGGACGGGGTGATCTGGAGAAAATGATATTGAAAACCAATCTGGAAGCGGCGGAAGAAGCGGCGAAACAAATGCGCCTGCGAAACTTGTCAGGCATCATCATCATTGATTTCATTGATATGGTGCAGGAAGAAAGCCGGAATATTCTGACCAAAACATTGAAAGCGGCTGTGGAAAAAGACCGGGTGAAAACTGTTGTGGTCGGCATGACGGAACTGGGGTTGATGCAGGTCACCAGAAAGAAAACAAAGCCTTCTTTGCTGAAACAGACCACGACCAATTGCCGCAGCTGTGAAGGCAGTGGACGAGTTTTCTCTATAGACTGGACAGCGGCGAAAATGCGCAGGGAAACAAAGACCATCTTTGCGGGAACCATCTGCCGGAAAGTTCTGGTGAAAGCCGATGCCAGACTGCTGCAGGTATACCTTTCCAATGGTTTCGCAGAGGAAATGGCGCGCGTTTACGGTGGTGAAGTGCTGACAGAAAGTGTTGCTTATGCCGCTTTTGGTGAATATGAAATACTGCATGTGGAAACAAAGCATCCGCAAAATACATGATTTTTCATGCAATTCTGGCAAGAAATAAAAGGAAAAAGCCCCGTTTTTCGGCTTTTTTCACGAGAGGGCATTGGCAAAAAGACGAAAACTGTCTTGACACATATGCAAAAAAGCTATAAAATAAAAAAGGTGTATTATGCACTGCTTATGGCTATGTGAAATCATAAATGTACTTTGAAAATTGAATAAGGAGGTGTTTTTCATAGAACCGATAAGTATTATCTGTGCTGTGATCGGACTCCTTCTGGGGATGATTGTCGGAATTTTTTACAGAAAGCGTATCGCGGAAGCGAAGGTAGGCGTGGCGGAAGACCGTGCCAATAAAATCGTGGACGAGGCCGTAAAAGATGCAGAGGCAAGAAAGAAAGAAATCCTCTTGGAGGCCAAAGAAGACAGTATCAGAACAAAAAATGAACTGGAAAAAGAAGTTCGTGACAGAAGAAACGAACTGCAGAGAAATGAAAGACGTTTGTTCCAGAAAGAAGAAGCTCTGGATAGAAAGACAGAGTCTTTGGAACGCAAGGAAGAACAGATGTCCAGAAAACTGGAGGATCTGGAAAGACAGAAAGAAGAAGCGAAAGAACTGCGTGAAAAACAGCTGCAGGAACTGGAACGTATTTCCGGTCTGACCACCGAAGAAGCAAAGAACTACATTCTGGCTATGGTGGAAACAGATGTGAAGCATGAAGCTACACTGATGATCAAGGAAATCGAAAGCAAGGCAAAAATGGAAGCGGACAAACGCTCCAGAGAAATCGTTGCCAACGCTATCCAGAGATGCGCTGTGGATCATGTGGCAGAAACCACAGTATCTGTGGTACAGCTGCCTAATGATGAAATGAAAGGTCGTATCATCGGTCGTGAAGGCAGAAACATCCGCACACTGGAAACACTGACAGGTATTGACCTGATCATTGACGATACACCAGAAGCGGTGATTCTTTCCGGCTTCGACCCTATCCGCAGAGAAATTGCCAGAATCGCACTGGAAAAACTCATTGTGGATGGGCGTGTGCATCCTTCCCGTATTGAAGAAATGGTGGAAAAAGCCAAGAAAGAAGTGGAAGTCACCATTCGCGAGGAAGGCGAAGCTGCAACATTTGATACAGGTGTCAACGGGCTGCATCCCGAACTGGTTCGCCTGCTGGGCAAACTCAAATACAGAACCAGCTACGGTCAGAACGTATTGAAACACTCCATCGAAGTATCTCATCTGGCTGGTCTCATGGCTGCGGAACTGGGCGTTGATGTGAATATGGCAAAACGCGCTGGTTTGCTCCATGACATCGGTAAGAGTGTGGATCACGAAATGGAAGGTTCTCATGTAAGCATCGGTGTAGGTCTGCTGAAACGCTATAAGGAAAACCACACAGTCATCAATGCGGTGGAAGCCCATCATGGCGACGTGGAACCTCAGAGCATCATTGCAGTACTGGTACAGGCGGCAGATGCCATTTCTGCGGCAAGACCCGGTGCAAGAAGAGAAACTCTGGAATCTTACATCAAACGTCTGCAGAAGCTGGAAGAAATTGCGGATAATTTCAAAGGCGTTGAAAAATCTTTCGCAATTCAGGCTGGTCGTGAATTGCGGATTGTTATAGTTCCGGAAGACGTCAGTGACGACGGCATGACCTTGTTGGCAAGAGACATTGCTAAGAAGATCGAGGAAGAACTGGAATATCCGGGACAGATCAAAGTAAATTTGATTCGAGAAACAAGAGCAGTAGAATACGCAAAATAAACCACAAAGGGCGTCTCAAAAAGAGATGCCCTTTCTTTTTACACAGAGGAGGAAGCGCAATGAAAGAAATCAAATCTTTTTCTTTTCGTTATGGCAGAAATGACGGATACATGGCATGGTACCGTATGGACAATGAAAAAGGCGTAAACGTGGGCATTGACCTGTACGATGGGGAAGAACGCAGTCTGCGCTGTGAACCTGCCCAGGAATTGGCTGTGGAACTGGCAAAACTGCTGGAAGAACAGAACGCGGCGGCATGGGACGGATTTTATGACATCGAAACATGTATCTGCGCCGGAGACAGCTGGGTGTTCCATGCTTATGGCAAAGAAGGAGAAGAAATTCACGCTATGGGTCATTCCAAACACCCTGAAGGTTTTGCAGAAATGAAGCAGGCACTGGATGACTTTTTCGGTAAGATTTATCAGGAGTATCAGGCATAAAAAAGAGGATGGATTTAAAAAATCCATCCTCTTTTTTATGCGTATTGATATTTTTTTCTTGCGCCTACAAACAGAATGATAGCTACCACAATGGTCAGCACTTCTGCCACAGGAATGGCAAGCCATACACCTAACAGGTCAAGATATTTCGGCAGGAACAAAATGCATCCGCTGACACAGACGAAGGTGCGCAGGGAAGAAATCAGCGCCGAAAGCACCCCGTTGGAAAGGGCAGTGAAAAATGCTGAAGCAAAGATATTCACGCCGCAGAACAAGAAGTTCCATGCACAGATTTTATACCCATCTAATGTGAGGGTGAATGTGGAGCTTTCTCTGGGGGTAAATACCAGTATGGTTGGCTCTGCCAAAAGGAATGAAAGCACACTGATGACTGCTGAAGAAACCAGTATGATGCCCATGGACATTTTGAACAGCCGTTTCAGTTGGATGTGATTTCGTTTGCCGTACTGATAACTGAATACTGGCGCCACACCATTGGAAAAGCCCATATAAGCAGAGGCAAAGAGGAATTTTGCGTAAAGGATAATGGTGATGGCAGCCACGCCGTCCTGTCCCATCATCTGCATCATAACTTTGTTGAACAGGTATGTGGTAACGCCTGAGGAAATATTGGTAATCAGCTCAGAAGCACCGTTGCTCATACTGTGAAGCAATACCTGTATGTTCCATTCTGGTTTCACAAAGTACAGCACTGCCCGTGGTTTCAGGAAATAGATCAGTGGCGGAATACCACCGATGAGGAAGCTGGTGACAGTACCCCAAGCAGCCCCTTTGATGCCCATATCCATCAAAACGATGAATACATAGTCGAAAACGATGTTGCTGATGCCGCTGGCAACATTGAGAATCAGCCCCAGTTTTGGCTTGCCTGCGGTGACAAAGAATACCTGAAACAGCACCTGTACCACAGAAATGGAATAGAACGCCATCATGATTCTGCCGTAGTCGATGCAGTAGGGCAGCAGGGCTTCGTCAGCCCCCAGAAAAATGGAAAGAGGCTCGATGAACACAAAGCAGAGCAGGGAAAGAATCAGACCCATAGCGATAGCAAAGAGTGTCAGCAGTGTAAAATGCCGTCTTGCCAGATCTTCTTTGCCTGCACCCAATTCTCTGCCGATGATGGCACTGCCACCGGTGCCCAGCATAATGCCCACACCCAGCATGACGTTGATGAGGGGATAAACGATGTTAATGGCGGAAAGGGCTGCCGTTCCCACAAAACGGGAAACGAAAATACCGTCCGCGATGATATAGGTTGCCACAAACATCATCATAATGATGGTGGGAAATGTAAAACGGAGCAATCCGCCAAGGGAAAATTCTTTGGAAATGTCGTTTTGCATAATATGACCTCGCTATAAAAATACTGTATACCTATCGTTTTCAAAAGAAAGGCAAACACTCTGCTACGTTGAGGAGTGTCTGCCTGTTTTTTATTCAGTTGCCATTTGGTTGACTTTTTCTTCTTCTGGCGTGATATAAATGGTTTTATTGGTCAGATAAATGACCATGCCCGGCTTTGCGCCATTGGGCTTTTTCACATTTTTCCGCAGAGTATAGTCTACAGGTACCATACTGCCGTTTTTGGCTTTGCTGTAGAAAGCTGCCAGATTTGCAGCTTCTTCCAGTGTGGGGATGGGAACTTCCCCTTTGCCGTTGGTGCGGATGATGACATGGGAGCCGGGGATTTCTTTGGTATGCATCCAGATATCTGTTGGCTCCGCTGTCCGCAGTGTCAGTTCATCGTTTTGCAGATTGCTTTTACCCACCAGAATTTCGTAGCCGTCAGAAGAAATGTAACGCATGGGTTTTGCTTTCTTGGGCTTGGACTGACCTTTTTTCTGGGGCTGTCTGCGGATGAAGCCGCTTTCTGCCAATTCTGTGCGGATTTCCGCCAGATCGGCATCGTCCTTTGCGGTGTCCAGTGCGTTCAGGACACTTTCCAGATAAGCCAGTTCTTCGTCATTCTGTTTCTGCTGGATTTCCATGGCTGCGAGAGTACGTTTTGCTTTGTTGTATTTATTGAAATATTTCTGGGCATTTTCCGCCGGTGTTTTGGTAGGGTCCAGCGCGATTTCGATTTCTGACATGTTTTCGTCATAGAAATTCACAGTTTTGAATGTGGTAGCATTGGGAGGAATGGCGTAGATGTTGGCAGTGATCAGCTCGCCTTTCAGTTTCCATTTATCCTTGTCCGCTACATCCCGCAGGGTTTTCAGCTGGATATCTTTCTTTTTCACACATCTTTCGATGTTGGTCATGACCAGTCTGCGGGTATCGTGTGCTTTCTGGCGAATATGTGCCGCGTTATCCCGTTCTGTGTAGAACCCTTCCAGCAGAGCGGATACGGTAGGATATGCTTTCGCATACAATCCGTCAAACTGTGTCATAGGCAGTACACCGAAATCCAGAATTTTGCCGCCGGGTTTCTGATAGTAAACGGCAGGGGAGAAAGCGCCAGCCTTCACCTGTTCCATGGTGTTGGAAAAGGCGGTAAAGAGGGCATGTTCTTTTTCCGTTGTCATCTGCTCGCAGGCATCGGAAGCATCTAGTTTTGCTTCGTGGCAGATTTCCGCCGCCATGATGGGGCTGATACCTGTATAGGTCTTATAAAGGAAATCCTGTATCTTCTGACCTTCCTGCACGTGAAGCAAAGAAGAAAAGCTGCTTTCTTCCAGTTCCATGGGGTTTTTCTTATCCTGAGAAGGAGGGAACACATAAGTTTTTCCCGGCAAAACTTCCCGGACAGAGCTTTTGTCGTGGGAAACCCGCTTGATGGAATCCAGAATCTTGTTGTTTTCGTCCGTAAGAATCAGGTTGCTGTGTTTGCCCATGATTTCCAGAATCAGGTTTTTCACAGTCATATCGCCCATTTCGTTGGCAGACTCCACTTTGATGATGATGATACGCTCAAAGTTTGGCTGGCAAATGTCAACAATCTTGCCGCCGGCAATGTGCTTACGCAGTACCATGCAGAACAGGGGTGCTGTTATGGGATTTTCTCTGGTGTTTTCGGTGATGTGCATCCGGGGATGACCGGAATTGGCAGAAGCCAGCACTTTATAGTTGGCGCCAATGGCGCGCACAGAAAAGCGGATTTCGTCGGCAAGGGGCTGATGTACCTTGTCGATTCTGCCGCCGATGAGTTTTTCTTTCAGTTCGGTGACGATGGCTGCGGTGGTGATACCGTCCAGTGCCATAGCAATCCCTCCTTTTTGTTTTGCTAACAATTAAGTATATCATATTTGCCAAAAGTGGGAAAGAGCACGCTTTTGAAAAGAAAAATTAAAATTTGATTAAAAATAGTGGATACAATTCCCGTTTTTTGTTGCGCTTTTCCATGACAATGGGTATAATGGAACAGTTCAAATTGGTTCGGAAAACATGAGATTCAGAAAGAAAGGAACAGACATGAGTGCGAATGTAAGAAGCATGACAGGCTACGGCAGAGGCGAGCATATTGCAGAAGACCGGAAATTTGTGGTGGAAATGAAATCTGTCAACCACCGTTACAATGATATGACTATCAAATTGCCTCGTTCTCTGGCAAGTCTGGAAGATAAAATCAAAAAACGGGTGATGCAGGATGTATTCCGCGGCAAAACCGATGTGTTCATCAGTTTTGAAACATTTTCCGCAGACGATGTGGAAGTAAAACTCAACACAGGCTTAGCGACGGCATATGCGGAAAAACTCCGCGAGCTGGAAAACCTGCTGGGCGTCAACGGTGCGGACCTGCTTTCTCTGACAGCAAAATTCCCCGATGTGATCACCGTGGAAAAAGCCCAGAAAGAAGAAGATGTGATCTGGGCAGCGCTTTCTCCCGCACTGGATGCGGCAGTTGCAAACTTTGTTGCTATGCGCAGTGTGGAAGGGGAAAATCTGAAACAGGATATTCTGAAAAAAGGCGAATACATTGCCAAACTGGTGGAAGAAGTAAAGGTATACGCCCCTCAGGTGGTTGTGGAATATCAGGAAAAACTCAATAACCGCCTGAAAGAACTGCTGGACAATGTGGATGTAGACCCTCAGCGTGTGGCAATGGAAGTGGCGATCTTCGCGGATAAAGGCTGCATTGACGAAGAACTGACCAGACTGGACAGCCATCTGATTCAGCTGAGAGAAATTCTGGAAAACGGCGGTCAGGTAGGCAGAAAACTGGATTTCCTGGTGCAGGAAATGAACAGAGAATCCAATACCATCGCTTCCAAAGCAAATGATATCCGCATTGTGAAGGCAACCATTGCCCTCAAGAGCGAAATCGAAAAAATCAGAGAACAGATTCAGAATCTGGAGTGAGGATATATGGAACGGATTCAGTTTTTGAATATCGGCTATGGCAATGTGGTTTCCGCAAATCGCGTCATTGCCATCATCAGCCCCGATTCCGCCCCTGTGAAGCGGATCATACAGGAGGCAAAGGAAAAGGGAAATCTGATCGACGCCACTTATGGCAGAAAAACAAGATGCGTCATTGTCATGGATAATGGACATGTGGTGCTTTCGCCCAATATGCCCGAAACCATCGGCGGACGCCTTGCGGCAGAACAAAAGGGGAGTGTAACATGAAAAAACAGGGATTATTGCTGATTTTATCGGGACCATCCGGTTCCGGCAAAGGCACCATCGTGGAACAGCTGAAAGCAAAGGATGATTTTGCCCTTTCCATTTCCGCTACCACCCGTGCCCCAAGAGAGTATGAACAGGACGGTGTCCATTATTTCTTCCGCACAAGGGAAGAATTTGAAAGAATGATTGCCAATCAGGAACTGCTGGAATGGGCAGAATTCTGCGGCAACTGCTACGGCACACCGAGAGCATATGTCACAGAGCAGCTACAAAAAGGGCAGAATGTCATTCTGGAAATCGAAGTGCAGGGCGCATTGCAGGTGAAAAAACTCTATCCCGAAGGGGTATTGATTTTCCTGGTTCCTCCCAATCTGGAAGAACTGGGCAGACGCCTGACAAACCGCGGTACAGAGGATAAAGAAACCATCAACCGCCGTATCCATCGCGCGCTGGAAGAAATGGAATTTGTACAGGATTATGACTATGTAGTCATCAACGATACCGTTCCCCAGGCGACACAGGATATTTTGGACATTGTCCATGCGGAATCCATGAAATGCAGCAGAAATAAAGAGATCAAAAAGGTATTCAAAGGAGAGATTTGATTATGTTAAGACCATCTTATACAGACTTATTGGACGTTATCAATCAGGAAACAGACGATATCACACTGGGCAGCCGTTACACCATCGTTATCGCAGCGGCAAAACGTGCCAGACAGCTGGTTGACCATGCTGACCCTCTGGTAAGCAACACAAAGGTTGACAAACCCGTATCTATCGCAGTCAACGAACTGTATCAGGGCAAAATCAAAGTACGTCAGGGTCACCCTGAAGAAGCTATGCCTGAAGAAGAAACAATGGAAGAAACTGTTGTAACAGAAGAAACAGAAGCATAATCATCAACGAAAAAAGTCGGAGGTTCAGAAAGCTGCCCAAAGGAACAGTGAAATCTCCGGCTTTTCTGACATTTACAGAAAGGAGGTGCGAGATGTACGCACAGGTCATCATAGATGCCAATCATGCGGAGGTAGACCGTGTTTTTGACTACAGAGTACCCAAGCAGTGGGAAGAAGAAGTCTGTGTGGGACTGCGGGTCATGGTGCCTTTTGGACAGCGCAACACCAAACGGGAAGGCTATGTCATTGCCCTGACGGAAACAACAGAAGTACCTGCTGGAAAGATCAAGGAAATCGTGGAAATTCTGGATGAAGGCAGACCCATCCTGACGCCGTTCATACTGGAACTGGCAAAATGGATGAAAAAAGAGTATTTTTGTACGCTGAATCAGTGTTTGCAGGCAGTGATGCCAGCGGGCATCCGCACCAAAAGCATTTGGTATGCGGAACTGACAGGACAGATGGCGGAGCTTTCGGAAAAAGAACAGCAGATGGCGGATGCACTGGAAGAACAGGGAGGAGCGGTTCCTCTGCGAGAGCTGGAGCAGATTTTTGGCAACCGTACGGAATATATCCTCCGCTGTCTACAGGAGAAAAAAGTTGTCCGTCTGCATCAGAAAACCACCCGCAGTACCTATAAGAAAGAAAAACGATATGTTTTGCTGACGGAAAATGAAGAACTGCTCACAACAGCAAAGGAAAAAGCGGAAAAAGACAAGCGTCTGGCTGGTCAGCTGCGTGTGCTTTCCGCTATTTGCTCAGGAGAAAGCATTTCTGTGGAGGAACTAAAGGAAAAGGCTGCTGTGACAGATTCTCCCATCCATACCCTTTTGCAAAAGGGCGTTTTGGTGGAACAGCGCAGACAGGAAAAGCGTGATGTATTCCAATTAGAGGATTACACACCCACCCAGCCCTTTTATCCTACACCGGAACAAGCGCAGGCATTGGCACTTTTGCGAGAGGAAGAACAGAAAGAGCAGAAACGTCCCGTACTGCTCCATGGAGTTACAGGCAGCGGCAAAACAGAAATTTATATGCAGCTCATTGAGCGTGTTATTATGGAAGGAAAACAAGCCATTGTGCTGGTGCCGGAAATATCGCTGACACCCCAGATTATGGAGCGGTTCATTTCCCGTTTTGGCAAGCGGGTTTCTGTGACCCACAGCCGCCTGTCCTTGGGGGAGAGGCTGGATCAGTGGCGGAAAGCAAGGGACGGAGAGATTTCCATCATCATTGGACCACGTTCCGCCTTATTCATGCCTTTTTCAAACCTTGGGGTCATTGTTATGGATGAGTGTCACGAAAGCAGTTACATTTCCGATGTAACACCCAAGTATCATACCCGTGAAGTGGCTAGAAAATTATCGGAACTGACAGGGGCGTTGCTGGTCATGGGCAGTGCCACCCCTGACATAGACAGTTATCATCGGGCAGTGACAGGAGAGTTTTTGCTGCTGCAATTGAAAGAACGGACAAAGGGCAGCCGCCTGCCTAAGGTCTTTGTGACGGATATGCGGAAAGAATTGGAGGATGGCAACCGTTCCGCCTTTGGACTGCCTTTGCAGCAGGCAATCCGAGAAAATCTAGAAAAAGGACAGCAAACCATGCTTTTTTTGAACCGACGGGGATATTCCACATTTGTTTCCTGCCGGAAATGCGGGGAAGCCCTGACTTGCCCTTCCTGTAACATTTCTTATACCTACCATGCGTCAGATAAGGCATTGGTCTGTCATTACTGCGGCAAAGAAGTGCCAGTACCCAAGACATGCCCTTCCTGTGGTTCCCATTATATCCGCTATTTCGGTACAGGTACCCAGAAAATCGAGGAAGAAACCAGACGGCTTTTTCCAGAAGCAAGTGTTCTGCGGATGGATGCGGACACCACCACAGGGAAAAATGGACACGCCCGCATCTTAGAATTGTTTGGAAAAGGAAAGGCTGATATTCTCATTGGCACGCAGATGATTGCCAAAGGTCATGATTTCCCCAACGTGACGTTGGTGGGGATTTTGGCGGCAGACCTTTCTTTGAATTTTGGTACCTATCAGGCGGCGGAGAACTGTTTCCAGCTCATTACTCAGGCGGCAGGCAGAGCCGGGCGAGGAGAACTGGAAGGACGGGTATTCATCCAGACTTATCAGCCGGAAAACCATGCCATCCGTATGGCGGCAGCGCAGGATTACGAAGGCTTTTATCAGGAAGAAATCCTTCTGCGGCAGGCTATGGAGTATCCGCCTTTTTCTCATATCTTCTCTGTGCTCATTACGGGAGAGATGGAGCAGGAAGTGATACTGGCTGCCCAGCGATTGGGAGCTTATATGAATCATTACGCAGAGCGGGCTGGTTGTACCGTAGTCGGTCCTGCACCTGCGCCTTTGCCCAAGTTCAGAGGAGAATTCCGCTGGCAGATTTTCGCCAAGGGAACGGATGCAGAACGTCTGAAGGTCTTTGTCCTGTATACTGTGGAGCAAACGAAAAAAGATGTGAGCCGGGAAATCCGCTTTCATCTTTCTTTCCTCGCGTAAATCTTGTAACTTGGTAGGAAATATGATAAAATATTTTAATGCGAATCATTTCGCAGGCAACAATGGAACATCGGTGGCGCAAGGCGCTTTTTTAGGAGGATAAAAAATGGCAAAAAGACAAATCAGAATCAGTACAGACGAGGTTTTGCGCAAAATCTGCAAACCCGTCAAAGAAATCACACCCAATACATTGACACTGCTGGATGACATGGCAGAAACCATGTACGACGCAAACGGCGTAGGTCTGGCTGCGCCTCAGGTAGGCGTTTTGAAACGCGTTGTTGTGATTGACATCGGCGATGGTCTGGTAGAACTGATCAACCCTGTCATCGTAGAAGCGACAGGTTCTCAGATCGACTATGAAGGCTGCCTGAGCGTTCCCGGCGCAAGCGCTCGTGTGGATCGTCCCGCTTATGTAAAAGTGGAAGCCCTGAACCGTGACGGTGAAAAAATCATCGTGGAAGGGGAAGAACTGATGGCAGTTGCCCTGTGTCATGAATTGGATCATCTGGATGGGGTATTATATATTGATAAGGCTCTGCCCGACGAAGACGAAGCATAAGGAGGAATTGCCATGCGTGTCATTTTTATGGGGACTCCCGATTTTGCGGTGCCTTCTTTGGAAGCGCTGCTGACAAAACATGAAGTGGTGCTGGTAGTAACACAGCCCGATAAGCCCAAGGGCAGAGGGAAAAAGATGGTGCCTACACCGGTAAAAGCTTGTGCGCTGGAACATGGTATTCCCGTTTTGCAGCCGGAAAAAGTGAAAGAACCGGAATTTGTGGAACGGCTTCGTTCCTATGAACCGGATCTGATTGCGGTAACAGCTTTTGGACAGATTTTGTCTGAACCCATTCTGGAAATGCCCAAATACGGCTGTATCAATGTCCATGGCTCTCTTCTGCCGAAGTACCGTGGTGCGGCACCTATGCAGTGGTCCATCATTGACGGGGAAAAGGTAACAGGCATCACCACCATGTATATGGCAAAAGGTCTGGACAGCGGTGATATGCTGCTGAAAGCGGAAGTGGAGATCACAGACGAAGATACTTTTGCCACCATCCATGACAAAATGGCAGTAACAGGCGCAAATCTGCTGCTGGATACACTGGATCAATTGGAAGCCGGTACCCTTGAACGGATTCCACAGGATCACGATGCGGCAACATACGCACCTATGATTACAAAAGAAACCGGTCATATTGACTGGAGCAAAAACAGACAGGACATCATCAATCTCATTCGGGGATTGAATCCGGTTCCGGCGGCATATAGCATTTATGAGGAAGAGGTTTTGAAGATTTTCGGCGCGGTACCTTCCGATGTTGAAGCCGATGGCGCGGCCAATGGGGAAATTGTGGCTGTGACAAAAAAAGGCTTTGTTGTCAAATGCGGCGACGGTTGTCTGCTCATTACAGAAGTGCAGGCGCGTGGCGGCAAACGCATGATGACAGACGCATATTTGAGAGGACACGCAATGAAAGAGGGCATCCTTTTACAGTAAGATTTTGAAAATCCAATGACTGAAAAAGGAGGAAACACGAAATATGTTTTTTTACGGATATGATATGAAGTCCTTTTTGTTGATGATCCTTGCCGTGATTTTTGCCGGTATGGCACAGGCAAAGGTATCATCCACATACAGCAAGTATTCCCGTGTACCCAACAGACGTGGGCTTACAGGGGAACAGGTAGCGGCACAGATGCTCATGCAGGCAGGCATCCATGATGTGCGTATTGAGCGTGTGGCTGGTCACCTGACAGACCACTATGACCCCAGAACAAAGACACTGCGTCTTTCTTCCGGCGTTTATGACGGCAGAAGTGTAGCGGCATTGGGGATTGCTGCCCATGAAACAGGGCACGCCATCCAGCATGACACAGGATATGTATTTCTGGTGCTGCGCAGCACATTGGTGCCTCTGTCCAATCTGGGCTCCAAGCTGGCATGGCCTTTGATTATCATCGGTCTGCTCTTTGGAGGAGCTTCCTCCAATACACTGATTATGCTGGGGATATTGTTCTACGCATTGGCGGTATTGTTTACTGTGGTGACACTGCCTGTGGAATTCAACGCATCTTCCAGAGCGCTCAACATGTTGGAAGATCAGTATTTCCTGGACGCTGATGAAATGGGCGGCGCAAGAAAAGTGCTTTCCGCGGCAGCCATGACCTATGTGGCAGCAGCCTTTGCGGCCATTGTGGAATTGCTGCGTTTGATTGCCATCTTCGGCAACAGACGAGATGACTAATCACAAATGAGAACAACGGATAAAATCCAGATCATCGGGGTTTTATCCGTTTTGTATTTTGGACGTTTTTTTCGGGACAAACCGTGAAAAATGGTGAAAAATATTGATGAATGGCGAAAAATCCCGTATAATAATAAGTTGATAAACCAACGGAAAAAAGACAGAAGGGAATTTGAAATCCAATGATCCAAATCAATCCCAGAGAAGTAGCGGCGGAAGCCATGGTGCAGATTTTGGCGGAAGGCGCATATAATAATACGGCGCTGCGGCGTCTGCTGCGGCAAAATGGAGCCATGTCCCAGCAGGACAGGGCTTTTGTGACGGAAATCGTCAATGGCACACTGCGGAATATTTATTATGTGGATTATGTCATTGACCAGTTTTCCAATACAAAATTAAATAAAATCAAGCCTTGGCTGCTGGCAGTGCTGCGGACAGCAGTGTATCAGATGCTTTTTATGGATGTACCTGATAACGCGGCATGCAATGAAGCGGTGAAGCTGGCAACAGCGAGAGGGTACAAATCCCTCAGCGGCTTTGTCAACGGCGTTCTCCGTGCCATCGGCAGAGGAAAAGCAGAAATCAAACTGCCGGAAAAAGGAACAGCGGAATATCTCAGTGTTGTGTATTCCCATCCCCTGTGGCTGGTGAAAATGTGGGTGGCATATTACGGCTATGAAAAGACAGAAGCACTCTGTCAGGCGGATGACGAAGCCCCTGATGTGACTGTACGGGTGAATACTCTAAAAACAGATACTGAAACATTGGCAAAACAGTTGGAGGAAAAAGGCATCACTGTACGGCAGGGCAGCCTGTGGAAAGATGCACTGCATTTGAGCAGAACAGCGGATTTGGGACGGCTGGCAGAATTTCAGGAAGGTCTGTTCCATGTGCAGGATGAAAGCTCCCAGACAGCGGTGGCAGTATTAGACCCCCAGAAAGGCGAAAAGATTTTAGACCTTTGCGCGGCACCCGGCGGAAAAACATTCACCATGGCGGAACGCATGGAAAACAGCGGTGAAATCTATGCCGGAGATATTTATGAACATAAAGCGGAACTCATTGCTGACGGTGCCAACCGCCTTGGCATTTCCATTGTGAAAACATCCGTCAGAGATGCTTCTGTGGAAGACGTTTCTGCTATCGGAGCTTATGACCGTGTGCTGGCAGATGTGCCTTGTTCCGGTTTAGGACTTCTGCGGAAGAAACCAGACATCCGTCTGAAAAAAGACGGCAGTGAAATCGACGCACTAGTGGGTATCCAGCGTCAGATCTTGGAACAGGCGGCAAAATACGTCAAAGACGGAGGTGTGCTGGTTTACAGTACCTGTACTTTGAGCCGCAAAGAAAATGAAAAAAATGTGGAATGGTTTTTGCAGAACCATGAATCCTATAGATTAGAAGATTTGGGACAATATCTGCCGGAATCTCTGGCAGCGGAAGGTGAAAAAGGTTATATCACCCTGTTCCCTCAGTCCCATCATACAGACGGGTTTTTCATCGCCCGCCTGCGGAAGAAAGGAATGTAATTATGGCAAAAACAGATGTGAAATCCATGACGCTGGAAGAATTGCAGCTGTTCATGGGGGAATTGGGTGAACCCAAATTCCGTGCCAAACAGATTTTTGACTGGCTCCATCAAAAACAGGTGGACACTTTTGCCGAAATGACGAATCTTTCTCAGAAACTGCGGGAAAGATTAGAACAGGAAGCAAAAATCGGCGGCGTGGAAATGGTGGAACGCCTCCTTTCCAAAGAAGATGGCACCAGAAAATACCTGTTTGCCTTGGAAAATGGCTCCATCATCGAAAGTGTTTTGATGCAGTATGATTATGGAAATACCGTTTGTGTTTCCACACAGGCAGGATGCCGCATGGGCTGCAAATTCTGCGCTTCCACATTGGACGGCGTAGAAAGAAGTCTGACTCCGGCGGAAATGCTTTCTCAGGTCTATACCATCCAGAAAGATTTGGGACAGCGGATTTCCGGTGTGGTGCTCATGGGCAGCGGCGAACCGCTGGATAACTATGACAATGTGCTGCGATTCATTCATTTGCTGAATGATCCAGCAGGGCAGAATATGGGACAGCGGCATATTACCCTTTCTACTTGCGGACTCATTGAAAAAATGTATCGTCTGGCAGAGGAAAACTTACAGATTACACTGGCTGTTTCCTTACATGCGCCTAACGATGAAATCCGCAGAGAGATCATGCCTGTGGCAAAGGCAAATCCTATGGAAAAACTCCTTGCCGCGTGTGTGGATTACGCCAACCACACAAAACGGCGAATCACATTTGAATATGCCATGATACAGGGGGTCAACGACAGCGATGCTTGTGCCAGAGAATTGGCGGACAAACTGCGCCATACCCTTTGTCATGTGAACCTGATTCCTATGAATCCGGTGAAAGAAAGAAACTTTACCAAAAGTTCTACAGACCGCGTACAGCGCTTTGCACATCTGCTTCAGGAAAATGGTGTGGAAACCACCATCCGCAGACGACTGGGCAGCGATATTGACGCGGCATGTGGACAGCTGAGAAGAAAATATATGCAGAAATAAATCAGACGGCTTTAGACGGGGAAAAAGCCTTAGGAGGTGGAAAAAACGTGAAGGCAGTCGGGATCAGCGACATCGGAAGATGCCGCAAAAATAATGAAGATGCTTATTATTTAGCGGAAGAAGACGCACCACTGCAGCATTTGTATATCGTCGCAGACGGTATGGGGGGATGCAATGCCGGTGAGGTGGCAAGCAATGGCGCCATCGAAGCTTTTGTGCAATATGTGGCGGAACACAAGGAAATACAGGAAATTCCGGATTTGCTCACAGGCGCTTTTCAGGCAGCCAACAAATCCGTATTCGATCAGTCCAATTCCGCACTGGAATTTGCGGAAATGGGAACCACCATGGTTGCGGCTGTGGTGGATAACGGAAAGGTCTATGTAGCTCATGTTGGTGACAGCAGGGCGTATTTGATGCAGAAAGAGATACTGAATCCTTTGACCACTGACCACTCTTATGTGATGGAACTGGTAAAATCAGGCACTATCACCAAAGAAGAAGCGGCAGTGCATCCCAAGCGCAATATCATCACAAGGGCTGTCGGTATCAAAGACACAGTAGAAACGGATATGACCATCGTGCCGGCAGAGAAGGGCGACTTGCTTCTGCTCTGCACAGATGGTCTTTCAGGCATGCTTTCTGATGAGGAGATGGCTCAGATGCTGCGGCAGAAAGAATCTGTGAAAAGGAAAGCTGAAAAATTAGTGGAAACAGCAAATCTGCGAGGCGGTTATGACAATATATCCCTCATTTTGATAGAAATTTAGGAGGTAACGACTGATGTTATTGAATCCGGGTTCTGTCCTTGGGGACAGATACGAAATCATAGAGAAAATCGGTTCAGGAGGCATGGCGGTGGTTTACCGCGGTAAAGATAAAAAACTGGATCGTTATGTGACCATCAAGGTATTGCGGGAAGAATTCATTGGAGATGAGGAATTTATCGAGCGTTTCCGTTCGGAAGCATGTTCCGCCGCAAGACTTTCTCACCCGAACATTGTCCGTGTGTATGATGTTGGCGAAGATGGGGAGATCAACTATATCGTGATGGAATATATTCATGGGGACACGCTGAAAACAGCCATTCGGAAGAAAGCGCCGTTCGATTCCCGTTCCACCATCAATGTAGCCATTCAGATTGCCTCAGCCCTTTCTCAGGCACACAAAGCACATATCGTACATAGGGACATCAAGCCCCAGAACATTCTGGTGGGAACAGACGGCGTGGTAAAGGTGACAGACTTCGGCATTGCCCGCGCTGCCCGTGCTACAACCATGACAACCACAGCCAACGCGGCAGGCTCTGTACATTATTTTTCTCCAGAACAGGCAAGAGGCGGCTATGTGGATGAAAAGAGTGACATTTACTCTCTGGGGATCACCATGTTTGAAATGATCACAGGTGTACTGCCTTTTCAGGGGAATAATTCCGTTTCCATTGCCCTGAAACATATCAATGAGGAACTGCCGGATATCCGTCAGTATAATCCCAACTGTACACCTTCTTTGGAAGGCATCATCAAAAAGGCGACCATGAAAAAAGCCGATGAGCGCTATGCAAGTATTGATCTGCTGCTGGCGGATTTGATGCGGGCCAGAACAGAAGTTGCCATGCATGCGGAACAGGAACGTCAGACAGAACCAAAAGAAAGAAGCCATGCAGCAGTGGCAGGCGCGGCAGGCACAGCTGCGGGAGCGGCTGCGGGCATCCGTATGAGCAGACGGGCAGAAGCGGCAAAGGAACTGCGGGAAGCACAGGAAAGAGCGGAAGCGGAACGGGCAAGAATCCGCAAAATGGAGGATGAAGCGGTCACAGCGGAAAGTCCTCTGGTCCATAGACGGGCAGAAAGCGGCTCTCATTTCCGGGAAAACATTCCTGCCATGGAAAATGCGGAAGAAGCTACCCGTAAGGCTGATGAAAACGAAATCGATCTGATTCGTTTCAAGAAGAATGAAGAAGCTCCGGCGGCAGAAGAACCGGAAGTAGAAGGTGATGTGAATACACCGCTGGTAAGTTTTGAAAAATATGGCAAACGCCTGAAAATTTCTAAAGATGATCATTACGAAGGCGAATATATGGCAGTGGAAGAAGTGAAGAAAAGCAGACGTCCCGAACGGAAACGCCGCAATCCACGGAAAGAAGAGGAATACGACAATGAACGGGACCGCAAAGCGGAACGTCGTGTCATTGCGGCAGCTATTGTTACAGCCATTGTGTTGATCGTTATCATCAGTACCGTTGGTCTGCGTGTGCTGGGCGGCATCAAAGGCATCGGCAGCGGCGAAAAGAATATCGAAACCCCTACATTCATTGGTATGACTTATGAAGAAGCAGAACGGGAAGCTGAAAAACTTGGTCTGAAACTGGTAAAAGAAGGGGAGGACTACAGCAGTTATTACGATGCTGGTCAGATTTTCTGGCAGAATGTGGACCCCGAAACCATGGTGGCAAATAATACGAAAATCGGTGTCAAAGTCAGCATTGGTCTGCAGGAACAGGAAATGCCAGATGTGCTCAATAAGTCTGAAAAAGACGCAAAAGAGGCTATCATCAAACTGGTTGGGACTTCACCGGATATCGTTTATGAAGAAAGTGAAGATGTAAAACCCGGTCATGTTATTTCTCAAGATCCAGTTGAAGGTACAAAGATTGATGCACATACGCATATTACACTGACTGTCTGCAAGCCGGAAGAGGGCGGCGAAGTTGTGGTGCCTGATGTACAGGGCGATACAGAAAACAGTGCGGTACAGAGTCTGGAAGCCGTTGGACTGAAAGTGGGCAATATTTCCTATCTGGAAAGCAGCACCGTGCCAGAAGGCAAAGTCATCACACAGACTTTGACTCCAGATTCCAAAGTGCCCAGCGGCAGCATTGTAAATCTGGTTATCAGTAAGGGTGCGCCGAAACAGGAAGAACCGGAGGAAGAAGAACCGCCTAGAGAAGGCGGCAGCGGTGAGCCGGCAGATTCCAACAGTACCAGCACCCAGTACTTTACGATTACGGCACCGGAAGGCGCAGCTGATGTTGTACATGTAAAAGTGGTGAAAACCGATGCCAACGGCACCACAACAATTGTGGATGAACCCAGAAATCTGTCTGACTTCCCCTTCAGTATTGCCGTAACAGGCACTGGCAGCGGTACCGTCACCGGTACAGTGGATGGACAGACAACATTGTCCGAAAACGTAACCTTCTGAGAATAAGGAGTAAAATATGTTGGATGGAGTGATTTTGAAAGGAATCGGCGGATTCTATTACATTGATACCATGCAGGGCATATATGAATGCCGTGCCAGAGGGATTTTCCGTAAGGAAGGCATTCGCCCCACCGTTGGGGATTCCGTACAGATTTCTGTGCTGGATGAAGCCAACAAAAAAGGCAGTCTGGATGTGATCCTGCCCAGAAGAAATGAGCTGATCCGTCCCAGAGTTGCTAATATCGATCAGGCGGTCATTGTCTTTGCGGCGAAAAGCCCCAATATGAATCTGGATTTGTTGGACAGATTTTTGCTGCTGGCAGAAGAACAGGAACTGGATATTGTCATTGTCATCAATAAGATCGACAGAGATAAACAGAACAAATATGAGGATGCTGCCGCCCTTTACCGGGGGGCAGGCTATCCTGTTATTTGCACTAGTGCGGAAAAGGGCATCGGTATCGAGGAACTGCGGAAAGCATTGGAAAACAAGATTTCCGTATTCGCAGGTCCTTCCGGCGTAGGCAAAAGCAGCCTTATCAACGCCGCTTTCCCCGGTTTGGAGCTGAATACAGGGGAAATCAGTGAGAAAATACAGCGTGGTCGTCATACGACCCGTCACGCGGAACTGATTCCTATTACAGAACAGAGTTATATCGTGGATTCTCCCGGGTTCACCTCTCTGTTCCTGAACCATATCCCGTCAGATAAACTGCAGTATTATTTCCGGGAATTTCAGCCTTTTCTGCACAAATGCTATTATAACGGCTGTGTGCATATCAATGAGCCGGACTGCGCTGTAAAGGAACAGATTGGCGAAGCCATTGACAGCCGCAGATATGAAAGATACAAAATGCTTTATGAGGAACTGGAAAACGAAAGGAGAAACTGAAATGGCTATTTATTTGTCCCCTTCTATGCTGTCCATTGATTTCACAAAGGTAGGCGAACAGCTGGCGATTGTGGAACAGGCAGGGGTGCCTTATATCCATCTGGATGTAATGGATGGTGTGTTTGTACCCAATATTTCTTTTGGGATTCCCGTGATCAAGGGGATTCGCAAAGCCAGCAACATGGTTTTTGACGCCCATCTGATGATTGTAGATCCGGAGCGTTATGTGGAACAGTTCCGTGACGCTGGGGCAGACATCATTAATTTCCATGTGGAAGCCACCAAAGACCCTGCAGGCTGCATTGCGAAGATCAAAGAAAGCGGCGCCAAAGTGGGTATCACCATCAAACCCAAAACACCTGTGGAAACCATCAAACCTTTCCTGAAAGATGTGGATATGGTACTGGTTATGACTGTAGAACCCGGCTTTGGCGGTCAGAAATTCATGGCGGATCAGGTGCCCAAGATCGCGCAGCTGGCAGCATGGAAAAAAGAAATGGGTCTTTCCTATGACATTCAGGTAGACGGCGGCATCACACTGGACAACGTCAGAGAAGTGCTGGATGCAGGCGCTAATGTCATCGTGGCAGGCTCCGCTGTGTTTGGCAAAGAAGATATTGCCGGCGCGGCAAAAGGCTTTATGGAAATTTTCAAGGAGTATGAGGCAGAATGAAAGCAGTATTGTTTGCAGGGGCAGCCATAACGGATTACAGTTTTTGTGAGAAGTATTTGCAGGACGCAGATTGCATTATTTGCTGTGACGGCGGCATGCACCATGCAAAAGCCCTTGGGATTACACCGGATTACATCGTGGGAGATTTTGATTCTGTACATCCGGAAGTGTTGAAGGAATACCGGAATATGGGTATTTCCATCCGTCAGTTTCCTACCCATAAAAATGAAACAGATATGCAGCTTGGCATGCTTCTGGCATTGGAACTGGGAGCAACGGAACTGGTGCTCATTGGCGGTATCGGTGATCGTTTCGACCATACCCTTGCCAATGCCCATCTGTTGTTGTATCTGCTGAAAAAAGGCGTTCGTGGGATTCTGGTCAATGAGAAAAATCGTGTGGAACTCATCGACAAAGAAGTCACCCTCTATGGACAAGCAGGGGATTTGGTATCTACCATTCCTTTGAGTATGCTGGTGGAAGGCGTGACACTGGAAGGTCTGGAATATCCACTGATAGACTATGATCTGGCACTGGATGATAAGCTGGTGGCTGTCAGCAATGTGATGACAGGAAACGAAGCGAAAGTAAAAATTCGAAAAGGGTATCTGTTTGTGATGCAGACAAGAGATTAACAAAAAAGTGGGCATGGAAAAGCAACTTCCCCTTAAGAAAACATTGATTTTTCTTTTCCTTGATTTCTTAAGAGGAATTGCGACGGCTGTCTTCATAAGAAAACATAACAAATAAAATTTTCATAAAATAAGAAAGCTAAAATCCTTTGTCATGATAAGGATTTTAGCTTTCTTTGTTTTCTTATGAAGATGCCCCTAATCCATACCCACTTTTTTTATTGGTGATACAGGCAAATTTACTGTCCCAACGGCATAACATGAATCAGGTTGGTTTGTGGAGGGATTGGATGGCAACCATTAGCCTGTGTATGATTGTAAAGGATGAAGAATTGACTTTGGAACGCTGTCTGCAATGCGCCAAAGGCTTTGCTGATGAAATCATTGTGGTGGATACAGGTTCTGCGGATAGGACAAAAGAAATTGCGGAAAAGTATGGAGATGTGGTCTGTGATTTTCAGTGGTGCGCGGATTTTGCGGCGGCGAGAAACTTTTCTTTTTCCAAAGCCACAAAGGACTATTGCATGTGGCTGGATGCCGATGATGTGGTGACGGAATCGGAACAGAAAAAAATTGTGGCGCTGAAAGAAAAACTGGAGGAAACGAAGGCAGACGTGGTGATGATGCCTTATGATGTGGCTTTTGACGCAGGGGGAAAGCCTACGTTTTCTTATTTTCGGGAACGGATTGTAAAGAACACGAGACGTCCTTTGTGGGAAGGACGGGTACATGAAGTTATTACCCCTTACGGAAATATCCTCCATGAAGATATTCATGTGGAGCATCGTAAGGAAAAAGCTTATGATACAGACCGTAATTTGCTGATTTATGAAAAGATGCGTGCAGAAGGCTGTGTATTCAGCCCCAGAGAGCAATTTTATTATGCCAGAGAATTATATTACCATGGAAGATATGGAGAAGCCATAGACGAATTTCGGGTGTTTATGGGCAGGGAAGGGGCATGGCTGGAAAACAAGCTGGAAGCTTGTCGACAGATGGCAATCTGCTATGGGCATCTGCAAAAACCTCAAGAGCAGCTGGAAGCTTTGTTTTATAGCTTTACGTTGGATTTGCCTCGGGCAGAAACCTGCTGTGATCTGGGACGATATTATTTCGACAAACAGGCGTGGAGAGAAGCCGCTTTCTGGTACGAAACAGCCTTGCGTGTGGAAAAACGGGTCAATGGCGGCGGTTTTATCCGGGAGGATTGTTATGGATATCTGCCTTGTATCCAGCTTTGTGTCTGCTATGACCGTTTGGGACGCAGAGAAAAAGCCGTTTCCTATAATGAAATGGCAGCGGTATTCAAACCAGAGGACAGGGCGGTGGCATATAATCGATCGTATTTTGCCAAAGTTCCAAAGGCGTAAAGCACTGTCCTATAACAAGTTTTTTATCAAGTAAATAATCCGCGGAAAAATCTGTTCAAAACAGCATAGCCGGAACCCTTCGTGCATCAAGGATTCCGGCTATATTTGTTTTCTTACGCACCAACCCGCAAGGCGGTGTCATTTTGTTTTACGGAAAGAATCGTTTTACAGCAGTGTAACACCTGCTGCGTCGCAGACATCAAAGGTTTCCTGATCCCAAATAGAGGACTGTACTTCGCCAATATGCGCTTTGCCTAAGAGCAGCATGCACAGGCGGGACTGACCGATACCGCCGCCGATGGTGCAGGGCAGTTTGCCTTCCAGCAGCATTTTGTGATATGTCAGGGTACGTCTGTCGTCACAGCCAGCTTTTGTCAGCTGTCTGTCCAGAGATGCGGCGTCTACACGGATACCCATAGAGGAGATTTCCAGTGCGTTGTCCAAAATAGGGTTGTAGAACAGCAGGTCACCGTTGAGCTGCCAATCGTCATAGTCAGGCGCACGACCGTCATGGCGTTCACCAGAACGGAGTACATCGCCGATCTGCATGATGAATACAGTTTTGTATTCTTTTACAATGGCATTTTCTCTTTCCTTCGGTGTCAGGTCAGGATATTTGTCTTCCAGTTCCTGGGATGTGATGAATGTAACTTCTCTGCACAGTTCTGTTTTGATGCGAGGATATTTTTTCTTCAGCACTTCCAGTGTGTCGCAGATGCAGATCACAATGCCCTGTACAGTGAATTTCAATTCCTGAATGTTGCGTTTTTCCGGTGTGATGACTTTTTCCCAATCCCACTGGTCAACATAAATAGAATGGAGATTATCCAGGGTTTCATCACGGCGAATGGCATTCATATTGGTATACAGACCTTTGCCAGGACGGAAATCGTAGCGGTAAAGGGCCATTCTTTTCCATTTTGCCAGAGAGTGTACTACCTCAGCAGTTACACCAGTAGCAGGCACTTCAAAGCTTACAGGACGTTCTACACCATTAAGATTATCGTTCAGCCCTGTGGTAGGATCAACAAACAAAGGCGCGGATACCCGTTTCAGATTCAGTGTCTGAGACAGATGTTCTTCGAATGTCTGGTGGATCAGACCGATTGCGTTTTGTGTTTCATATAAAGTAAGTACAGACTGATAGCCTGCGGGAATATATGTTTTACTCATGAAAACCCCTCATTTCTCCTATGATATTTCATACCTATTCAGCATATCATAAACGGCGGATTTGTCAAGGGATGCCTTGGGCTTTGTATAAAAAACTCTCTCAAAGAAAGAAAATGTCGGACAAAAGGAAAGGCGGAAAAACGGCAGCAACGAAGGTGCTGAAGAAATGCAGGCATAGCATAAAGGAAAGCAACCCCATTTTTTGTGCATGTTGTGCAGAAGGGCTTGACATACAATTCCTACAAATGTATGATATAGTAAAACATACAAGTGTAGGAATTGAAGGAAGGGATTTATATGCAAAAACTGCCGGATACGGAACTGGAAATCATGCAGACCATTTGGAAAGAAAGAAAAATTCTCTCAACCTCTGAAATCAAGGAAAAACTGGAAGAAAGCCGTCCATGGAATGTGTCAGCCCTTCAGACACTGCTCAATCGTTTGATTGACCGGGGATTTCTTTCCAGTTATAAAGAAGGAAAAAATCGGTATTATGAAATTCTTATCCAGGAAGATGAATATTTGGCTTTTGAGAACCGTTTATTTTTGCGGAAAGTCAATGCCAACTCTTTGACAAAACTGGTAGCATCTTTGTACCAAAGTCACTCCATTTCTGACACAGATTTAGACGAATTGGCGAAATTTATTGAGGAGAAAACAGGAGGTGCGTGAGTATGTGGTGGGAAACCATTGTACAATGGGCACCTGAGGTGCTGCACAGATATTTTGATGTTGTTTGGCAGATCACACTGCCATGGATCATCATTATTTTACTTTTGATGGCACTGCGTCCCTTTTTCCTGCGGCGGTACAGCGTAAAATACTACCTCAGAGGTATGAAAATAGTAATGATGCTTCTGCTTTTTTCAATGGGATTGAAGGGAGCTGATGCTTACTGGCAATTTCCTGGACCGGATGTATGGTTTTCCCATCAGATACAGGAACGCAGGGCAGAAAGTATGGTACAGACGGGAAAAACTCCAATAGACGCAGCGTTGTCAGAAGAAAATACTGCTGAGGGGCGGGAAGTTGCGGCAATACAGCCGCAAAGCCAGCAGCAGGCCATGGAAACACCGGCGGCAACAGCAACAACGGAAAAACGAGTGTTTCCAGAATTGTATCAGATATGGGCAGTGGGGATGGCGCTGTTTCTGCTCTTTCATCTGGTGCAGTATGGGCGGATACAGTGGTATCTCCACAAAGGACGGGAAAAAATCACCGATGCGGCATTGCTGGAATGCTATCAGCAGTTACATAAAGAAATGCCGATTTTGATTCGGAAACCGCGGATTTACTGCCATCGTGGTCTGCCCAGTTCCATCTGTGTGGGATTATTCCGCAAGACCATTTATGTGGATACCCAAGATAGAGATTTGGAAGAAATGAAATGGGTGCTGCGCCATGAGCTGTACCACTGTGATAATGGTGATATGCTGGGCAGATGGTTTTTTCTGGTGATACAGGCGATGCACTGGTTCAATCCATTGATGTATTGGTTCATCGACCAGTTGGAATGGATCACAGAGTTAGAATGTGACGCCCAAGTGGTAGAAGGAGCGGATTTGCAGGAACGCCGGGCATACAGCATGGCAATCCTGCACAGTATTAAAGAAGGAAATCGGAAAAGAGCGAGGCTGTCCACAGCTTTTGTGGAGAATCGAGAAACATTGGAAAAAAGATTGGAGGCGATTGTGGATATGCAGCAAAAGAAAAAAGGAAAAATGATACCAATCATATTCTGTGTAACAGGTGCGTTCTTCTTTAGCTTTGTAGGCTGTACCCCTGTGGAATCCCAGCAGACCGCAGAAGCTGTGCAGACGGATTTGACACGGGAATTGTATGATGCCAGAACACCTTATATCGGCGGTGCGTCTGAGGTTGGAAAAATTTTGGGATTGCTGCCGTTGCCCAATGGTCTGACACCCCATGTGGAAGGTATGGAGCTTTTTACAAATGACGGCAGTCCTTTTGGTGCAAAACAGCATTTGATGTTCACAGACGCTGCCACAGAAGCGGAAAAACAGGCTTTGCTTTCTAATACGGAACAGCTGGAGCGGAATGCCTATCTGTTTTTGGCATTGGTGGATAACGCGGACTTTCTGGAATATAAAATACACGACACCCCTACAACGGAAAGTGTGACCTTCCATTTTGACAGACAGATGGCAGAAAAATACTATGGTGATACAGACCTTCGTTCCTTTACGTCGGATTTTGATACTTTTGCCGCGTTTGTGGAAGAATTGAATACCCTTTTCAATTGCCCCTTTACAGAAACACTGGAAACGGCAGGGCGTGAAAATTGGGTGGAAAATCAGCAGACAGCCATGGAACTGGTGCGGACCATCAGCGCAGAGATGCCTTTACAGGGAGGTTTTGCGCCATGGGCAGATCAGGTGCGACAGTCAGATGCTTATGAGCAGCTTATGCAATTAGGAGATGACGCCTTTGTGTACTGCTTGATGCAGATGCCCGGCGGTACAGATACGGAAAGTTATGTGACTATGCTGGCGGCGGATGAGTTGGCTTATGGAAATAGACGGGACGCATCAAGCTTTGATGAAACACCGGAAGAATGGTATCAGATGTATTGCGCGTTGGATTCACAGTATGCGGTTCCCTTTTATCAGGGATTGGAGCAGGCTTATGCCCAAATGCCCGAAGCTAAATACCTGTCTTTATCCAAGGAAGGGGCCCGTTCCCGTGTGACTTCCAAGGAAAAGGCAGTGCAGGCGGTTTATGAAGCACTGTCTGTCTATGAGAGAGAAGATGCTCTGAATGGACATGAATTGGTGGTATTTGCGCCTCTGATTTTGGATATGGAAGAAACAGAGGATACATTGCAGGTATGCTGCGTCGTAGGCGATGACAGATACCGCATGAACCGTGTGGGAAATCAAGGGTATTGTCTGTTGCATGCAGGCGGTTCACGGGTGCCTGCCCGTTTGGATTTTGTAAAAGAGCAGGGAGAATGGAAACTGCAGGAAATCCATTGGGCAAAAGATGGCAGTGGATATGTTCCCTCCATCGAGGAAATGGCGCCCAATCAAACAGTGGCACAGAAAATGATTGGCTTTGACAGCGAAGAAATGACACGCCTGCTGTATGACAATTTGATCCAGTACATGAATCTGACAGATACTTCTTATGTGATTTATGATATGGGACATAAAAGCGAGAATTTACAGCAGGAACTGCGGCAGTTTTTACTGCTGGCATAAAAGAAAAGTACAGTATTCAGAGGTTTTTCATGAGAAAACAAAGAAAGCCGAAATCTTTGCAGCCGTAAAAGAGTTCGGCTTTCTTGTTTTTGGCAGAATTTGATCAGGAATATTTTCTGAAAGGGAATTGGCTTTTTTATGAGGTAAGCTGTAGGAGAACGAAAGATTACTATTTTTTTAAGGACGTATGGAAAGAAACGTGTGATATATACAAAATGCAGAATCTATTGTAGAATGAGATTAAAACAACAAAATGGGGGACTGAAAAAAAGAAAGAGTCTGAAAAACACAATAGCAGAAAGAATTTGTATTTTGAACAGGCATAGATGAAAAGGGGGAGCATTATGGAAGAAAATCAAAATGAAAATATCACACAAATGCCGGACATCTTAAAAGATGGAAATACTTTTGAACAGGAAGCTATCAAAAAAGAACATGCGGCAATTCTGGGAAAATGGCTCTGGATTTTGTTCTGGCTGATCATTCCCACTGTCATTGTTGGGATTTTGGGCAATGAAAGTATTGTGGGTCAAGATTCGCCTGTCTATCGTTTCGGTACAATGTTATCCGTAGTGGTAGGGATTGTATATGGCGTGGTTCTTCTGCAGATGAAAGGGGTAGAAGAAAAATACCGTTTGGCAGGGCTGCTTAGCATTGCGTCAGTGGTATTGTCAATCTTGTTAGAGATCATCCATTTTGAACATCCGATTTTGGTTCTGCTCACTGGGGTGCCGGCAATCGCTTTAAGTTTGGCAGCGAAATATTATGAATTTTATGGGCATGTGGCTGTTTTGCAGGATTTCGATCCAGAGTTTTCTCAAAAATGGAAAATCCTTTGGAAATGGAACTGCATTATCGTTGTTGGTATGATTGTAAGTACGCTGTTAGCTCTGTTTGTGCTTTTTCTGGCGGCACTTCTTATTTTGGCATTTGCCATTGCGGCTGTATTCATTGCTATTGTGGAGTTGGTTTATTTGTATCAGATGGCAAAATTGTTCCAGCAGTATGCTTGAACAAAATATATGGAGCAAAAAGGATGGAGCAAAAGCAACTTCCCCTTAAGAAAACATTGGTTTTTCTTTTCCTTGATTCCTTAAGGGGAATTGCGACGGCTGTCTTCAGAAGAAAACAAATCCAATAAAATCTTAATATCATAAGAAAGCCGGAATCCTTTATCATGATAAGGATTTCGGCTTTCTTTGTTTTCTTATGAAGATGCCCCGAAAACTCCATTCTTTTTTATTGCAAATAGATAACAATTATTACTCTTCTGTATCAAAATCTATACAAATTTCTTAAAACAGCAGACAAAATATATGTTTCTGTTATACTGATTTTGAAAGATAAATTTACAGGAACGGAAAAGGAGGGGCATGTATGAAAAAAGGGTTTTGTATTTTACTGAGCAGTGCCATGCTGATGGGGACAGTACCTGTATATGGGGATATGCCTGAAGTGGAACAGGTGACACATACTTATCGGGCGGAAGTTGGAACGAAGAATTTCTATAAAGACGATGTTTTGCAGACTTTGGATACAGAAATCTATCTGAAAGACGGTTATGTGATGCTGCCGGTGCGAACATTTTTTACGGCAGTGGATGAAAATGCCCAGATCATATGGGATCGGGAAAAACAGGTAGCAACAGTATTTATGGGGGAATATCGTATCCTGCTGGATGTACCGAAAAATAAGATACAGGTAGAATATGGCAATATAAACGTATCAGGCAAACTGGAAGTGAAAGATGGTCGTTTATTTGTACCCTTGCGAAACTGGCAGAAAATCCTAACACGCTGCAATTATGAAATGGATGAGAACAGCATTGTCTGGGATAGTGAAAAAGGTGAAGCTATCGTCAAAGTAGGTGAATATGTCGTCAATAGAGATCAGGAATTGGCAAAGACAGAAATCACAGGGAAAGGTCAGAAGCCTGTTTATCTGGTGGAGCCGACAGAAGCATATGATTTTATCTGGAATGTAGGTGACGGCTATTTCATTGCGGAAAATTACAGCAATGAAAATGACCAGACGATTTTTGACAATACAGGAAAAGTGCTTGCCACATTTGCGCCCGGAACAGCGCATCATGTTGGATATTTGGGAGAAGATCGTTTCTGTGTCTATGAGTATGAAGGGAAAGCACGCCCGGCATATGTAGTAGATGCCAAAGGAAACAAATTATTTTCCGCAGACTATGACCAGATTTGGTCCTATGCCGAAGGATTGGCATTGGTTCGGGAAAAAACGGGAAATGGCTATCGTTATGGTTATATAGACAAAGAAGGGAATTTGCGGATTCCCATGCAGTATGGTTCGGCAAGAGATTTTTCAGAAGGAGTGGCACCAGTATCCATGAGTGAATCCGGTATCGGGCAGTATGGCTTCATTGACACAAAAGGGAATGTGGTCATTGAGCCAAAGTATCGCTCCGCAGATACTTTCAAAGAAGGACTGGCACATGTGCAGACCATTTCAGGGGAAGGTTTCATCAATCATCAGGGAGAAGAATTGATTCCACCTCAGTATGGTTTTGTGAGTGATTTCCAAAATGGCACCGCTTTTGCCGTTACGAAAGATCAGCGGCAGATCATTGTTATTGATAAAAGTGGGAAAGAAGTTAGAAAGTTATTGGAATCAACAGATGCATTATCTTATTTCTATTTTCCAGAAAGTGATTTGCTGGAAATCGACTATCTGCAGGGATACCAAGGTACTGAGCGATACTATGACAAAAATGGAGAAATCTCCAGAGAAACATACGAACTTCAGTCAAGACTTTCGGAAGGGCTTTCCGCTGTGCTTGATAAAGAAACAGGAAAATACGGCTATGCCGATGAGAAAGGAAACATGGTTATTTCTCCGACGTTTGATGAGGCAGAAAGGTTTTCAAATGGACATGCAGTGGTGAAACAGATGATTCCAAATGAAAATGGCACAAAAAACGTAAAAGTAGGAGTTATCAAAAATCCTTTGATGAAATGATATATATAGGAGGAATTTTGGCATGAAAAAAGGGTTTTGTATTCTACTGAGCAGTGCTTTGCTTTTGACAGGAGCAGTACCGACATGGGCGAAGGAGGAACGTCTGCTGCAGGAGCCTCATGTGTATCGTGGGGTGGTTGGTACGACAAATTTCTACAAAGATGATGTTCTGCAGTCTCTGGATGCAGAAATCTATCTGAAAGACGGCTATGTGATGCTGCCAGTGCGGACATTTTTTACATCCATCTATCCTGACGCAAAAATTTATTGGAAAAGCGTAGCCCAGAAGGCAGGTGTGCTTCTGGGCGAAAGTTCCGTATTTTTGTATGTAAAAGAAAATAAGATGGTTGTCAATAAGAAAGGACAACCTGTGGTGGGGCAGATGGAAGTAAAGAATGGTCGCCTGTTCATTCCTTTGCGGAACTGGCTCACCATATTGAATCAATGTGGATACCAGCTAACAGATGCAGACCTCCAGTGGGACAGCACCAAACAGGAAGTGACTGTAACCGTTCGGGAAAATCAAATTATCTATGAAGAAAATCTGAAAACCCCTGTCATTTCCGGAGAGGGGCAAGCACCTGTCTACGCGATGGCGCTGACAGATACCTATGATGAAGTGGTGAATTTGGAGGATGGATATTTCGTCGGAATTGATGATACAGAAGGATATTTCAAACGTGCTTACGATATTCTGGACAGCAACGGAAAAGTGAAAAGTCATGTTGCGCCGGGAGAAATATTTGAAATGGAATATTTTGGAGAAGGAATGTTCTGTGTATACACAGAGGACTGGGAACCGGAATACGTTATGGATGAAAATGGACAGAAACGGTTTGATTTGCCTTATGATTCCATAAATGATTTTCGGGAAGGATTGGCATGTGTAAGGGATGAAAAGGACGGTCAGACCGTGGAGGGCTATGTTGATGCAAATGGAACGCTGCAGATTCCTTTGCAATTTGCCAGCGGCAGAGATTTTTCTGAAGAACGAGCAGTTGTTTGCGATTTGGAAACGAGGAAATACGGCGTGATCGACAAGAAAGGAAATTACGTTGTGGAACCAAAGTACAAATTTTGTAAAAGTTTTCAGAATGGAATGGCTCTGGCAGAAACAGAACAGGGATATGGATATATCAACCTTCAAGGGGAAGAAATCATTGCACCGCAGTATGTATGGGCATCCGATTTTTATGACGGCACAGCTTTTGTGCAGGAAGAACAAAATGGTCCTGTTTGGCTCATTAATACAAAAGGCGAGAAAGTCAGAAAAATAGCAGATCAACCCGGAGATTTGTATGAGAGCAATGCATATTGTTTGCGCATTACGCAGGATGTGGTGTTGCCTTCTGGCGCAGAGGAAGATGTAGAACGTTATTATGACAAGAACGGAGAAATCTCCATGGAACAGGGGAAGTTTCTTTTCAGACTTTCAGAAGGGCTTTGCAGTGTACTAGATGAAAAGACACAAAAATACGGCTATGCGGACGAAACGGGTAAAATGGTCATTTCTCCTGTATTCAATGAAGCAAGAGATTTTAAGAATGGATATGCAGTGGTACAGGTGCAGGATCAATGGGGCGTTGTAAAAAATCCACTTTTACAGAAATAATACTGCGTGGTATCATGAAGAAAAAAGGCAAATGGAGGAAGGTGAGATGCAAATGAGAAAGTACAGAATTTATGTTGGAGCAGGTGTACTGATTTTCGTATTGGTTCTTTCCTATTTTGCCTATCACAGAATCCGCTGCACCAAGTACCTTCAAAATCCAAAGGGCGCGGAAGAAACGGTTTCTATTTCCGTTATGGATTATTTCCATGATACAAGTAAAATCAATATACAGGAAACAGATACGTTCTGGAATTTGCTGGGACAGTGTGAATACGATGGCATTGCTGAAAAAAGAAGAAAAGAGGGCATGCGTCAGCCATATGTGGCTTTTATGATAAACGGAAAAGCGGATATGGTGATGACCTATAAAGAGGATGGCGTTGTTCGGGGCATCATGGATATTGATGGAAAGAAATATAATTTGAAGCAGTGTGAAAAACTGCATCAGTATGGAATTTCTCTATGTCAGTGAAAATATGAAGGCGAAAAGGTATGGTTTTATGAATCATACCTTTTTATATTCTGGAAAATCCTTGTTTTCTGGAAATTTTCCTATGGATATAGTAGATGTTTCGTTGCTTCAAAAGAAAGTCTATGGTAAAATAATAACAGAGAAATTTTTTTTATTTTATACGGTATACCGGTATACAGGTACAGGACGCCAAAAATCAAAAGAGAGTGGATTTGGGAGTGTGTGACGATGGATCAGAAAAAGGCGCTGCATGTAGTGGCATATGAGCATATCAAAAACTTGGTGTTGGAAGGCAAAATGCAGTATGGAGAAATCTATTCGGAAACCAAAATTGCCAAGGAAATCGGGATTTCCCGTACTCCGGTCAGAGATGCCATTCAGTATCTGTCACAGGAAAAATATATTGATATTCTGCCCAATAAAGGATTTTGTCTGCATAAAATGGGCATACAGGACTTTGTGGACACCAATCAAATTCGCACTGCCATCGAGGGATACTGCGGCAGAGAAATCGCGCAGAAGGCTGCTTTGAAAGAAACAAAAGAAACATTTGAACTGTTGGAATCTTTTTTGAAACAGCAGAAAGAAGCTTTGGAGCAGCAGTCCGTGACAGGATTTTTTGAGGCGGATATGCAGTTTCATACGCAGTTGGTCAGCCATATTGCCAATCAGGAATTAAACAATCTTTTTGGTACTTATATGTATCGTATGCGTAATTTGGCACTGCATTCTTTGCATGTACCGGGGCGTATGGAAAAGGCGTATCAGGAACATGTGGAAATTTTTGAAAATATGAAGCGTGGCAATATGATCCAGACTTACGAAAGCATTGTGTATCATATGGAAAGTCCAAGAAATATCAGTATAGACGAAGAATAAAAAATTGATATGCCTGAAAGCAACTTCTCCTTAAAGAAAACATTGTTTTTTCTTTGATTTCTTAAGGGGGATTGCGACGGCTGTATGCAGGAAAAAACATAATTTCGCCTAGGAAAATATAAGAAGGCTGGAATCCTTTGGATTATGAGGATTTCAGCCTTCTTAGGTTTTATGAGGCAGCCCTGAAAGGGAATGCCTGTTTTTATAGAAGAGATGTTTTAATCAGAAAATCATTACATGAAGAAGCTTAATACAAGAACTTCCACAACACCCACAGCCCATGCGATGGTTGAGGTTACAGACCATGTGATCAGCTGGTCTTTTGCTTCTTTCACACCCAGTGTACGGTTTACAACCCAGAAATAGCTGTCGTTGAAGTAACCGAAGAACAGAGAGCCTACACAGCAGGCAATGCTGCCCAGCAGAGGGCTGACACCGGAAGCAACGATGATGGGAGCAGAGATACTTGCTGCGGTTGTCATAGCAACGGTACCGGAACCTTGGATGAAACGCATCAGTGTGGAGATGATCAGAGGCAGAATGATGATGGGGATAGCTGTCTGAGACAGACCTTCCGCGATGTAAGTGCCCAGACCGGAATCTTTGATGATCTGACCAAGGGCACCGCCGCCGCCTGTTACCAGCATAATGATACCGGCAGACATCATACCTTTTTCCATTTCAGACAACGCTGTGTGACGGTCCAGATTTCTGCCCAGACCGAAAATGGCAACCAAAAGCCCCAGACCAACAGCTACGATGGGCTGACCAAGGAAGATCAGGATTTCCATGGGACCTGTTGTTTTGCCCAAAGCGGAAGCGATGGTGTTGATGAGAATCAGCACGATTGGAACGATCAGAGGCAGGAAGGACTGCAATGTGCCGGGGAGACCTTCTTCATCCATTTTGAAGGCGTTTTCATATGTAGGTTCCTGATAAGGCATGGATACAAATTCGCCGTTTTCATTGGGAACCTGATAATACTTTTTGCTCAGGTACAATCTAGCGTAAGCAATACATGCGATTGCCATAGGGATTGCCAATACGATAGTCATCAGAATGAATTTACCAACGTCAACACCAAAAATACCGCATACACCCAAAGGACCAGGCGTAGGAGGAACCATAGAGTGGGTGATTACCAGACCTGCCGCCAGCGCAACACCCAGACCAATGACAGATTTTTTTGTTGCTTTGGAAATCGCTTTTGCGATAGGGGAAAGTACCACAAACCCAGAGTCACAGAAAATGGGGATGGATACTAAAAAGCCTGTCAGTGCCAGGGCTTCTTCCTCTCTCTTTTTACCAAAGAGTTTCAGGAATGTATATGCCATTCGTTTGGCAGCCCCCGTTACTTCGAATATTTGCCCCATCATAACACCAAAGCCGATGATGATACCGATGCTGCCCAAGGTACCGCCAAAGCCGGTGGTGATGGAATTGATGATACCAAATGTTTTTCCGTCGTCTAATGTGATGTTTGTCAAAGGCATGCCGCCCACAACACCAACGATGATAGTAGAGATGATCAGTGCCAGAAATGCCTGCACTTTTGTTTTCAATACCAAGAAAATCAGTACGATAATACCGATGGCAAGACCTAATAACATTCTGTCGCCGCTTAATCCGCCGATCATAGTCATAACCTCCCTTTAATAAAATGATTGATTATTTTGTGAAATAAGGTGCGTATTTTGCTGCCAGCAGGATGGCTTCGATCATGCTGACTGCGCTTACTTTCCCAGTGCCAGCGATGTCAAAGGCTGTGCCATGGTCTACGGAAGTACGCAGAATGGGCATGCCGTTTGTGATGGCGATGGTTTTTTCAAAGTCCAGTGTTTTTGTAGCGATATGTCCCTGGTCGTGGTAGAGGGATAATACGCTGTTGTATTTGCCGATGGCAGCCTGATGGAATACAGAGTCCGCGCCGATAGGACCTACCACAGGGTAGCCTTCCGCCTGTAATTCTTCTACGGCAGGAATGATTTCGTTTACTTCTTCCCAGCCGAACAGACCATGTTCCCCGCTGTGAGGGTTCAGACCGGCAATGGCCATGGTACCGTCCTGTACACCCAGTTTCCGCAGAGCCTCCAGACAGCGTTTTACATAGTCTTTGATTCTGTCTTTTTTGATCATGTCCAGCATATCCCGCAGGGAAACATGTCTGGTCAGGAAAAAGACACGCATGCCGTTTGTTTCGAACATGGTCAAAGGATCTTCTGTGTTTGTCAGTGCGCCGAAAATTTCTGTGTGACCGATGAAGTTGATGTTTCCGGCTCTCAGTGATTCTTTGTTGATGGGTGTTGTGGCAACGGCATCCACTCTGCCAACGTTGGCAAGGGCAATACATTTTTCAATATAAGCAAAAGCCGCCTGACCGCACATGCCATTGACTTTGCCGTATGCGAACTGTGCCATATCCACGTTATCCAGATCGATCAGATTCAGGATACCGGAACGGAAATCACCGTCTTCAGGTTCTGTAATCACATGAACGGTAATGTCAACGCCAGTGATTTCAATGGCTTTGTCGATGATTTTTTTATCACCCACAACAACACATTCGGCTGCGTTAAAAACTTCCTGTGACGCAATGGATTTTACAACAATTTCAGGACCTACGCCTGCAGGATCGCCAAGGGGGATTATAATTCTTGGTTTTTTGTTCATGGGAATTCCTCTCTTTCCGTTTGTTTTTTTAAATATAAAGTTTTTCTTTCAGATAGGTAATACAACGGTTGATGGCATCCCGTTCTCCCTGACTGCCGCCTTTTGTGATGATATGAACACCGGCAAAGTCGCCTGTCAGGAATTGACCGTAGGCAGCCAAAGGCAATACTTCATCAGACAGGGATAATCCGGCAGTCTTAAATTTTTTGCAGACCGCAACGGTCACATCCCCGCCGCTGGTATATAAGCCTTTGTATTCCGGCTGCGCTTGGAAAATGCCATAAGCGATTTCCGCGAAAGCGGAATTGATTTTGTCGGTAACTTCATCCATGGAGCAATGATATTTTTCCATATAAGGCTGGAAATCAATGCGGTTTTCAGGATAAATACCGTCGCCGGTTACGGTAGAAACCGTATTGAGATGGCTGACTTCCAGTATTTCATGGATCACCCGCTGGATTTCCGCGCTGCGCTGTTCTTCGCTTTCCAGCAGTTCTCTGGTTTTGACGAATACGTTATGAATGCGCTGAGACAGCCACAATTCTTCCATCTGTGCTTTTGTATTGGGATTGACACTGCCAACCACAGCCAGAATCCGGTTTTTTTCTTTTTTCTGTGTGGGGGTGATGAGCTTTCTGGATAATGTTGCCGTGAAAACACCAGGATCAACAGCTACGATTTTCAATTTGCTGGTGATGGCGGCATCAGCGATCAAATCCAGATCTTCCTGTGTGACACAGTCAACCACCAGAATCCGGCAGCCATTCGCCACATGGGCTTTCATCACATCCGCCAGATAGTGTTTGCCATGCATCAGGTCTTTCATGAGAATAGACGCTGTTTTGTATTTGCTCTGCTCATGAAAGAGGACTGCCACTTCGGACACCTTCACAGGTGTTTTGGGATCAATGGCAATGTCTGTTTTGTGGAGGGGCAGACCATTGACCAGCATATAGCCGCCAATGACGATTCTGCCAGAAGCGGGGAAGCAGGGTGCGACGATGGCGATGTAATCTTCTCCCAGACAATCCAGCATGGCATCGGTTTCGCTGCCCAGATTGCCCCGTAATGTGCTGTCGATACGGTTGGAGTACACCTTTACAGCATCGTCTTTCAGGAGGCTGCAAATATCATATACCCGCTCATAGGCAACTTCCGGAGCAACACCGCGGCTGTCGGTGGGATAAATCACACAGTCACAGTCTTCCAAAGCCTGGGGATTCATACTTTCCGTATTCATAACCGTATAGGCTTCGTAATTCATTTTTTTCAAAAGAACGCCGGTGGCATTTCCGCCGGTTAAGTCATCTGCGATTACAACACATTGTGGCATGGGAATCTCCTTTCCTTAATATGTCTTTCGTCGTTTGTTTTCTTTTGTATATCAGATTTTGCGGAAAGAAAGGGGACCTTGCTTGGATTCGATCTCCCAAGCCATTCTTGCGCTTTCTTCCAGTTCTTCCAAGCAGTAGAAGGCATCCAGCAAGTCTTTGCCGCCTACGATGGGACCGTGGTTTTCCAGCAAAAATCCATCACTGTCGGAAACACACTGTCGGAATGCGGAAAACAGTTCCTCGGAACCGGGCTTTCCGTAAGGGACCAGTCCCACTGTACCCAGTTTCATTTTCAGGTAAGGGGTGTACTGAGGGATGCAGTCTGTGCGGTTTTCATGTACAGCACAAGACCAGAGAGTAGCGTAAAAACTATGTGTATGAATGACAGCCTGAATGTTCTCGCTTTTTTCATACATCATTTTGTGCAGCGGAAATTCTTTGCTGGGTTTTGGACCGGAAATCCATTCCCCATCCAGTGAAAGTACGGAGAAATCTTCTTCTTTCAGTGTACCAAAGCAGGTTCCGCTGCCGGTGATATAAATACGATCCTTCTCTTTAAAGCTCATGTTTGCGGAGGAGCCAGAGGCTTTTCCTCTTTCAAATAAGCTGTGCGCAATCCATACTGCGGTTTTCAGATTTTCCATTTGCTCACTTCCTTGTCATTTGTAATGCACGGGCAAAGAAATCTGTCTGTCCAAAGTTGCCGGATTTGAGAACAATACGGATGTTTTCATTGGACAGCGGCGCCATGATCGGCACACCCGGCGCGATGCTTTCCCCAATTTCAAAGCAATGGTAGCCCAATTTTTTCGCAACGGCACTGGAAGTTTCCCCGCCAGCGACGATGATTCTTGTATATCCGTTTTCAACGGCACGTTCCGCAACGGCAGCAGTCAGACCTTCCAGCAGAGCGGCGATTTTGTCTTTGCCGACTTTCTGGATTTCTGCCACGTTTTCTGCCTGATCGGAGCTATACAGCAGCACTTCTTCGTCTGCGTGTGCTTTCACAAAATCCCATACAGTGTCTACGGTTTCTGTGCCAGCCAATACAGCCATGGGATCGATTTTATAAGAGGCATATCCTTTTGTCTGGAAGTCTGCGATCTGTTCCAGTGTTGCTTTGGAGCAGCTGCCAGCCAAAACGATGCCTTTTCCTTCTACACCGTTTGTCATACTGTCTTTGGCAGTCTGTGCCTGCTGGTATTTCGCAGCCAGAGGTGCAAGAATGCCGCTGCCGCCTGTCAAAACAGTCAGGTCACCGAAAACTTCAGCGATTTTGGTACCGTTTTCGTCGTTGACATAGTCGGGTACAATGTAGAAATGTTCTTTATCTTTGCCGAATTCATTGACAACGGAAAGAATTTCTTCTTTGCTCTTTGCCAGCAGTGCGGTGTTTACGTTCAATGTCTGGTATTTTCCCTGAGGGTCTATGAGTTTTGCGATTTCGGATTCCCACATGGGTGTCAGGGGATGGTTTTTCATGTGTGTTTCGCTCAGAGGCACACCATCTACATAAAGGATACCGTTTTCCACAGTCCGTTTATTGACGGGGAGAGCGGGGCACAAAATGGTGTATTTTTCCCCAAAGGCTTCCAGCATAGCGTCTACCACAGGACCAATATTCCCTTCTTTTGTGGAATCAAATGTGGAGCAGTATTTGAAATATAAGTGCTGGGCACCCTGTTCTTTTAGCCAGGTGAAAGCAGCCATGCTGTCTGCTACAGCGCTTTTTGTTTCCTGAGTTCTGCTTTTGAGCGCGATGACAACTGCCTGACAGGGAGGGATTTCCCCATCGGGTTTTCCGTTGAACAAAATGGTTTTCATACCTTTGCTCATGAGGAAAGAGGCTGCGTCGCTGGCGCCGGTGAAGTCATCGGCAACACAGCCGATCAAAATATCCTGTTTCATATCATCCCTCCTGTTCGATTTCTGTAACGATCTTTTTCAGCAGGTGAATGGAACGTTCCGCGCCTTCCCGGACATCGCCGTCAAAAGCTTCTGTGCAGATGGCACCCTCATAACCGCTGCGGATAACAGGTGTCAGCAGTTTTTTGTAGTAGTCATAAAGTGCGTCGGAAGGGTATCTGCGTTCAGTGCCTACACGTTCCGCAATGTGGATATGATGTACATAGGGCAGAGCGTATTCCAGTTCCTGAATGTCTTCCTGTTCCATTGCCATATGGTAAATGTCAAATACGATTTTTAAATTGGGACGGTTGATTTTCTTCACCAAATCCGCACCTTCCCGAATGCTCAGACCAAATGCGCTTTCTGTATGATTCAGAGATTCATACATGACGATGATGCCGTAAGGCGCTGCAACATCAGCGAACATGGTCATGAAGGCTTCTGTTTCTTTCCATGCTTTTTCCAGATCATCGCCTTCCTGAAATTTTCTGGATTTGGGTGAGCCGATGCCGATAGCGGAAATATGTAATTGGCTGCCACGTTTGCAGAGAAGTTCCGCATAGGCTTTTGCTTTTTCCAGATCATAACCTTCGCCGGTGATGACGATGTCAGGTGTCAGTGCCGCATTAAAGCCGCAGCATTTGACACTGCCGTTTTCCAGAATGGTTTTCAGCGTGTCGAATTCTTCCTCTGTCATTTGAGAAATCTGGTTGCCGGGCAGTTCGATGTAATCAAAGCCCAGATCCTGTAAAATGCTGTAATTGTCAATGATGGTGCCGCATCCGTATTTCATGACAGACCTCCTTAAGCGTTGACTTTTTTCACTTCTACGCCTGCCAGTTTTTCGAAATACTGCACGATGCCTGCGTGATCTTCATCAAAATGACCGTCTACTTTCAGATATTGCATGATTTCAAAGAGCTGGCTGGTCAGAGGCATGGGAACGTCGATGGAGTGAGCTGTTGCCATAACGTTTTTGATATCTTTGTGGTTGATGGAGATTTTGCCGCCGGGTTTGAAGTTGCGTTCGATCATCATGGGCACTTTAGCGTCCAGAATGACACTGCCTGCCAGACCGCCGCGGATTGCCTGATATACTTTTTCAGGATCAGCGCCAGCTTTGCTGCACAGTACAAATGCTTCAGAAACAGCAGCGATAGTCAGGTTAACGATAACCTGGTTTGTCAGTTTGGTAACGGAACCACTGCCGCTTTTGCCGATGAGCAGTGCGGAAGCGCCCATTACGTCGAAATAAGGTTTCAGTTTTTCGAAATCTGCTTCGTTGCCGCCTGCCATAAATGCCAGTGTGCCGTCGATTGCTTTGGGTTCGCCGCCGCTGACAGGAGAGTCTACAAAGCCGATCTGCATTGCTGCCAGTTTTTCAGCGCATGTACAGGATTCTGTGGGTGTTACAGAACTCATGTCGCAAACAACAGTGCCGGGTTTCAGATAGCCTGCCAGACCATTTTCGCCAAAGAGTACGGTCTGAACAATAGAGCCGTTAGGCAGAATCATCAGAATGATATCACATTCTTTCCCGATGGTTTCGTAATCGCCTTCTTTTGCGCCGGCAGCGACCAATTCAGCAACAGCGTCTTTGTTCAGGTCGTTTACATACAGTTCACATCCGGCTTTCAGTAAGTTTTTCGCCATGGGTTTGCCCATGATGCCAAGTCCGATAAATCCAGCTTTCATAAGTGCATCTCTCCTTTGTCTGTTTTGCGTTTGTTTTCTTATGGAAAAAGGTTGTTTTCATACACTTATTATATTGCATACCGGTATACCGGTCAATGATGTTTTATAATTTCTACATAATACATATATATAAATGGAATTTTTTGTTCAATTTTTTGTTGTGTGTTTTATGGACGGATACCATGTGATTTATGTCCGTCCTGCATGGTTCTTTTGGCTGGCAGACAAATGTCTGTCAAATAGGAATGATGGTAAACGCTTGTTTGGATGTTCTGCCATATAAAAGATAAGAAAAGTTTGCAGAGGGTTTTCTTTGAAAATTTATACAATTTTTGTGCCAATATGTACCTGACATAATAAAATGCGTCTGTGTCATACTAACATTGCAACACCAAACAAACAGTTTTTTGAAGGAGGTTTTTAACCATGAGCAACACATCTTCTACAAGCAACAAAGTAAACGTACCTGAGGCAAGAGCCGCTTTGGAACAGTTCAAATACGAAGTGGCAAATGAAATCGGCGTGCCTCTGAAAAAAGGTTATAACGGCGATCTGACATCCGCGCAGAACGGCTATGTAGGCGGTTATATGGTAAAGAAAATGATCGAAGCCCAGGAAAAAATGATGGCTGAAAAGAAAAACAGCTAATCATTCCGGCGCAGAGCATTAGAAAAGAAGAACCCCTTTTTGGAAAGACAATCTCTCCAAAAGGGGGTTTTTGTTTCATTATAAGTTTTTTGTGAACTTATAAAAATAGGAAAGGCAAACGGAATACCTGTGTGTCAAAGGATAAAACGGGATTTTAACTAATTGTATATTCTCTCGATTTTATTGGTAATGTTTTTTCAAAGACAGCTATTGTGGGTCTTTTTCAAAAACCAGAAAAAATAAAAAATACTGTTTTTAAGAAGATTATGCTTAAAGGGAAACTTTTTGAATTATTGGGAAAAAGAAGCATTGTCAGTGGTGGACAGAATGGCAAAAGAATGTTACCATAAAAGAGTTGTTTGACAAAGACACAGACAGAAAGAAGGAGGAATAAACAATGGACGTTTTGGATGCTTTGGGTACAGACAAAGTATTTTATTTTTTTGAGGAGATCACAAAAATTCCGCATGGCAGCGGCAACGAAAGCGCGTTGGCGCAGTATATCGTAGATTTTGCCAAAGAAAGAGGTTTGGAATGCCGCAGAGATGAAGCGGATAACGTAGTAGTGAAAAAATCTGCGACACCCGGTTATGAACAGGCTCCTGGTGTGATTTTCCAAGGGCATATTGACATGGTATGCGAAAAATTGGGCAGTGTGGAACATGATTTCACAAAAGACCCTTTGCAGCTGGAAATTGACGGGGATATGATTCGTGCAAAAGGTACAACACTGGGCGCGGACAATGGGATTGCTGTTGCTTATATGCTGGCAGTGCTGGACAGCGCAACAATGGAACATCCTCTGGTGGAAGCTGTATTTACTACCAATGAAGAAACTGGCATGGATGGCGCAAAAGCGTTGGACATTTCTGATTTGAAAGGCACTTATTTCATCAATATGGACTCCGAAGAAGAAGGTGAATTCTTGGTAAGCTGCTGCGGCGGCAGAAAAGTTCATGTGACTCTGCCTGCAGAAAAAGAAGCTGTAAAAGCAGGAGAAGAAGCTTACGCACTGCGCATCAGAGGATTGAAAGGCGGACATTCTGGCGGCGATATCCACCTGCAGCGTGCAAGCGCAAATAAACTGATGGGCAGACTGCTGGATGCATTGCAGAGCAAACTGACATACTCTCTGGTACGTGTAGATGGCGGTAAAATGGACAATGCCATCTGCAGAGAAGCTGATGCTGTACTGACTATGACAGCAGATGCCGCAAAAGAAGCGGAAAAAATCGTTGCGGAACTGGAAAAAGAGTTTCAACAGGAATATCACCGCACCGAAACGGATATGATAATCACATGGGAAAAGGCAGAAGAAGCTGTAACCGAGGTATTGACTGAAGTGACAAAAAGTCGTGTGATTTCCATTCTGCTGCTGATCCCTTATGGTGTGGAAACCATGAGCATGGATATCGAAGGTCTGGTAGAAAGTTCCAGCAATATTGGTGTGGTAAGTACCGATGAGGATGGTATTCACTTCGCGAATGCTGTCCGCAGTGCAGTTGCTTCCAGAAAAGAAGTGCTTTGCAGAAAGATCGAAGTCATCGCACAGCTGTGCGGCGCGTCTGTAGAAAGCAACAATGATTATCCTGGCTGGGTATACAGCGATGATTCCAAACTGCTGGTACTGCTGCAGGACGCTTACCGCAAAGCAACAGGCAGAGAACCCAAACTGACAGCCATTCACGCAGGTGTGGAATGTGGTCTGTTTGCGGAAAAAATGCCCTGGCTGGATATGGTATCTTTGGGACCTGATATGTTTGATGTGCATACACCGGAAGAACGTCTTTCCATTTCTTCCACCATCCGTACATGGGATTTCCTGAAAGAAGCACTGAAACAGATGAAATAAAATATCAGGCTGAAAGGGAGAATGAAAATTGCGGCTGCCATGGAACAGAAAATATCTGGAAATCGGATTTCATGTGATTCTGACAGCAGGTGTTTTGGTACTGTTGGGAGCAGTGGCATTTCATCTTTCCGGGGCGAAAAATGTCATATTGAAAACGGCGAGGCATGTCCTCGCCGTTTTTGCGCCCTTTTTCTGGTCTGTGGGCATTGCGGTGGTGCTGGAACCGCTGGTGGCGTTCTGGCAAGGATTTTATGAAAAACGGATCACGGAAAGACAGAAGCTTCGGGTAAAAAACAGACGTGTGGGAACGGGCGTCACATATTTGATTTTTTTTGGTGTTGTGGCTTTATTGATTTGGGGCATCATTCATGGCGTGGGGACAGCAGACCTGGAAAGTCTGGCGCAGCAAACAGGAGATTTTGTGCGGCAGGCGGGAGATTGGCTGGTATTGCTCCAGTTGAAACTTGCGGAATATGGTTTGCTGCAAAACGCGGAAGGGATTCTTACCGCAGCAGTGACGGAAATCAGTACAGCCATAGAAAACGGTATGCTGCGTGTGGCAAGCGCACTGCCGGAAGCTGGCGGACAAATATTGAATATTGCCATTGGTTTTGCGGCGGCATTTTATTTTTTGGCAGAAAAAGAAAATGTGCAGTTTTTTCTGGGACAGGTAAGCAATGTATTTTTGGGACAGAAGCGAACGGCAATGATTTCCCGCTTTTTTACAGAAGTATATCAGGTAGTTATGGGGTATTTGTGTGGACAATTGGTAGACGCGGCTATTATGGGAGTGCTTTTTGCCGGAACTTTTTGGATCATTGGCATTCCCTATGGCATAATCATTGGCATATTCTCCGGCTTTTCCAATCTTATTCCTTATTTTGGCGCGGCAGTGGCGTTTTTTCTTGCGGTATTATCTGGGTTGTTCAGTTCTGATCCCATGCGGGCGGTGTATGCGGCTATTGCGATTTTGCTGCTGCAGCAGCTGGACAGTGCTGTGATTGTACCACGCGTGGTGGGCAGCCGCGTGGAACTCCATCCTGTTTTGGTGCTGTTGTCTTTGGCAGTTTTTGGCGGTTTCTTTGGCTTTTGGGGGCTGTTGTTCGCGGTACCTCTGGGAGCGCTCCTGAAAAATCTCTTCTTCCGTTTGTATGAACAAAAAGCCACAAAATACAGGGGATTTTAATTTTTCTGTGCAAAAATCACTTTTCTTTATGATGTGCCTATGGTACAATATCTTGAGTCATAAAATAAAATAGCCCGTAGATACGGGTTTGGATACAGAAAGGTGGAGTAGATATGAAAGGCTTGGTTACGGAAACCAAAGGTAAATTTGTAACGGTTCATATCGTTCGTAGAGAAGCATGCGGCGAATGTCGCGCATGTTTGAGCGGTATGATGGAGAATGATATGGATATTGAGGCTCAGAACCTGTGTGAAGCGGAAGTGGGTGACTGGGTAGAGTTGGAACTGCAGGATAACGCCTTCATGCATGCCATTTTGATCATGTACGGCATTCCCTTTGTGGGGCTGATGCTGGGTCTGGTGCTGGGATATTTTGTGGTGGCGCCTTTTGTGCCTATGATCAATGAAGGGCTGACTTCCTTTATCGTCGGTGCTATTTTTACTGCGGCTTGCTACCTGTGGATTCACAGCCAGAACCCTCGTTGGGAAAGCGGCAAATATCGCCCTATGGCAACCAAACTGGTGCCGGAAGATGAAGCGGAAGGTGCCTGCGGCGCTTGATGACAGCTTTTTGGCGGAAGAATAGGATTTGACGGAAAAAGATAATATAAATCCCCCATTGCAGAGAACACTGTGATGGGGGATTTTATTTTGGCATGCTTTCTTCTGAAGACAGCCGTCCTGATTCCCCTTCAGAAATTCAGGAAGCGAGAATCAATGTTTTCTTAAGGAGAAGCTGCTTTTATAAGCTGTGAAAAGCGGCAGCAGGGACAAAACCTGATTTTCTCCATATCATAGGACAGGAGGAAAAATGAGGTGAACTGTTATGAAAGAAAAAACAATGGCATATTGCAGAGCGGGTGAGAACTGTTCATTGGGATTATTACGGGCAGCGTCGGATGTGTATGGTTTCCCTTTGTCAAAAGAACTGGTGGACAGCTGCGGCGCTGTTTGCAGCGGCTTTGGTATAGGTGGTATCTGTAGTGCTCTGGTTGCCGCCATCATGATATTGGGTATACTTTTTGCGCCGGAAGAAGCCAAAAAACGACGTTTGTTCTTCCTGCTGGCTTTTCGGGAGAAATTTGGTGCTATGGATTGTCCCACCCTTTCAGCAGGGGAACTGGATTGTACAGAATTCATGGGGGATATTGGCGCATTGCTGGAAGAAACCATAGGCAAAGATGATTTTTGCGAAAAAACCATATAAAGGCGGATGTTTTTTGGAAAACCTCTTGCACTTAGGAGCTGGCTGTGGTATCCTTCTGCGTGATTAATCGTTTTATGTGGAAGAAAGAGGTTGGGAGAATTACTATGAAAGCAAAGAAATTCTATTGGGCACTGTTATTGGTGTTTTTGATCGCTGCGATCTGGCTGAATACCACAGGGGCTTTAGGAGAGTCCTTCTGGGGATTATACAGTATCATCATCGCTGGTTTTTTTGTAGGCGGTGTATATGTCAACAGACGATATCTTCAGGATCTGGAAAAAGAAGTGAAAGCCATGAATCCGATGCTGCAGCAGGAACCCGATAAATATATCGAATCCATGGAAAAAGCCCTGCAGGGACAGAGAAGTCGTGCCATGCAGGCAATGCTGCTCATACAGATCGGCAAAGGTTATATGGCGAAAAATGATTATGAAACAGCGAAAAACCGTCTGCTGACAGTACCGCCAAAGGGCTTGAATCCCGTTATGGCGCAGGAGTATTACATTGCTTTAGGTCTGACACTGTTCCATTTGGATAAAGATGAAGCGGCAAGAAAGCTGCTGGTGCTGAAAGCGAAAGATTTTGACAGAGCAAGACAGAATCCAGAACTGGCACATTTTTACCATATTTTACAGGTGCTTGCGATGGTTTCAGAAGCGAATCGCACAGGTGCCAGAAAATATCTGGCGGAACATCCTGAATTGGAAGAAAGAGAAGACTGCAAGAAAGAAATGAAATTGATTCATCAGAAGTTGTAATTGTATTGGTAAGAAAGCCTCACAGACAAAATGATCTGCGGGGCTTTTTTCGTTGTGGTCAAAATAACTTCATAGAAAAAACGCCTTTTTGGCATGTCCGAAAATTCTGCCGCATAAGCATGATAAAGAAAGGGAAAGAAAGCAGGGGACGTATTTGTATCAATGTTGCAAGATGGAAGGCGGGAACTCATGTAGATTGCACAAAGACATTTTCTATAAAGTATGATATAATGTCTGCGAGTGATAGAAAAATATACTTGCGCTGCGAAAAAGCAGTCTGCAAAATCAGATACGCATGAGGTGTAAAAATGGAATATGTTTTCGGCATTGATGTAGGTGGTACCACGGTGAAAATCGGACTGTTTACTACAGAAGGCACACTGATGGAAAAATGGGAAATTCCTACCAATACAGCAGAGGGCGGCAAAGGGATCCTGCCGGATGTTGCCGCCAGTCTGGAAGAAAAATTGAAAGAACGGAGCATTGAAAAAACAGCGGTCAAAGGTGCGGGCATTGGTGTCCCCGGACCAGTCACAGATGATGGTGTGGTAAACCATTGTGTGAATCTTGGCTGGGGTGTGATGCATGTAACAGAAGAGCTGAAAGCGTTGACTGGATTTGAAGTAAAAGCAGGAAACGACGCCAATGTGGCAGCCCTTGGAGAAGTGTGGAAAGGTGGCGGCAGAGGCTTTGATGATGTGCTGATGATTACCATTGGTACTGGCATCGGCGGCGGTTTGATTCTGAATGGAGAAATCCATGGAGGCGTTACTGGCAGTGCGGCTGAGGTTGGACATATTTGTGTCAATCCGCTGGAAACAGAACCCTGTAACTGCGGAAACTGCGGCTGTCTGGAACAGTATACTTCCGCAACAGGCATTCTGCGTTTGGCACAGAAAAAACTGACAGAAAACGATGCGCCTTCTATTATGAGAGGAAAAGCCGATCTGACCACAAAAGATGTCATTGACGCGGCAAAGGCAGGAGATGCGCTGGCAACAGAAGTCTTTGACTTCATGGCAAAGACCATGGGAATGGCGTTGGCAGGATGCTGCGCGCTGGCGGATATGGAATTGATCCTCATTGGCGGCGGTGTGTCAAAAGCAGGGGAATTTTTGACAAAGCCAATCGAACAGTATTTCCGCGCATTTGCTTTCCACACTCAGAAAGATACAAAATTCAAATTGGCAGAACTGGGAAATGATGCCGGCATTTATGGGGCGGCACGACTGATGATATAAGGAGAGAAGGATATGGAAATCAAAAAACGTCTTTTCGGACAGACAAAGACAGGGGAAGCAATTTTTGCCTTTACCCTGAAAAACAGTGTGGGGACAGAAGCTACGATCCTCACATATGGCGCGGCGGTACAATCCCTGAAATTCGCCGGAACAGATGTGGTGCTGGGCTATGATACCATGCCGGATTATGAAGAACAGGATAAATTCATGGGTGCGGTAGCGGGCAGATTTGCCAACCGTATCGGCAAGGGGCGTTTTGCGCTGAATGGGGTGGAATATGTTCTGCACTGCAATGATGGTGAAAATCATCTCCATGGTGGGAAAATCGGATTTGATAAAAAGGTTTGGACAGCAGATGTGGAAGATGATACCCTTTGCATGCGTTATACCAGTCCCAATGGAGAGGAAGGCTATCCCGGTACCCTTTGCACAGAAGTGCGGTATCGTCTGGATGATGAAAACCGTCTGGCTATTGAATATCAGGCAGTTTGTGATGCGGATACAGTGCTGAATCTGACAAATCACAGCTATTTCAATCTCAATGGTCATGACGCAGGTACGCTGGAGCAGCAGAAAGTACAGATATTTGCGGATTTTTATACGGAAAACAGCAATGAGTGTCTGCCCACTGGTGTGATCGCTACAGTAGAAGGCACACCTATGGACTTCAGAGAACCTCATGAGATCATGGAACGCATTGACGCGGACTTTGTTCAGCTGAAAAACGGCAGTGGCTATGACCATAACTGGATTCCCAATGGTTATCAGAAAGATATGGTGCGTAAATGTGCGGAAGCCGTTGGTGAAGAAACAGGCATCCGCATGACAGTATACTCCGATCAGCCGGGTGTGCAGTTCTACTCCGGCAACTTTCTGGATGGCATTGTGAAAGGGAAAAATGGCGCTGTTTATGGTCGCCGCAGCGGATTTTGCTTTGAAACACAGGGTTTTCCTAACGCAACAGCTTATGGACATTTCCCTTCCGCAGTATTGCGTCAGGGAGAATGGTTCCGCAGTCAAACCATTTTCGCTTTTTCCAAAGACTGACTGGAAAAGTATTACATATACCGTTTGATGGGAAATCAAGAAAAGGCTTTGCATTTCCAGTGAGATGCGGAGCCTTTTTTCTGATGAGAAAAGAAGGAGGATTGCCATGAAACGCTGGCAATTGAAACGTACAAAAGTAAACACTGCTGCCATAGCGGCAGACTTGGGCATACAGCAGGCAACGGCGGCAGTTCTTGCCAATCGGAAACTGCTTTCCAGAAAACAGACATATGATTTTCTTTATCCCGATGCTTCCAGCCTGCATAACGGATTGGAAATGCAGGATATGGAAAAAGGTCTGGATTTGATTACTGTTGCCATTAAAAAAGGAAAGAAAATTGCCGTTTATGGGGACTATGATGTGGATGGTGTCATGAGCACCACCATATTGAGCCGTACCATTGAACGATGTGGTGGTGAAGTGACTTATTATGTGCCTCATCGGCAGCAGGAAGGATACGGACTGAACAATAAAGCAGTGGAACAGCTGGCATCAGAAGGTGTAGGCGTACTTTTCACCTGCGATAACGGCATTGCTGCCATGGGAGAAGTGGCGTTGGCGAAGGAACTTGGCATGGAAGTTGTCATACTGGATCATCACGAACCGGCTTTTACAGAGGGAAAGGAAGGCGCATGGCGGGATATTCTGCCCGGCGGGGATGCAGTCATCGACCCGAAACGACGGGATTGTGAGTATCCATTTCCTTATTTGTGCGCCGCCGGGATTTCCTATAAATTTGCCCTGCTGCTATTGGGGCGATTTGGTTATGGCGGTGATCCGCTGGAAAGGGAACTGCTGTGCTTTGCGGCAGTGGCTACGGTCTGTGATATTGTAGATTTACTGGATGAAAACCGTACCATTGTAAAACTGGGGCTGAAAGAAATACAGCATACCACCAATGTGGGTCTGCGTGTATTGCTGGAAGAAACGGGGCTATGGGATAGGCAGATCACGGAATATCATTTAGGATTTGTGGTGGGACCCTGCATCAATGCTACCGGAAGATTGGAAAGCGGCAGAATGGCAGTGGAGCTGTTTCGGGAAACAGATGCGGAAAAAGCCCGTGCCATTGCCCGTCATTTGATGCAGCTCAATGAAGAACGAAAAGAAATGACCACACAGGCAGTGGAACGGCTGACGGAACAGCTGGAACAGCAGGAAATGCCCATGGAAAAAGTGCTGGTGCTCTATGACGGGGAAATCCATGAAAGCATTGCGGGCATTGTTGCGGGACGCATCAAGGATAAGTATTATCATCCCACCATCCTCATCACAAAAGCGGAAGAAGGGGCAAAAGGCTCTGCCCGCAGTATTGAAGGGTATCACATATTTGAAGCCCTTTATCATTGTCGGGAATTGTTCACACGCTTTGGGGGACATGCCATGGCAGCGGGGCTTTCACTGCCCCATGAAAATATTCCTCTTTTGCGCCAGCGGCTCAATGAGGAATGTGAACTGACAGAACAGGATATGACACCGGTTCTGCGCATCGAGCAAATACTGGACTTTTCTCAGATTCACATGAAACTGGCGGAAGAGCTGAAAGGGCTTGCGCCTTTTGGGAAAGAAAATCCATCCCCACTCTTTGCGACACAGAAAGTATGGGTGGAGCGGATTCGTCTGGTTGGGAAAAACAAGGACATGATGCAGCTGACTTTGCGGGAAGATGCTTCTCGTATGGTGCTGTCCGCGGTGGACTTCAATGGACTGGAAAATCTGCGGGAGATTTTAAAAGAATTGTATCCGGCTGAGGATTGTGATAAAATGATACAGTATGGGAAACTTCCCATGGCATTAGACTTTGTATACAGCATTGACATCAATTCCTATAATGGCAGGCAGTCTGTACAGCTTGTGGTTCGGGATTTCCGGGTGTCAAAATAGGAGGACAAAACCATGGATTTGAAAGAAAAGATCAGATCAATCGAAAATTTCCCCGAAGAAGGCGTCATTTTTCGGGACATCACAACATTGCTGAAAGAAGGGGACGCTCTGCGGGAAGCCATTGACCAGATTCAGACCAATCTGGACGGTGTGGATTTTGACTTGGTTCTGGGACCGGAATCCCGCGGCTTTATTTTTGGGATGCCTTTGGCTTACAATCTGAAAAAAGGCTTTGTGCCTGTACGCAAAAAAGGCAAACTGCCAGCGGAAGTCATCAGTAAGGAATATGCTCTGGAATATGGCACAGCTGTCATCGAAGTGCATAAAGATGCTATCCAGCCCGGGCAGAAGGTTGTCATTGTGGATGATCTGCTGGCAACAGGCGGTACTGCAAAAGCCATCATTGAAATGGTGGAAAGCGTTGGTGCGGAAGTGGTTGGTCTGGCATTCCTCATTGAACTGGATTTCCTCCATGGCAGAGATGTGCTGGAAGGATACAACATCAGCTCTGTACTGCATTATTGATTACAGAAGATAAAGATGATACCTTTGTTGTTTTGACAGCGAAGGTATCTTTTCCTTTGAAAGGAGAGAGGATATGTACGGACAGTTTTTCATACTGTTTGCCATGATTTTGGTTGGATATTACGGTTATCAGAAAGGATGGCTTACCCGAGAAGTCAATAAAGGGCTGGGCAGTCTGGTTATGCAGGCAACCATCCCTGCCATGCTGGTGACGACCATTGCCAATATTGAGATCACAAATGATATTTTGCTTGGATTTTTTCTGATGATGGCAGCGCAGGCGGCGGCTATGATGATATTTGGTTTTCTGATGCGTCTTTATGGAAAAGCGAGAAAACTGGACGGGCGCCTGCTGGATATGCTGGATATTACCACAGGTTCCCTCAATAATGGGTTTATTGGACTGCCGGTTGCCATGATCTTTTTTGGAGATGTGGGCGTGATGTATATGTCCGCTGGTGTTTTGGGACTGAACTTGTATTTATGGAGTTATGGGGTGTATGTTCTTGGGGGCAAGCAGGGCGGAAACGGTGCCCAGATGGGCAAAACATTCCTCAAAGGTGCGGTCAATCCCAACTGTATTGCCATTTTCCTTGGTCTGGCGCTGACATTGAGCCATACGGTACACTTTGTTCCGCAGGCACTTCTGGATTTCCTGACACGGTTAGGGGACCTTTCCACACCCCTTTCCCTCATTTACATTGGCGCGCTGGCTGGCAGCAGCGGCATCAAACAGCTGTTCCATGAAAAAGACGCTCTGGAGATCAGCATTGTGAAAATGCTTGCCATGCCTTTTCTGGCGTGGGCAGTTATGCTGGTTGTGCCCGCAAGCGATATGGCAAAATCAGTTTTTCTGGTAACAGCGGCATTGCCCGCGGCGGTGGTTGTGCCTATGATGGTAGAAAAATATGGATACGGCGAGAAAATGTCCTCGGATATCGTACTTTTGACTACGCTGATTTCCGTTGTGGAACTGCCTGCCTGCGTATGGTTGACGCACTTTCTGTATTAAGAAAAAATCAGTAAAAAGTATAAAAAAAACCTTGCAAAACACCAGGAAGCGTGGTATAATCTTTCATGTTGATTACGGACGGTCCAATGGCGCATCAAAGGGATGGCGGTAAGAACGTCTTTGGGGAAAGGAGGAAACAAAATGGATATCATCAGAGAACTGGAACAGGAACAGCTGAAAAGCGATGTAACTCCTTTTAACGTAGGTGATACAATTCGTGTATATGCGAAAGTAGTCGAAGGTACAAGAGAAAGACTGCAGATGTTCGAAGGCGTTGTGATCAAAAGACAGGGCGGCGGCATCAGAGAAACTTTCACAGTAAGACGTATTGCATCCGGCGTTGGCGTGGAAAGAACATGGCCTTTGCATTCTCCTAGAATCGATCGTATCGAAGTAGTAAGACGCGGTATCGTTAGACGTGCGAAACTCTTCTACCTGAGAGATAAGGTTGGTAAAGCAGCAAAGGTAAAAGAAGTATTGAGATAAGAAAAATCGGCCTTGGTGAGTTTCTCATCAAGGCTTTTTTCGTGAAAGGCAAATATGATTTTGCATTTGACGAAAAAAGGCATAAGATGGTATATTGATAAGCAGAGGAAATGGAAGGGAGGCGCAGAGGCGGTGTCAAGAAAAAAAGAGGATCAGGACAAAAAAGTATGGATTTCGACCTTTATACAAATGGTGGCAATTGTGGTCATTGTGCTGCTTTTGCGTACCTTTTTGATTGGAACCATTTATGTGAAGGGGTCTTCTATGGAACCCAATTTCCATCATGGAGATTTTCTGGTCATCAATAAACTGGAAACGAGAGTGGCTTCACCCAAAGTAAATGATATTGTGATTTGCAGGCTAGATAATGTGGAATATCAGGAAAATATCATCAAACGGGTGATTGGTCTGCCTGGTGATGAAATTGATCTGCGAAACGATGGCAGCGGCATTTATGATTTATACATAAATGGGAAACTGGTAGAGGAATCTTACATTGCGGAGCCAATGCAGGACAAAGGAGATATTACCTATCCGTTTGTTGTGCCCAAAGGGTGTTATTTTGTCATGGGGGATAACCGAAACGCCAGCACAGACAGCCGCAGACAGTCTATTGGAGCCATAGAAAAAGAGGATATTGTAGGCAGAGTGGTATTGCGCCTGTATCCTTTTGACGATATTGGTATGGTGAAATAAGGAGGAATTATATGCATATACAGTGGTATCCGGGGCATATGACAAAAACCCGCCGTATGATGGAAGAAACCATCTCGCTGGTGGATATCGTCATTGAACTGGTAGACGCCAGAATCCCATACAGCAGTAAAAATCCAGATTTGGATGAACTGGCAAAAAATAAGCATCGCATTTTGCTTATGAATAAAAGTGATTTGGCAGATCCGGCGGCAACGGAAATCTGGACAAAGTATTTTGAGGACAAAGGTTTTACAGTCATTGAAATGAACGCCATCAAAGGCACCGGCATGGCAGATGTGACAAATGCCGCCCGTGCATTGATGAAAGAAAAAATTGAGAAACTTCGTGCCAGAGGTCGTATCAACGTGCCTATCCGTGCTATGATTGCCGGTATTCCCAATGTGGGAAAATCCACTTTCATCAATAAATATGTGGGGAAAACCACAGCCAAAACAGGGGATAAGCCCGGCGTCACCCGGGGCAAACAGTGGATCAAGCTGAAAAAAGACTTTGAGCTGCTGGATACACCTGGTATTTTGTGGCCCAAGTTTGAAGATCAGCAGGTAGGTCTGAAATTGGCATTCACCGGTGCCATCAACGATGATATTCTGGATGCCCAGACATTGGCAACTTCTTTCATCAACCACATGATGGTGGTGAATCCCGAATGTATCCGCAAACGGTATAACATCGACTTTGATACCATTGCGGAACCCCATGACGTGCTGCGTCAGATTGCCGAAGCCAGAGGCTTTAAGCTCAAAGGCGATGAACCGGATCTGGAACGTGCTTCCAAAATCCTTATGGATGAATATAGAGGCGGCAAGCTGGGAAGGCTGACACTGGAACTGCCGGAAGACATCAACGATATGCTGGCAGAAAAAGAAGCCAGAGAAAAAGAAAAGGCACAGACAGATAAGGTCAGAAAAGCAGAATACAAAAAACGGAAGAAATGAGAAAATCCGGACAGGCAGAGATGCAAGTCCGGATTTTTTTGACTTAGGGCTGTAAGGTGAAGGAACCGCCGGAAAGGGAGGTGGTTCCGCCGTTTTTCCCTTTGTGATAGGTGGTAGCATCCACGCCGCCGGTCAAGACGGTGCTGTCGGATGTGGCAACAGAGAAGGTAATGAAATAATCTGTGTCTACTTCAAATTTGTTTGTAAAGTCCGCGGAAAATGCCAAGCGCTGCAAAGTTCCTGTATCTGGCATAGGTGCCATAGGTTCTTCGGTGTAAACATCTTCCAAAGCGGCATCGGGGTTGTCCATAAGGGACATGGGAACCGTAAAGCATTCCCCTGTATTGTTGTTTTCTACATTGGCTTCGGCTTTTACAATGTCCTTGACCTCATAGAAAGAATCGGCTGGATAGAGCAGCAAATACAATGTGGCGGCATTTTCTCCCCATTGACTTTGGGCGTCAATATAACTGTATTGGGTTGTGGAAACGCTGCCTAGTTCTTCCTGTTTTGTTACGCCATTGGATGAAATGGCAATGGAAAGGGTTCCGTCATCAAAAAGTCCTGTTTCCATGGTGGTTTTCCATACACCGTTTTCCAAGGTGGCTTTTTGGGACTGTACAGAACCGTCTGCTTTTTTTACCCGAAATTCAGCCGTTTCACCGTCTGTAATGGTTTTTGGAGTGGCTTCTGCCAGAAGGACAATGGCACCATTTTCTTTGTTTACATAAAAATTGGAGTTTGAGAGCAGGCTGGACTGTTTTTCTAATATGTTTTCCATCCGCTGGGTGATGCTGGAGGTGTTGACAGAAATACTGTCCATGACTTGGTTTTGCATATTCTCCATTTGTTGTTCCAATGCTTTTTGTCTGCTGGAAATCTGGAGTAAAAACCCTGTGTTGACCACCAACAGAGCGGCACAGATGCCTAAGGCAATGTGGGTTTTATTTATCATATGCTTGCTCCTTTCTATTTTTCATTTGAGAAAAAGAAACTGCGAAAAAGTTTGGCGTTGGGGCAGTCTGGCTGGATGCCGTCGGTTTTGTTTGGCAGAAAAGGCGCCATCTGTGAATCCTCTGTTCCGCAAAGCCCCACTGCCGTATACCGCTTTAGAAAATCCCCGAAGGAATGTCCCAATACACAGAGGTGATATTCTGCGGCATAGGAATCCAGATAAAGAACCGGTGGGTCGAAGGCATCCTGACTGTAATCAAATATCAGAAGGTCACCGCAGGGCACCCAGGTCAGAGGAAGTACATTTTGCAGCCGTGCGGCGGAGGGATGCTCTGACTCTATGAAGGAAAGCCGGATGCTTTCCTGACAGGATTGATTCAGCAGGGGCAGGTTATCCAGAGAAAGTTCCAGAAAAGCACGAGATAAACTGTAGATGGCAGGCGGTAATTTTTCTAAAAAATCATCAGAAAAACACGCGTCTAATTTCAGATAGCGTGCATGATGGAGAAAAAATGTCCGCAGGCTGTCAGGAAGTCGGCGATGGATCTGTTTTTCCACAGCGGAGACTTCTTCCTCTGTGGCAGGCGGTTCTAACTGAAATAAAAGGGAATAATTTTTATCACAGATTGGCTTATATGCCTCCATCCAGCGGGATATAGTTTTCAAAATTTCTTCATAGTCCATATAAATCCCTCCATTCTTCCGAAATAAGCTCTTTTTTTCATCATAAAGAAAAAGGGGGATTTTGTCCAGAAAAAAACAGCTTTGAGGGTTTCATCAAAGCTATTTTCGGGGCATATTCATCAGAAAACAAAGAAGCTGAAATCCTTATGAATTACAGAGGATTTCAGCCTTCTGATTTTATAGATTTTATTTGATATGTTTTTTCTGAAGCCAGCTGTCGCAATTTTCCTTAAGAAGTCAAAGAAAAGGAAAACCAATGCTTTTTAAGGGAAAGTTGCCTTTTTATGTTTCTTTATTTCTGTTCTGTTTTTTCATTCTGCAATGTGGTGATAATGTGGTCGATGATCTGGGCCGTCAGTCCCCAGATGGTTTTGCCATTGTAACTGTAGAACAGTTCCGGTACTTCGTATTCACGAAAACCGTATTCTCTGCCATTTTCGATGCGTTCATAGGGAAAAGGCACAGTCATATCCGCCCGCCAGTACATATAATGGACTTCCGGTTTCTGCTCCATGAAAAAAGAAATGGGAACTGTAAAGACTTCTGCCACCTCTTCTTTCTGGCAAGTCAGATTTTTGTAATGGTCATAGGAAACAAAGCCAATGTATGGCTGAATCAGACCACCGTAAACAGTGAGCATGAAGTTGCTTTTGCCTAAAATCTGGATTTGTTCCGCAGGAATGCCGATTTCTTCCTCTGTTTCCCGCAGGGCAGTCTGCTTCAGATTTTCGCCTTTTTCCTGATGCCCGCCGGGAAAGCAGATATCACCGGGCTGGCGTACATGGGCAGCACGTTTTGTCAGGACGAAGTGCAGTTCATTGTTTTTTTCCGTGAGCAGAGCCATAATGCCGAATTTTTTCAGCTTTAGTATAGGCTGCGGTTCCTTTTTGCCAAAAGTCTGGCGAAAGTCCGCAGTAGTGGGTTTTTCTGCCAAGATCATCAGTCCTTTCTCAGCTTGATATAGGAAGCGGCGCGTTTTCGCCGGTTTTCTTCGATTTCCGCATAGTGTTTTCGGGTGGTATTAACATCTGCGTGTCCCAAGGTATCAGCAACCAGATAAATGTCACCCGTTTCCTGATAGAGATTGGTGCCGTAGGTGCTTCGCAGTTTATGGGGTGTGATGTTTTTTGCCGTAACGCCATGGGCGTATTTTTTCACCAGATTCTGTACGGCACGGACAGAGATGCGTTTTCCCTGAGAAGAAAGGAAAAGGGCATCATCGTTTTCGTCTTTGGTGATAACCTGATTCCGTTCTTCCAGATAATCGGAAAGGGCTTCTGCCACTTCTTCTCCAAAGTACAGCATCACTTCGTTGCCGCCTTTGCGCAGGACTTTTACAGCATAATTCTGAAAATCCAGATCTTTTCGGTTGATGCCTACACATTCCGATACACGCATACCAGTGCCCAACAGCAATGTGATGAGTGCCAAATCTCTCTTTTTTGTTTTTTCATGGCGGGCTTTCTGACGGTCAGTCAGGTTATTGCCGCTTTCTACCGCATCCAGCAGGTTTGCCATTTCGTTTACATCCAGACGTGTGATTTTCTTTTCATGGATTTTTGGGGTATCCACAATGGTGGCGGGATTGGCTTTGATCTTTCCTTTTTTATAGAAATATTTATACATGGAACGAACAGAAGCCAGTTTTCTTGCCTTGCCTTTTTCATCGTTATGATGGGCTGTCTGCTGCTGGGGCTGATTCTGGTCAGGGGCTATATAATAGGAAAGATATTCCAGATAACATTCAATGTCTTCAGAGGTAATCTGATCCAGTGCGTCCACTTCCAGATGGCGTGTTTCCATACCGCCCAGCTTATCGTGTTCTTCATAAAGATAACGGAAGAATACGCGTAAGTCATAGGCGTAAGCCAGTCTGGTTTTGGTGGAAGTGGTCTGGGCGATACCACGGAAAAACTCCCTAAGGAATGGTGGCAGGTCTGCCTGCACTTCTCGCAGTAGTTCCGTTTCTTTGATCTTCAGTTCTTCATGGTAAACAGACATCTTAGATCTCTCCGTTCCAACCTTTGATTTGTGAGCGCTTGATGGCGCCGAATACTTTTTCCTGCAAATTATCGTAATTTTTGGACAGCTCCGCCAGCAGTTCTTTTGTTTCCTGACGTTTGGTGTTGCCGTCTGCCAGACAGGGGTTTTTTACAATATCAATGCCGCTTTTTGTCACAAAAGAACGACATTCCCATTCGGGCACATACATGAGCGGACGGATGGAATAGAGTTTGCTTCGATCCAGATAGCTGACAGGGGCGAAGCAGTTGATGCGTCCTTCGTAGAACAGGGACATGAAGAATGTTTCTACCACGTCATCTTTGTTGTGACCCAGTGCTACTTTATTGCAGCCCAGTTCTTCCGCTTTGGTGTTCAAAGCGCCTTTACGCATTTTCGCGCAGAGGGAACAGGGATTTTTTTCTTTTCTTTCTTCAAAAATGATCTGTCCGATATCCGTGTTGACAACGGTATAAGGCACACCAATGCTGTCGCAAAGTGCCTGAATGTCATCATAGACAGCCCCGGGCAATCCCAGAGAAACGGTGATGGCTTCCAGTTCGAAATGTTTGGGATAAAAACGCTGTAAATGTTTCAGCGCAATGAGCAGACAGATGCTGTCTTTCCCCCCGGAAACGCCTACGGCAATCTTGTCGCCTTCCTCAATCATGTGGTAATCGTCCACTGCACGGCGGACATAACTCAGTAATTTCTGTAATTTCATAAATGCTTGTTCCTCCTCATTTCATGGTATCCATTATAGCGAATTTTTCTGAAAAATCAAAGGAATACTGTTCATTTTTTTGGAAAAGGGATATAATGAAAGCAATATAGATTTTGAAACGTATCATGGGAGGAACCATATGAAAAAGTCAATGACCTTTCTGCTGGCGGCAGCGGTAGCAATGTTCGCGGGATGTGGACAGGAAGAAACAGCAGAAAAACAGCCAGAAGTGACAGTGGAAAAAACGGCTGAAGAATTGAAAGAAGATGCTGTAGCGGAAATGCTGGAAAATATGACTGTTGAGGAAAAAGTGGGGCAGATGCTCATGATGGATTTTCGGAAAAATCCTGATGACAGCGGCATGACTGTTCTTTCGGAAGATGTGGCGCAGAAGATCGCTGACTACCATTTGGGCGGTGTCATTTTGTTTGCGGAAAATCTGGATACGGCGGAGCAGACGAAAAAACTTGTGGCAGATATGCAGAAAGCGGCGGACATACCTTTGCTCATTGGCATTGATGAAGAAGGAGGCATGGTTTCCCGCCTGGATAAAAGTCAGATTCCTCACACATCCATTCCCAATGCAAAGGATATGAACGGGGATACCGCACAGGCAGAAGCAGCCGGCGAAGAAATCGGCAGTGTGCTGTCTGAGCTGGGAATCAATGTGGATTTTGCGCCTATTGCGGATATTCATACGAACCCAGAAAACACAGTGATCGGTGATCGTGCTTATGGCACCGATGCCCAGACGGTAGCGGATATGGCATCCGCCTTTACCAAAGGACTGGAAAACAAAGGTGTCAGCGCAACAGCAAAACATTTCCCGGGACATGGTGATACGAGGACAGATTCCCATGATGGTATGGCCATTTCAGAGCATGATTTGCAGCGTCTGGAAGAAGTGGAATTTGTGCCGTTTCATCGTTTGGCAGAGGAAGGCATTGACCTGATGATGGTGGGACATATCACCATGCCAAATGTGACAGAGGATGGTCTGCCGGCAAGTCTTTCCAAAGAAGCCATTGATTTACTGCGGGAAGAGTTGGACTATGACGGCATCGTCATCACCGATGCCATGAACATGGGCGCCATTGTGGAGTATTACCCTGATGGAGAAGCGGCGGTGAAAGCTGTGGAGGCAGGTGTGGATATTGTACTGATGCCTGCGGATTTGGATGATGCCTACAACAGCCTGTGTGAAGCGGTGCAGATTGGGGAAATATCAGAAGAACGGCTGGACGAAAGTGTGGAAAGAATCCTGTCCTTGAAGTATGATAAGGGAATGTTGGTTCCCTGAATGCAAAGTATTGAAAAAACAACAAAAAATTGGTATAATATTTTTTAATCTTTTTTAAAAATCCGAAGAAAAACGGGGAGTTAAAATATATGAGTGAGGAAGAAAGAGGGGTGACAGGTATGGCTATTGAAGATCAACTGTATCAGGAACTGGTGGAAAAAATCAAAACGTACCATCCTGCGAAAGACTTTGATATGCTGGAAAAAGCATACAATCTGGCAAGAGAAGCCCATAAGGATCAAAAGCGCAAATCCGGCGAGCCATATATCATTCATCCTTTGAAAGTTGCGTATATTCTGGCTGAACTGGAACTGGATATGGAATCCATCGTTGCGGGGATTCTCCATGACACCATTGAGGATACGCCTTATACCTATGAAGATGTTTCTCATATTTTCAGTGAGGAAATTGCCGTTTTGGTGGATGGTGTCACAAAATTGGGTAAGTTGTCTTACTCCACGAAAGAAGAAATTCAGGCGGAAAACTATCGTAAGATGTTTTTGGCAATGGCAAAGGATATCCGCGTGATTCTGATCAAGCTGGCTGACCGTCTGCACAACATGCGGACACTGAACTATATGACGCCGGAAAAACAGCGGGAAAAAGCCCAGGAAACCATGGATATCTATGCGCCTCTGGCACATCGTCTGGGTATTTCCAAGATCAAATCGGAAATGGAGGATCTGTGCTTTAAGTATTTGAATCCCGAAGCCTATTTTGATCTGGCTGCAAAGATTGAAAAGAAACGTATCGAACGTGAAACATTCGTTGCGGATATCGTCAAAGAAGTCCGTGAGAAGATGGAAGAAGCGGGCATCAAAGGCAAGATCGAAGGTCGCAGCAAACACTTTTTCAGTATTTATAAAAAGATGGTCAATCAGAAGAAAACACTGGATCAGATTTATGACCTGTTTGCCGTTCGTGCTATCGTAGATTCCGTGCGTGACTGTTATGCGGTACTGGGTATCGTCCATACCATGTATAAACCTATGCCGGGACGATTCAAGGACTATATTGCTATGCCTAAGCCCAATATGTATCAGTCCCTGCATAATACACTGATCGGTCCTTCCGGGGAACCTTTCGAAATCCAGATTCGTACATGGGAAATGCATCGTACCAGTGAATATGGTATCGCAGCCCATTGGAAGTACAAAGAAGGCAAATCTGGCGAAAAAGGTACCAAAAAAGAAGAAGCAAAACTGGCTTGGCTCAGACAGATTCTGGAATGGCAGAAAGATATGTCCGATAATAAGGAATATCTGGATACCATCAAACTGGATTTGAATATCTTTACGGACCAGGTGTACGCTTTTACACCACAGGGCGAAGTGATCCAGCTGCCAAAGGGTTCTACACCCATTGACTTTGCTTATATGATCCACTCCGCTGTGGGCAATAAGATGGTGGGAGCAAGGGTCAATAACCGTATGGTAACTATTGACTATAAGATTCAGAACGGGGATATTGTGGAAATCATGACATCCCAGAATTCCAAAGGTCCCAGCCGTGACTGGCTCACATTGGTCAAGAGTTCTCAGGCTCGTACCAAGATCAAACAGTGGTTTAAAAAGGAAGAAAAAGAAGAAAACATCATCCGCGGTCGTGAATTGATTCTGGCGGATATGAAGAAAAAAGGCTTGCAGCCGGCTGACTTGCTCCGTCCCGAATGGCAGGAACTTGTCATCAATAAATATGACTTCAAGGATTGGAACGCTGTCCTAGCGGCCATTGGATATGGCGGCTTGAAAGAAGGGCAGGTCGTTAACCGACTGAAAGACGAATATTTGAAAGAAAAACGGAAACAGCAGACAGCAGAAGATATTCTCAACGACTTTGAGAAAACTGTCAGCCAGAAACCGTTGAAACATAAGAGCAAGAGCGGCATTGTGGTAGAAGGCGTCGGCGATGTTGCCGTGCGTTTCTCCAAATGCTGTAGTCCCGTTCCCGGCGATGAAATCATCGGTTTTGTTACCCGTGGACGTGGGGTTACCATCCATCGGACAGACTGTATCAATATTCTGAACCTGAGCAATGAAGAACGGGGCAGACTCATTGATGCGGAATGGGATACCCAATATACCCATGGGGAAGTGGATGCGTCCTATCTGGCGGAAATCCGTGTCATTGCCAACGACCGTACTGGTCTGCTGCTGGAAATCAGCCGCCATCTGGCAGACGAGGACATTTCTGTCAAAGGCTTCAATATCCGCACCACAAAGGATATGACAGCTATTTTCAACATCACTATGGAAATCAGAACAAAAGATCAGCTGGAACGTGTCAATAAACGCCTGAAAGGCATCAAAGGCATTATTGATATTGAACGTGTCAGCGGTTAAGGATATTTTTACAGGAGGAAGAAACATGCGAGCGGTATTGCAGAGAGTCACAGAAGCAAGTGTCACTGTTGACGGTCAGGTCATTGGTGAAATCGGAAAAGGCATTATGGTTTTGTTTGGCATGCTGGGAACAGACGACGATAAGACCATCGAATATATGCTGGATAAGGTTGTAAACCTGCGTATCTTTGAAGATGAAAACGGCAAGATGAACCTGTCCCTCATGGATATTGACGGAGAATTGCTCATCGTGCCAAACTTCACCCTTTACGGTGACGCAAGAAAAGGCAGACGTCCCGGTTACTCCGGCGGCGCGGCTCCCGATGTGGCAACGGTGCTGTTTGATAAACTTTGCGCGAAAGCAAAGACGATGCCCATCAAGAAAGTGGCAACCGGTCAGTTTCAGGCAGACATGAAAGTGGCGCTTATCAACGATGGTCCTGTGACACTGCTGCTGGATAGTGAAAAATTGTTCTAATAAAGGATTTGGGATATGATATATTATCGTTTGCGGGGACATGAGCTGCAAAATGACGTGCAGACCATGGTACAGGTGTTTTACCCCAACTTGCATTATTATCGGACAGAGGAAATCTCTGCCGAAGAAACAACAGTAGAAAGTTCCGTGGAAAAAGGCATTGCTTCGGCAATGCTTTATCGGCGTGGAGCGCAGGTTTCTGCTTGGTCTATACCGTATGCGGAGCCTTTGACAGAAAAAGAGAAAAAACGTCTGGTGAAGCTGACCATTTTCGCTCTTTTGAGCCGGGAAACAGGCATGTATCCCAGATGGGGGCTTTTGACAGGGGTTCGTCCTGCGAAAATCGTCAATACCCTTCTTTCCGAAGGCAAAAGTGATGAAGAATGTCTGCGTTATCTCACAGAAACCTATCTGGTGGCGCAGCATAAAGCGGAACTGACTTTGAAGGTGGCAAAAGCGGAGCGCAGACTTTTGGCAGGCAACGAAAAGACAGACATCAGTCTGTATATTGGCATTCCGTTCTGTCCAACCCGTTGTCTGTACTGCTCCTTTACAGCTTATCCCTTGAAGCAGTATGAAAAAAGAGTGGACGAGTATTTGGATGCTATGTTCAAAGAAATGGAATATCTGGCAGAATATGCCCGGAACTTCCATTTGAAAAATATCTACATCGGCGGCGGCACGCCTACTTCTTTGACAGAAGAACAGCTGGAACGCCTGCTGCAAAAGGTACAGGAATTGTTCGCTCCTACAGAAGAAATGGAATACACCGTGGAAGCAGGTCGTCCCGATACCATCACAAAGGAAAAATTGCGGCTCATGAAGGTTTACGGTGTCAACCGTATTTCCATCAATCCACAGACTATGAACGAGGAAACTCTCAAACGCATTGGCAGACGCCATACGGTGGAGGATATCCGTCGGGTATTCTGGGAAGCCAGAGAAGTGGGACATGACAATATCAATATGGACTTGATTTTGGGACTGCCGGAGGAAACACCGGAAGATGTGCGGCAGACCATGGAAGAAATCATGGCACTGGAACCGGACAATGTGACCGTTCACACACTTGCGGTGAAACGTGCGTCCCGCTTGAAAGAGCAGTTTGACCTGTATACCATGACTACAGCGGAAGTGCTGGAGGAAATGCTGGAAATCGCAGCGGATTATGCGGAAAGAATGGGACTGGAACCTTATTATATGTACCGCCAGAAAAATATGGTTGGGAACTTTGAAAATGTGGGATACTGCAAACCCGGTAAAGAAGGGGTTTACAACATCCAGATCATGGAAGAAAAACAGACCATCCTTGCGGCAGGAGCAGGGGCAAGTACAAAGACCGTAGACCCTGCCACAGACCGCATCGAGCGTGTATTTAACGTAAAGAGTATTGAAGATTATATCGGCAGAATTGACGAAATGATAGAAAGAAAGCGGCAGGGATTGCCGCAGGGAGGTAAATTATGATTCAGTTGGTAAAAGGTACAAAGGATATTTACGGTGCAGAGGTAAAAGCATGGCAGCGCATCGAAGGCAAAATGCGTAATCTCTGCGAAACATTCGGCATTGGGGAAATTAGAACACCTGCCTTTGAATTTACAGAACTTTTTGTCAGAGGCGTAGGGGAAACAACAGACATTGTACAGAAAGAAATGTATACTTTCACAGACGATGGTGACAGAAGTCTGACACTGCGTCCCGAAGGTACCGCAGGTGCTGTTCGTGCGTACATCGAACATGGTATGCACAACAACGCACAGCCCACAAAGCTGTATTACATTTCCCCCACATTCCGCTGTGAAAACACACAGGCAGGCAGACAGCGTCAGTTCCACCAGTTTGGTGTGGAAATGCTGGGTTCCTATAGCGCGGCACAGGATGCGGAAGCCATTTCCGTTGCGGCAGCGCTGTTGGAAGAAATGGGTATCCATGGCGTACAGCTGCGTATGAACAGCTTGGGCTGCCCTGAATGCCGCAGCAGATACAACAAACAGCTCCGTGAATTCATCGGCAACAATCTGGATAAACTGTGCCCTACTTGTAAGGAACGTTTTGAAAAGAACCCTCTGCGTGTTCTGGACTGTAAGGAAGAAAGCTGTCAGGCTGTTATCGCAAACGCGCCTTCCGTGCTGGATTGTCTGGATGAAGAATGTACTGCGCACTTCCAGAAAGTACAGGATATTCTGACAGAAATGGGCATCGAATTTGTCATCGACTCCAAAATCGTTCGTGGTCTGGACTACTATACAAGAACTGTATTCGAATTTGTATCTGATGGTCTGACTGTTTGCGGCGGCGGTCGTTATGACAATCTGGTGGAAGAATGCGGCGGCAAACCCACAGGCGCCGTTGGTTTCGGTCTGGGTATTGAAAGACTGATGATGATTCTGGAAAAACAGAATGGCCCCATCGAAGAAGTGCCTGAACGTGACGTTTACATCGGTTCCATGGGTGAAAAAGGTCTGATTAAAGCACAGGGTATCACACTGGCTCTGCGGAAAGCAGGCGTGCGCGCGGAATGTGACACCGTAGAACGCAGCGTAAAAGCCCAGATGAAATACGCAAATAAAATTGGCGCGAAATATTCTGTCATCATCGGGGATTCTGAACTGGAAAACAACAGCGTGGAATTGAAGGAAATGGAAACAGGTGAAAAAGAAACCGTTGTGCTTTCCGAACTGGCAGAAGCGCTGAAAGCAAAATTGAAATAAGATAGAAAACAGGGACAGAAAAAGCAACTTCACCTTAAGAAAACATTGATTTTCCTTTTTCTTGATTTCTTAAGGGGAATTGCGATGGCTGTCTTCAGAAGAAAACATAACGAATAAAATCTTAATAAAAATAAGAAAGCCAAATCCTTTGTAATGATAAGGATTTTGGCTTTCTTTGTTTTCTTATGAAGACACCCCTAAAATTCTGTCCCTTTGTTTTTATCTGAGAAAAGAAATGACGATTCCTATCTCTTATGGTATTATGTAAGAAAGACAAATGTATATTTGGAAAGGAGGCTGTCATGCTTGATGTGATACCTAGTAGGGAAGAAATGAAAGCTTTGGTGGGAGAATCCCTCTACGATGTTTGGTCGCAGTTAACCGCTTGTATTGATGCAAAATATGATATGGAACGGATATGGAATAAAGGCGGCAAAGCATGGAAATATGAGTATAAATATCGTCGGGGAGGCAAGACGCTGTGTGCCTTATATGCACGGGAAAATTGTGTGGGATTTATGGTTATCCTTGGAAAAGAGGAGCGGTTGAAGTTTGAGGCAGGCAGAGAAGCATATGCTGATGAAATTCAGCGGATTTATGACGAATCTCAAACTTACCATGACGGAAAATGGATGATGTTTGAGCCAAAGGATACGCTGTTATTTGATGATTTCATAAAGCTGCTGTTTATGAAAAGAAAGCCCAATAGAAAGTAGTTTGTTTCATACACGATGAAAAAGAGTGAAATACATTCTTTTTTTCCAGAAAAACAGTGTTTCGCCAAAAGAAAAACAGGATTGTGGCAAAAGTCCTTGCCACAATGCCCATTCTGGTATTATAATTTTAATGTAGGATACTTTATTCCTAAAAAAGAGAAAGAGGTGTTTTAAAAATGGCATTGGTAACAACAAAGGAAATGTTCGAAAAGGCATTCCAGGGCGGTTACGCCATCGGTGCGTTCAACATCAACAATATGGAAATCGTACAGGGCGTTGTGGCTGCCGCAAAAGCACAGAACTCCGCAGTTATCCTGCAGGTATCTAAAAGTGCGCTGAAATATGCTCACCCCAAATACCTGAAAGCGATGGTTGATGCGGCTGTAGAAGAAACAGGTCTGGACATTGCGCTGCATCTGGATCATGGTCCCGATCTGGAAACATGTAAAGAATGCATCGAATGTGGTTTCACATCCGTTATGTTCGATGGTTCTCATTATGACTACGAAGAAAACGTAGCAAAAACAAAAGAAGTAGTAGAATATGCGCATGCAAGGGGCGTAGTGGTTGAAGCGGAATTGGGCAAACTTGCAGGCGTGGAAGACGATGTAAAAGTAGACGCTGCCAACGCTACTTACACAGACCCTGACCAGGCTGTAGACTTCGTAAAACGCACAGGCGTTGACTCTCTGGCCATTGCCATTGGTACAAGCCATGGTGCATACAAATTCAAAGGCGAAGCGAAACTGGACTTTGACCGTCTGGAAACCATCACAAAGAAACTGGAAGATGCCGGCTTCCATAATTTCCCCATTGTACTGCATGGTGCTTCCTCTGTTGACCAGAGATGCGTTGCAATGTGCAATGAATACGGTGGTAAAATTGATGGTGCAAAAGGTATCCCTGCGGAAATGCTGCGTAAAGCATCTGCTATGGCTGTTTGCAAAATCAACATGGACACAGACCTGCGTCTGGCTATGACAGCTGCAATCCGTAAATCCTTTGGCGAAAATCCCGCTGCTTTCGACCCTCGTGGCTACCTGGGTGACGCAAGAAACCTGATTCAGGAACTGGTAGAAGACAAGATCAAAAACGTGATCGGTTCTGTAGATTCCATGAAATAAGGAATATCCCAACAGTGATATTTAACTAGAATAGAAAGAGCAATGTCTGTCTGAATATGCGGATGTTGCTCTTTTTTGTATTAGAAAAGATGCATATTCTTGCAATGCCTTTATGGATGGGATAAAATAGAAACAGAGTATTTTGTTATCCAAGGAGGGATTTTTATGTATGAATTGGTTCAGGTGGCAGCAAACACCTATTATATCAATAGCCCGTCCAAAATGGGGGTATACTGTGTCAGCGACGATGATGTATGGCTCATTGACAGCGGCAATGACAAAGACGCAGGCAGAAAAGTGCAGAAAATTTTGGAGGCTCAAGGGTGGAAATTGACGGCAATCATCAATACCCATTCCAATGCTGACCATATCGGCGGCAATACACTGCTGCAAAATCGTCTGAATTGTGCCGTTTACAGCACACCTATGGAAAACGCTGTCATCGAAGCGCCTATTCTGGAACCATCTTTCCTTTATGGGGGATATCCCTTCAAAAAACTGCGGAATAAATTCTTGATGGCAACACCTTCCAAAGCACAGGATATTGCCGAAGCGAAACTGCCGGAAGGCATGGAGATCATTCCGCTGGGCGGTCATTTCTGGCAGATGATCGGTGTGAAAACGCCGGATGATGTATATTTTCTGGCAGATTGTCTGTTTGGGGAAAATATCGTGGCAAAATACCACGTGAACTTTGTTTATGACTTGCAGGCTTTTTTGGATACACTGGACTTTGTGGAACAGTTCCAGGGAAAACTTTGCATCCCTGCTCATGCGGAACCTACAGAGGATATTGTGTCACTGGTGAAAGTCAACAGAGATAAGTCTTTGGAAATTCTGGATAAACTCTTGGAAATCTGTAAGACATCAAAAAACTTTGAAGTGGTATTGAAAGAAGTTTTTGAAGCTTTTGATCTGACTATGGATTACGGGCAATATGTACTGGTGGGCAGCACCATTCGTTCCTATTTGTCCTATTTGTTGGATAAAGGGCAGATAGAGGCTTATGTGGAAGATCATCTGCTTCTTTGGAAAACAACGGAAACTGTATAATTTGCTGAAAAAGTTTGTGACATTTTTTGTGATATTCTGTATACAGATTTACTGTTTTTTGTTGACAGGCTAACATATTGGCTTTATTATATTGCATAGACCATTGAAACGGCACTGCTTCGGCAGTGCTTTGATTTCTTTTCGGGAAAAAACGGAAGAATGATCAAAGGAGGAATATGGAAATGAGCACAGCCGCAATGCAGCCCAAAGAAAACAAAATGGGAACAATGCCCATCAATAAATTATTATTGAATATGTCTTTGCCTATGATGATTGCCATGCTGATTCAGGCATTGTACAACATCATTGACAGTATGTTTGTGGCACAGATCAGTGAAAATGCCCTTTCAGCGGTATCTCTTGCTTTTCCCATGCAGAACTTTATGATTGCTGTAGGGACGGGTACAGGTGTCGGTGTCAATGCGCTTCTTTCCAAAAGCCTAGGAGCAAAGCGCATTAAAATTGCAAACAAAACAGCGAATGTCAGTGTATTTCTGGTATTTATGAACTGGATTCTGTTTATCCTGATTGGTCTGTTTGTAGCAAAACCCTTTTTGATGGGACAGACTAAAGTAACGGAAATCGTTGATTATGGTGATACTTATTTACGGATCTGCTGTGTGGCTTCTTTGGGGATTTATGCGGAAATCGCACTGGAGAGATTGCTGCAGGCAACAGGACGTACCTTCTATACCATGATTACGCAGGCGACAGGCGCCATTGTGAATATCATTCTTGACCCTATCCTGATTTTTGGTATGTTTGGTCTGCCAAAAATGGGGGTTGCAGGTGCGGCGCTGGCCACCGTCATCGGTCAGTTTATCGCGGCAGGACTTGCGCTGTTTTTCAACTTAAAAGTGAATCATGAAATCAAATTTGATTGGAAAAACATGCTGCCGACCAAATTTGTGCTTTTCCATATCTATAAAGTCGCGGTACCATCCATCCTGATGGTTTCCATTGGTTCTGTCATGATGTTCTGCATGAACCGGATTCTGGAAGTATTCACCACAACAGCCATTGCGGTATTTGGTGTATATTTCAAATTACAGAGCTTTATCTTTATGCCGATTTTCGGTATGAATAATGGTATGGTACCTATCATTGCCTATAACTATGGCGCGCGGCATCGTGACCGTATCATTGGTACCATCAAACTGGCTGTGATGTACGCAGTTGCCATGATGCTCATTGGTTTTGCTATATTCCAGATCATTCCCGATAAACTGCTGCTGATGTTCAACGCGTCAGACAACATGCTTGCTATCGGTGTTCCCGCATTGCGTTTGATTTCCATCAGTTTCCTTCTGGCTGGGTTCAATATCATTTGTTCCTCAGTATTTCAGGCAATGGGTAATGGTGTATTCAGTCTGATTGTTTCCGTTATCCGTCAGCTGGTGGTATTGGTGCCTGTAGCGTTCCTGTTGTCTAAAATGGGAATACTGGATCGTATCTGGTGGGCTTTTCCCATTGCGGAAGTGGTGGCTTCAGCCATTTGTATTTTCTTCCTGCGGAAAATATTGAAATTATTGGATTTTTAAGAAAAAGAGATGGTTTGTCTATGAGGACAGCCATCTTTTTTGTTTGGTTGCGAAAGATGCCTTTTGTGTGGTACACTGGACTTATCAAAAAAGCGGGAGGTTATTCATGGTTATATATATCTGTCTGATGGCAGTGATGGCATATCTGGCTTTCCGATGGGGAAAGGAAACAAAGGCGGGCACTTGTCATATGATGAAAGAGTATACGGAGAAGAAAGAAATGGCGGAGCAGGTTGGAAACTTGCTGCAGTTTGTGGGAAAATGTGCCTGTGCCAGTGGAGTGCTTATGGTGGTCTGTTTTTTCTGGAAGATGGTGACAGGAGATTTTCCGAGAGTGTTGGCAGCGGTTTCTATTTTGTTTTACAGCCTTGGTTTCATCCGTGCCATGTGGATCCTGCAAAAAATACAGAAGGAAGAGAGGGAAAGAAATTGAAGTATTTTGGTATCATGCTGTCTGTATTTGGTCTGGATACGGCAACAAAAATCTGGGCAAGAAAAAAATTGCCTTTGGGAGGAAAAACAGAAATCATCAAAGATAAATTCTATTTTCGACGTATAAAAAACGATGGGATGGCATATAATACCCTTGAACAAAATCCCAAAGCGGTGTTATATTTAACAGGCGGGTTGATCGGCTGGTGCTTTGCATCCTTCTGTATGATGCTGACAAAACAGGAGGAGAAAAAATATCTGCTTCTGCCGCTTTCTGTTATGCTGGGCGGCGCGTTAGGGAACTTTTGGGATCGTATCCGACATGGCGGCGTAACGGATTTTCTTTATATCAAATGGAAAAAAGCCCCGATTTTCAATGTGGCAGACATTGCCATCGTAGGCGGCGGAATCTGGGGAATGCTTGCCGCTTTATGGAAAAGATAACAAGGATATGGTTTTATTTTTAAAAAAACTATGGTATTTGTATAGATTAGGGGTTGAAGAATGTCGATAAACGTAGTATAATACACTCAGGAAACATCCTGAGATGCTCGATAGCCCATCGTTATTGAACCTACATGACTGAAAAGGGATTCCTATAAGCTGAAGTGATGTCAGGCCTCAAGATAATTCCCTTTGGGCAGAGGAAGGCTGAGACTTTAGCTGCGGTTGCCCACCTGGCTTAGGCTAGGTGTCAAGAGATGGGAACGGCATTTCGGGATCTCCGTGCGTATGAGAACAGGTATGTGGATATTGCATAATATTCATATGCCTGTTTTTTTGTGCATAAAAAAGAGGTTCTATTTTCTTGTGCCTGTCCATATACTGTTATAAAGTTTGACAGGGAGTGTGAGGATGTACATGAAACGGATTTGTTTTTTCCTTTTGATACTGACAAGTTTGTTTTGGACAGGCTGTGGAAATGCAGTAACAGGAGAAATGGCAGAAGCGGGACGTATTGGCGATGATCTATCCATCAGCCGTGCTATGGCAGCCAAAACCATGGCATTGACTTTTTACACCAAAGAAGAATTGAAGGGATTGGAGAAAGTGGCGGAATTTCCTGATGTGCCCCAGACAGACCCTTTTTACCCCTACATCAATGGGGCGGTGCAGTTAGGGTTGTTGTCCGGTGATGAGGATGGTAATTTTTACCCAGAAAAAGATTTGACGCTCATACAGGCACAGGCGCTGCTGGATCGGTTGGCACCGGATTATGACAGTCGTATGGTACTGGATGAAAGCAACCAGAATATGCCTGTGGCTTATAGTTTGTGGATACAATTACTGCAAACAGCTTTGGAAGCAAGAGAAGAAGAACTTTCCTCCTATGACATTACAGAAGAAAACCGTGTGCTTCTGACAGCGGAAGAAAGCGGCGGAATGTTTGACAATGGATATTATGGTGGGGCTGGGTTGGATTTGAAGCCCTTTGAAAATACGGCTTTGCGCTATTGGGCAAAAGATGGGGAGATTCTGGCATTGTTGGAAGTCACCGATACTGCCCCCACCATTGAGAATATTTATTGTACAGCTTCCGGTGGAACCATCCGCATGGAAACAGGCGCAGGCAGTGTGACACGACCTTATACAGGACAGGCTGTGGAGGGCATTTGTGATGTGACTCTTTCGGAAGGCAAAGCGACAGAGGCGGTACAGGCGGCGGAATTGGGTCTTTGTACCGTAAAACGGGTCAATGGACAGGAGATTTATCTGGCGGAGCAAGGACTCCTTTCATGGGCAGATGATTTTCGTATTTACGATGCTACAGGCACAGAATGGACGAGTCAAAAAGTATCGAAATTGATTTGCGGTACAAAGGGAGCCAATTACTATCTCAAGGATGGAAAAGTGGCAGGGGCAATCATCACTCAGACAGTACAGCCGGAGAATATCCGTGTGCTTGTTGGCGGTGCTGGGCAGACAAAAGTGACTATTTCTGTGGAAGGTGGATTTACCCTCAAAAGCAGTGATGCGGAAAAAACATTTTCCAATGGGGAACAGGCTGTGCTGACTGCCGATCTGCCATGGTTTGACAGCGGCATTGTGAAGGCTGCGCCAGTAGGGGATAGTCCTGTATCTGTAACTTTTTCTGATGGCACAAAACGTCAGTATTTTGGCACAGTAGAGTTAGAACGGCGTCAAGACGGCATTTCTGTCATCAACGAATTGCCCTTGGAAACCTATCTGCGTGGTGTCGTTCCCCACGAAATGCCTGTGGATTTTGGAGAAACCGCTCTTGAGGCTCAGGCAATCACTGCCCGCAGTTATGCCTATAATCAGTTCTATGCCAACAGCTATTGTGGATATGGCGCCCATTTGACGGATACTGTAGCCAGTCAGGTTTATCTGGGGGCGGATACAGCGGAATTGTCTGATGGGGCAATTAAAGCGACGGCAGGAAAATGTCTGACAGCAGAAAATGAAGTGGTGACCACTTATTTTTATTCTACTTCCTGCGGCTACGGGGCAGATGCAAAAGAAGTATGGTCGGCAGACGGCACATTTACAGAAGAAAGCAAACCCTATCTGGCAGGCGGAATCCATGGGATTTCCGCGGAAAAACCGCACACAGAAGAAGAATGGCTGGCATTCTGGCAGGATTGGGAGATTAAAGGCTATGATGACACATCCCCTTGGTATCGGTGGAAAACATATTTTGGTGCGGGGCAGTTAACGGAAATCACCAGTACCAAACTGAAAGAAGCCGCAAAATCACATCCGGCTCATGTGGAAGTTTTGCAGGAAGATGGCAGTTGGAAGGCACAGACACCGAATGATCTGGGACGGCTTACAGGGATTTCAGTGGCGAAACGGGGAGAGAGCGGTGTCATGGAAGTGTTGCGGCTGGACTACGAAAAAGGCTCTGTGCAGGTAAAAACAGAATATACCATCCGGCAGGTGCTTTCTCCTACCAAAATGACCGTTGGTGACCCTATTTACCTGCAAAGGAAAGATGGAGCGTCTTTGACGGGAAATACCCTGCTTCCCAGTGGATTTTTTGCTGTGAAAGAAATGAAAAACGCGGAAGGCAAATTGACAGGCGTTGCCCTTTATGGCGGCGGAAATGGTCATGGTGTGGGTATGAGTCAATATGGTGCCAAAGGTATGGCAGAAGATGGGAAAACAGCGGAGGAAATTCTGGAACACTATTATACAGGAACAACGGTACAACAGGTGATTGCATAACAAAAAAACAGCATGCGGGAATGATTCCTGCATGCTGTTTTTTTAAATTTCTACATGATTTTTTTCTTTGAATTCTTCCGCCATATCAGCCAAAGAAATGTTGTCCACCACATCGTCCAGCGCTTCTTTCATTTTCTTCCAGATGGAAAGAGAAACACAGGTATCAGAATTGGGACACATGGGGTTGTCCACACAATCTACGGGAGAAAGGGAACCTTCCAGGATTCTCAGGACTTCTCCGATGGTGATATCTTTTGGTTCTCGTGTGAGAATGTAACCTCCCTGCGCACCGCGGTAACTTTTTACCAGACCGGATTTTGTCAGTGGATTGATGATCTGTTCCAGATATTTTTCGGAAATATCCTGCTCTCTGGCAATAGATTTCAAAGCCAGTGTGCCTTTGTCGTAATGGAGAGCCAGACTTAACATCAGGCGTATGCCATAGCGGCCTTTTGTAGATATTTTCATAAAAATACTCCTTACTAAAAAAACGGGTTTTTATTCTTCTTCCCAGCCTTTGCAGATGTCAACCCAAGCTTCGCATTTGCCATAATGGAAAAGTTCGTCGCAAGTCAGTTCAACTGCGGAGTTGCTGCTGCCGGCAGCTGGGAATACAGTGTCAAAACGCTTCATGGAAACATCGGCAAATGCGCGGGTGCCTTCCGGCAGTGCGAAAGGACAAACACCGCCTACAGCATGTCCCGTTGCTTCCAGTGTTTCATCGGGAGAAAGCATTTTTGCTTTCAAACCGAAAGTGTCTTTGAATTTGCGATTGTCGATCTTTGCGTCCCCTGCAACAGAAATGACGATGGGTCCTTCCTTGGACATGAGGCAGAGTGTTTTGGAAATGCGGGCAGGAATCACGCCTGCTGCCTCTGCTGCCAGTTCCACTGTTGCGCTGGAGGTATCAAATTCCAACACTTCCTTGGGACAATTCATATCTTTTAGATAAGCTCTAACTTTTTCAATAGACATGGTTGTATACATCTCCTCTTTGGGATATTCAGATTTACTTATACGCAATAGCATAGCAGAAAAGTAGTCTTTATGCAAGACAAAGCGTATAAGATTCTGGAAAAAAGTGTTGACAGATGGAAAATGTAGCGTTACAATGGGCAAAAGATCACAGAAGATGGACAGAGGAGTTTTTCACATGCAGAAATTGACATTCGCAGGAAAACTGAATATGGATATGATGATGAGCATGGGCATGATGATGTGCATGCTTTTTGTGATGTTCATATGTTACTTGCAATCGTTCTGAGATGCTTTGAAACAAATTTGATTTTTACAAACGGCTCGGAGGATGCGAGCCGTTTTTTTATTGCTTTCGGCTGGCTCTCTGAGGAAAAACACAAAGGAGATGAAATTTATGCCACTGATTATCAATGAAGAACTTCCAGCATACGATGTGCTGTGTCAGGAGAATGTATTTGTTGTCAATCCTTATCGGGCAGTACATCAGGATATTCGTCCGCTGCGCATCGCCATTTTGAATCTGATGCCCAACAAGATCGAAACGGAAGTACAGCTTATGCGGCTTTTGAGCAATACACCTTTGCAGGTGGAAATTGAACTGCTGCAGATGAAGAGCCATAACGCGAAAAATACAGCTTCAGAATATCTGAACGCTTTTTATAAAACATTTGATGATGTAAAAGATCAAAAATTCGATGGACTGATCATTACCGGCGCACCCATCGAGAATTATGAGTTTGAGGAAGTGGATTTCTGGCCGGAATTGTGCGAAATACTGGAATGGGAGAAAAGCCATGTGTTCAGCGTGCTGCATATCTGCTGGGGGGCGCAGGCAGCATTGAATTATTTCTATGACATTCCCAAATACAGCTTGCCGGCAAAAAAATTCGGCATCTATTCCCATCAGGTAGAGAAAAAGGAACATGTCCTTATGAGAGGCTTTGATGAAGCCTTCTATTGTCCCCATTCCCGTCATACGGAAGTACGGGCAGAGGATATCCGCAAAGTGGATGATCTGGAAATTCTGGCGGAATCCGCTGGTGCCGGACCCCATATCATTGCCGATAAATCTGGCAGACGTATCTTCCTGACAGGGCATTTTGAGTACGATGCGGATTCTCTGGCAAAAGAATTCTATCGGGATTTGGACAAAGGGCTTCCCATCCAGCTGCCTTATGGCTATTTCCCCGAGGATGACCCCAAACAGGCACCGCTGATGCGCTGGAAAGCCCACGCAAATCTGTTTTATTCCAATTGGCTGAACTATTTCGTATATCAGGAAACACCTTATCACATCAATGACATTCAGGCTTAATACAGAGGAGGAACAAACATGAAAGATTTGAGATTGGAAACAAAATGTATTCAGGCAGGCTATGTGCCTACAAACGGACAGTCCAGACTGTTGCCCATCGTTCAGAGCACCACATTCAAGTATGACAGCAGTGAAGAAATGGGCAAATTGTTCGATCTGGAAGCGGAAGGGTATTTTTATACACGTTTGCAGAATCCTACCAGCGATTGGGTGGCAAAGAAAATATGCGCGCTGGAAGGGGGTACAGCGGCAATGCTGACTTCTTCTGGCCAGGCGGCTACTTTCTATTCTATATTCAACCTGTGCCAGGCTGGAGATCATGTGGTATCATCTTCCACTGTATACGGCGGTACATATAACCTTTTTGCCGTTACCATGAAGAAAATGGGCATTTCCTTTACATTTGTTGATCCTGATTGTTCCGATGAAGAACTGGAAGCAGCTTTCCAGCCCAATACCAAAGCGGTTTTCGGGGAAACCATTGCCAATCCCGCACTGGTGATTCTGGATATTGAACGCTTTGCGAAAGCTGCCCATGCCCATGGTGTTCCTTTGATCGTGGACAATACTTTCGCCACTCCCATCAACTGCCGTCCTTTTGAATGGGGTGCTGATATTGTGACCCATTCCACCACAAAATATATGGATGGACACGACGCGACTGTGGGCGGCTGTATTGTGGATTCCGGTAATTTTGACTGGCAGGCGCATGCGGATAAATTTCCCGGTCTGACAACACCGGACGATTCCTACCATGGCATTACTTATGCGGAACGCTTCGGCAAAGAAGGGGCTTATATCACAAAAGCAACAGCACAGCTTATGCGTGATCTGGGGTCCACACCTGCGCCCATGAATGCTTATCTGCTGAATCTGGGTCTGGAAACCCTTGCGCTGCGTATGGAACGTCATTGTCAGAACGCCCAGAAAACAGCGGAATTTTTGAACAGCCATGAAAAAGTGGCGTGGGTCAACTACGCAGGCTTAGAGGGAAACAAGTATTATGAACGGGCACAGAAATATATGCCTAACGGTACCTGCGGCGTGATTTCCTTTGGTGTGAAAGGCGGCAGAAAAGCGGCGGAAGCTTTTATGGCAAAACTGGAACGGATCATCATTGCGACCCATGTGGCTGACGCAAGAACCTGTATCCTGCATCCCGCTTCTTCCACACACCGTCAGATGACAGATGCAGAACTGGTAGCGGCTGGTGTAGGTCCTGATCTGGTAAGACTTTCTGTGGGAATCGAGCATGTGGATGACATCATTGCTGACCTGGCACAGGCGCTGGAAAGCATTTAAAGAAAAAAACATTGTTTTCTGCTTTTTGGTATGGTATACTCAATACCGATAGAAATCATCGGTATTGTTTGTGCAAAGTCTTTTTCACTGACCATGCGAGAGACAGAGCAATAATGATACAATTCTGAGAAGTCTTATACATCCCCGTGTATAAGGCTTCTTTTTTATCGTGAAGATTGTCATAGGGAATGTTTCCGTGCTATGATGAAATCAAATGTTTCATTGCGTATTTTGCCTGAAGAAGGAAAAGGAGGGATGGCATGATACAGTTGAGAACTTTTCAACCGGAAGACGCGGAAAAAATCATTTCATGGATAGACAGTCCACTGGTGTTTTATCAATGGTGTGCGGGATTTTTGGGGACATACCCCATTATACCGGAAGATTTGCGGCGGTATTATGAAAAAGAAGGAACGGATTCAGATTATCATGTTTTGACAGCTTTTCACGAGCGGGGGATTTTTGCCCATCTGACCATGCGTTTCCTGAAAGAAGAACCGGGTACAGCAAGAATTGGTTTTCTCATTTTGGATACAAACCTGCGCGGACAGGGATATGGCAAAAAACTGATGCGGGAAATTTTGAATCTTGCTTTTTCCTATGACCAGATCAAACAGGTGACGTTGGGAGTTTTTGAGAATAATCCAAGGGCGAAAGCCTGTTATACAGCCTGTGGTTTTCGGGAAGAACATGAGAAAGAACCGAAAACATATCCCTGCATGGGAGAAGAATGGCCGTTTTATGACATGAAATTATCCAGAGAAGATTGGGAAAAGGGCTGTTTTTCTTAAAAAACAGATAGAATCAAGAGGGAAGCAAGGTCTTTTGTTGACTTGATTTTCTGATGGTGTTATACTCTTTTGAGACTGCGCTAATTTATGGACTGCGCAGAGAATCAGAATTGAGGGAATGAAATGATCAGAAATATTTTGGAATATGCGGAAGAAACGGCAAAACGCATGCCGGATGCCGTGGCTTTTGCGACGGATAAGGAAGAAAAGACCTTTGGTCAGCTGGTACAGCGGGCAAAAGAAATCGGTTCCGCTTTATTGTCCTACGGCGTAAAAAATGCGCCCATGGCAGTTATGACCGACAAAACACCGGATATGATCGCGGCATTTCTAGGCTGTGTTTACAGTGGGAATTTTTATACCCCCATTGACGTAACGATGCCAAAAGAACGGATTCTTTCCATATTTGAAACATTGAAGCCTGTGGTGCTCCTCATTGATGAAAAGAGCAAGAAGCAGGCGGCAGCACTGGGTTACACAGGAGAAACACTGGTGCTGGAAGAAATCCCAGAAGACAACGTGAATGAGGAAGCGCTGGCGGAAGTGCGACGGAAAGCCATTGATACAGATCCTCTCTATGCGCTGTTCACCTCCGGTTCCACAGGTGTGCCCAAAGGGGTTGTCATCAGCCATCAGGCTGTTGTAAACCTGACAGAATGGTATACAGAAACTTTTTCCATTACAGAAAAAGAAGTTATCGGCAATCAGGCGCCTTTTTACTTTGATTCTTCCGTCAAAGATATTTACGCCGTGTTGAAAACCGGGGCAAGAATGGAAATCATCCCCAAAATGCTTTTCTCTTTCCCAGTAAAACTGCTTCCTTATCTGGAAGAAAAGAAAATCAATTATATTGACTGGGTGCCTTCCGCTTTGTGTATCATCGCTAACACAGACGCGCTGGAAAAAGTGCGTCCGGCTTATTTGCGGAAAATCATGTTTGTAGGGGAAGCAATGCCCACCAAACAGTTCAATTACTGGCGGCGGCATTATCCAGATGCCATGTTTGCCAATATTTACGGTCCCACAGAAACCACTGTGGATTGTACGTATTATATAGTAGACAGAGAATTTGCCGATGATGAACCTTTGCCCATCGGACATGCCTGCCGGAATACAGATATTTTCTTATTGAAAGACAATCGTCTGGCAGAGGCGGGAGAAGCAGGGGAAGTTTGTGTAAGAGGACGCTGTCTGGCACTGGGATATTACAACAATCCCGAAAAAACAGAAGAAGCCTTCATTCAGAATCCCCTGAATCCATACTATCCCGAAAAAATTTATAAAACCGGCGATATTGCGAAATATAACGAGTATGGGGAAATCATTTTCCTTGCAAGAAAAGATCATCAGATTAAGCACATGGGACATCGTATCGAGTTGGGAGAAATCGAAACAGCAGTCCTTTCCATTGACTTAGTGGAAAACGGTGCCTGCATTTATGACAACGATACCCAGAGAATTGTGCTTTTCTACTGCGGTGCGGAAGCCACACAGGCTTATATTCTGAAGAAGCTCAGAGATAAAGTGCCCAAGTACATGTTCCCCAATGTGATGATCCAGATGGAATCTCTGCCTCAGACACTCAACGGAAAAATTGACAGATTGCGATTGAGGGAGTATTATGTTCAAGAAAATTCCTGATACCAAAACTTTAGAAGCACTTTTGCGGGCTTGGCACAGCAAACGGGCTATGACCAATTTCTTTTTGCCGGAGGAGGAATATCTTCCTGTGGCGAAGAAATGGATGGTCATGCGTTTTGAACATGGCTGTTACCTGATTTTTGAAAAGAAAGAACATTATGATTTTTATTTCTTTCTGGATAAAGGGACTTTGCCGGTGGCTGTACCGGAAATGGACAAACCGCTGGTATTGGAGCAGGTTTGTCTGGAACGGAAAGGACAAGAACCAAAGGCATCCGCTTGGGAAGCAGTTGGATTTGTGCCTTATCTGGAACGGAAACGGCTTATGATGCCCATGCAGGAAGGTATTTCCGCTACCCGTGAAGCAAAGTTTGCCACAGAATCTCAGGCAGATGAGATTCTGGAAATGATGACAAACAGCTTTGAACCTTACACGTCTGCTTTGCCGGAGAAAAAGGAATTGCTGGTGTCCATTCGTGCAAAAGAAGTGCTGGTTGCCATGGAAAATGAAACATTGCTGGGCTTTTTGCGTTTTGGACCGGAAAAGAAGGTTTCCGTTCTGTGGCAGGTGGCAGTGAAAGAAGAAGCCAGAGGAAAGGGTATCGGCAAAATGCTGGTGAAACACTGGATCTGGCAGGTAAAAGACAGCGCATTGCGTTGTCAGCTGTGGGTGCGGACGGATAACCCGTCAGCACAGAGAATGTATGAAATGCTGGGCTTTTTGCCTGATGGCAGGATCGCTCCGGTAATGATAAAAGAGAAGAAAGGATAATGTGACATGGAAAGCTTATTGAAAATCTTGGCAGAAATCAGACCCGACGTAGACTTTGAGGAAAACAAAGAACTGGTAGACAGCGGCGAACTGGATTCCTTTGACATCGTAACACTGGTTGGCGAACTGTGTGACGCTTACGACATCGAAATCGGCGCAGACGAAATCGTGCCTGAAAACTTCAATTCCGTTGAAGCCATCATGGCGCTGGTAACCAGATTGCAGGAAGACTAATCAGGCACAGGGAGAAACATTATGGCATTCACATCTATGCAGTTTGTGATGTTTCTGGTGTTGGCTGTAGCTGTATATTATTTAACGCCGAAGCGTTACCGTTGGGTAACGCTTTTGGTGGTTAATTATGTCTTTTATTATTTCGCGGGTGTCAAATATTTTGTATACCTGTTTGCAACAACCATCAGCACATACATCGCAACAATGAAATTAGGAAACATGGCGGCGGAAAACAAAGCCGCTTATAATGCCGTGAAGGCAGAATTGGACAGAGATGGCAAAAAGGCGTGGAAAGCGGATTTTACCAAGAAAAAACGCCGGGTTCTGGTACCTACACTGGTATTTAACTTCGGCATTCTGGCAGTGCTGAAATATTCTGGCTTTGTCAGTGAAAACCTGAACGCTTTATTCGCGAAGATTTCAGCGCCCGTGGAACTGCCCGTGTTCCATTTTCTTCTGCCTTTAGGTATTTCGTTCTATACCTTTCAGACCATGGGATATCTCATCGATGTTTACCGGGAAAAGGTAGCGCCTGAAAAAAATATCGGGAAATTGGCACTGTTCATTTCCTTTTTCCCTACCATTGTGCAGGGACCTATTGGACGATTCCAGCATCTGTCTAAGCAGTTGTTTGAAGGAAATGAATTTTCCTATGAACGCACCAAATTTGGTGTGCAGCTCATGCTTTGGGGGGCATTCAAGAAACTGGTCATTGCAGACCGTGCCAGTGTGTTGGTAGATAATGTGTTTGGTTTCCCCGATACATTCGGCGGAACTTATGTCGCTGTAGCGGCATTGGTATACTGCATCCAGCTTTACGGGGATTTTTTCGGCGGTATTGACATTGCAACCGGTGCGGCGCAGATTTTTGGCGTAGATTTGGAGAAAAACTTTGAACGTCCCTATCTGGCAACAAGCATCCCTGACTTCTGGCGCAGATGGCACATCACCCTTGGGGCATGGTTTAGGGATTATGTGTTCTATCCATTGTCTTTGTCTAAATTCTTTACGAAAGTAGGGAAAAAAGGACGTCAGGTACTGGGAAATTATATTGGCAAAATGCTGCCCGTACTGATTCCGCAGTTTATCATCTTCTTCCTCATCGGTATTTGGCATGGGGCAGAGTGGAAATACATCGCCTTTGGTTTTTATAACGGTACTCTCATCGTACTGGGGATTTTGTTTGAGGAACCCCTGCGGAATCTGGCAGAAAAACTCCACATCAATACCAAGTGCTTCAGCTGGCATCTGTTCCAGATTCTGCGGACACTGGTGCTGGTAGCTTTGGGGAAAATCATCACCAGAGCGGCAGGATTCAGCCTTTCCGTTTCTATGATGCATTCCATGATTGTGAACTGGGATACGGATATCCTCTTTAACGGCGGTTTGCTCCAGCTTGGTCTGGATAGCAAAGACCTGTGGGTGCTGGTGCTGGCATCTCTGGTACTGCTGGCTGTGAGCATCATGCAGGAATGCGGCATCAAAGTACGGGAAACGCTGGCAAAACAAAATCTGTATTTCCGTTGGGCAGTGTATCTGTGTGCAGTATTTTCACTGATTATTTTCGGCGTTTACGGTTTGAACTATAACGCGGCAGACTTTATTTACAGGGGGTTCTAAGCATATGGGTAAAAAAATCAATATCATTGCTCGTTGTTCTGCCTTCTGTCTGGTATTTGTGCTGGTGTTTGGACAGTTCACCCAGATGTATCGCCGGAATGACGACGAAACAAACGAAATTCATGCTTTTTATGATGAACCGAAAGATAGCTTGGATGTGCTCTATATTGGCAGCAGCCCTCTTTTGAGAGGGGTATCTTCCATGCTCATGTATCAGGATCATGGCTTTACAGGATATGCCAGAGCGTCCGCATTGCAGGCACCTTCTGTCAGCTATGGACTTCTAGCGGAATCTCTGGAATATCAGAATCCTGAAGTGGTGGTTTTGGTCTGTGACAACCTGTTCCAGTCTTACGATTATGTGGAGCAGGAAGGAGATATGCGCCGTGCTATGGACGGCATGAAACTTTCTCCTTATAAATGGGAGATCATTCAGGAAGTGACAGCGGCTGATGAACGCCAGACCACATTGTCTTATGTGTTCCCACTGTTCCGTTACCATGAACGGTGGAAAGAAGTGAATCCGGCAGATGCGGAACCCAGACCGCTCATGAAGCATTCCTTCAAAAAAGGTCATGTTTATCTGCGGGACATTTCTCCTCAGACTTATCCTGAAGGTTTTATGGAACCGACAGGAGAAACCGTGGCTTTTGATGAAAGCGCATTGGCATATACAGAAAAATCTATCGCATTATGTAAGGAAAAAGGCATTGATGTGGTCTTGCTCCACTTGCCCAAAATGAGCTGGACATATGAGAAGAGTCAGGCTATGGAAGCTTTCGCGGCAGAACAGGGCGTGGACTATGTGGATTTCGATACAGAAGAAATCCGCACACAGATAGGTCTTGATCCTGCGGTGGATTATTATGATCAGGGTCATGTGAATCTGACAGGCTCTGTGAAAGTCAGCAAATGGCTGGGCGATTATCTGGATCAGACTTATGATTTGCCTGATCATAGAGGCGAAGAAGCTTATGCCCAGTGGGACATTGATTTGCAAACTTATCTGGAAAAAATCGGATAATTTGAAAAAATAGGAAAAAGGATATTTCTTCAAGGAAAAAGAAGAAATATCCTTTTTTGTTGGGAAAATTGTTGATTTTTCAATATTTTTTGGTTTTTACATATCATGTTGCACAAAAAGAAGGTAGGAAAAATTGTATTGTTAAGAAATTTGTAAAAAATTGGGTGAGATTTTGTAATAAGTCCATGCTATAATGTGAATATTAAAAAATGATTAAATCATACGATCATTTTTCAAAAGAAGGGAGGAGAAGCCTTGGGAAAAAGCATTATCCGAATCAAAGATGTGAAGAAATTTTACCGTATGGGGGCAGAAACCATAGCAGCGGTCAATGGGCTCAGTCTTTCCATCAGACAGGGGGAAGTATGCTGTCTGTTTGGAAAATCCGGTTCAGGAAAATCCACATTGCTGAATTTGATAGCGGGTCTGGAAAAACCTACCAGCGGACAAATTATATTCAATAAAAAACATATTGAACGCATGAATGAGGATCAGTTGGCGCAGTTCCGGCAAAAGTATGTAGGATTTGTATTTCAGTCCTATAATTTGCTGCCGACACTGACAGCCATGGAAAATGTGACATTACCGTTGATTTTTCGTGGTGTGCCAGTGCAGGAACGGAACGAGCGGGCAATGGAGATGCTCAAAGCCGTAGGTCTGGAAGGCAGAGCCAATCATAAACCCAGTGAGATGTCCGGCGGTCAGCAGCAGCGTGTCAGTATTGCCCGAGCATTTATCAACAGCCCGCAGGTGGTATTTGCCGATGAACCGACGGGGAATCTGGATACCAAAACCACTTACGAGATGATGGACCTGATCACAGGTTTGGCGAAGAAAAATAATCAGACACTGGTCATTGTTACCCATGATATGGAATTGTCTGAATATGCCGATCGCATTGTGGTCATGATGGATGGAAAAATAGAACGGATCGATGAGAAACAACAGAGTGGAGGAGAGGAAGTATGAGGAAGAAAACCTGGAAAAGTGTATTTGCCATGATTCTGTCAGTGTCCATATTGCTGGGGCTGTCAGTTCCCATCATGGCAGAGGATAAGTTTGACATCGGTACCCCACAGGTGTTTGTGGCAGGCGATGGTGTGTATGAAGTGGAGAATAATAAAGAAAACCGCTTGAATATTCAAATCAAAAACAAAGGGAATGCTATTGCGGACAATGTAGTGGTTCGCGCGAAAAGCGCAGAAGCCCTGCCGCCCTTTAGTCTGAATTTTTCTGATGGGGAAAATGTAGGCAGTTTGGGTGTCAACGGTACAAAGACATTGAAACTGTATGTGAACATGAATGGTTCTCCTGATAAAGCAAGTTATCCCATTACATTGAGTTATACATACAAAGACCCTCTGGGTGGTTCTTACAGCGGCACGGATACCATTTACATTAAACTCAAGGGCTTTGACAGAGAGCCTTCCTATCTGTTTGATCAGATGCAAATGACACCGGAAAGTCTTTCTCCCGGCACTGGCGGTACCCTTACCGGACGGGTGAAAAATACTGGCAGCCAGATCATGTATCAGGCAGAAGTCATTCTGGATAAGCTGACAACAGAAGGCATCAGCCTGAGCGGCGGTTTCAGCAGTGTCCAGCTGGGAACACTGAATATCGGGCAGGAAGGCAAATTCTCTTTTCCTCTGGCAACCAGCGCGGATATGGCAGCGGGGAATTACCCTGTGACTGTAAAACTGAAATATATGGATGAGATGGGAAAAGAATATGAAAAGACACAGGATTACTACATCAATGTAGGTGGTGTCAGCGGCAAAGCATCCCAGATCATCATTCGCAATATGGTAGAACCGGCTGGTACTTATGGTGTCAACCAGAATTTCCCCATTACCTTTGAACTGTATAACGCTGGTCAGGTAGCGGCAAAAGATATCATCATCACAGCGGAAGGTCTGGACCCTGCGGCAGTGGTGCCTAAATCCAGCAGCGTGAAAAACGTGACATCTCTGGCACCTGGCGAAAGTATGCCTATGACATTTACCTTTGCGGGGACCAATCAGGCGTCCAGCCAGAACTATGCCATCCAGTTTACCGTGGAATATACTTCCGGCGGAACAAAAGTCAATACATTCAAACAGTACGCAGGCGTCAATATTTCCAATCCCAAAAAGGATAAGGAAGAAGAAGGCGAAGATGATAAAAACAAGAGCAAACCCAAGATCATTGTCAGCAAATACGTTTGTGATCCATTGATCGTTATGGCAGGTGAAGAATTTGACCTGAACCTGTCTTTGATGAATACACATAAAGAAAAAGGCGTGAAAAATATCAAAATGTTCCTGACACTGGCAGAAGAAACTTCTTCCGAAACAGAAAAATCTGGGAATATTTTCACCCCTGTAAACAGCAGCAATACGTATTATTTTGACGCAATTCCGCCCAAAGGCACAGTGGATAAGGAACTGCGGCTGTATGTAGTGCCGAACGCACAGCCAAAAACTTATACACTGACTGTGAATTTCGAATATGAAGACGCGGAAGGCAATGAATACACCGCACAGGAACTGTTGGGCATCAACGTGGAACAGGTTACAGAACTGAATATGGACGAATTTGCCATGCCGGAATCTGTGGAACAGTATATGCCCGTTACCGTTTCTTTCAGCTACTATAATACGGGTAAAGTGGCGCTGAATAACGTCATGTTTAAGGTGGAAGGCGATGTGGAATGCAGCCAGAGAAGTACCTATGTAGGGAATATGGACCCTGGCGCCAGCGATTACTACGAAGTGACATTCACGCCCAACACCATCGGAGAAGTGCCCGTCAGCATCGTGGCAACTTACGAGGATGCCAGCGGGGAGACCATTGAACAGCGCAGGGATTATGTGCTCAATGTTACAGAACCCATGATGCCTGAAGGCGAAGGAGAAGGCACAGAACCACCACAGAATGGATTGACATTGAAAAATATCATCATTGGCATCGGCTTGATTGTCATCTTGGGCATGGGGCTGTTCCTGTTTATCAGAAACCAGAAGAAAGACCCGGCTGGTTTTGCGGAAAGCATGGACTTTGATGATGAAGATGAATACGAAAATGATGATGAGGACGATGATGACAAAGAAGGTATGCCCTTATGAGTACACGAGATTTGATCATGATGGCAGTACGCAACCTTTGGAAGCGAAAACTGCGGACATTTCTGACAATTCTGGGGGTAGTTATTGGAACGACTTCCATTGTTGTCATGATTTCCATCGGTATTGGCATGAATGAAAGTTTCCAGAAACAGGTGGAAGAATGGGGAAGTTTGCAGGTCATTGATGTTTATGGCAACAACGGCGATATGTTTATCAGCAGTGATTCTGATCAGAATAAGGGAAAACCCAAAAAGAATGTCGCTCTGGATGGAGCCGCTATAGAAAAGTTCAGACAGATGGAATATGTGGAAGCAGTATCGCCTATTGTGCGGGAAAGCATGATGCTGGTTTGCGGAAAATATGTCAGTGACGCCAGTTTTATCGGGCTGGACCCTGGAGCGATGGAAGCCTTGGGGTATAAAGTGGAAGAGGGCAGAACGCTGACAGCTGAGGATCAGGAAGGGATCGTCATTGGACGCAGCGTTGTCAGCGGGTTTTATAATCCGAAATTAAGCTGGCAGATGCAGATGCAGGCAGAACCGCCGGAAATCAATGTCATGGAGGATAAAATCCTTTTGACCTATGACTGGAGTTATGGCACACAGTATGCAGATAAATCCATTAAAGCAATCAAGACACCTGTACTGGGTATCATGCCTGAAGGCGGCGGCAATGGCTACAGTGTTGTGATGCCTTTGAAACAGATGGAAAAAATCCAGAAGGAGAAAGAAGCCTGGCGGAAAAAACAAGGTGGATATAGCAGCAGTGGAACCCAGAAGAAAAAGGGAGAATATCAGCAGGTGGCAGTAAAGGTAAGTGATCTGAATAAAGTGCAGGAAGTGCAGCAGCAGATCAAAGACATGGGATTTCAGGCATCCAGTTTGACAGATCAGCTGGAAACCATGAAAGAAACCACAAAAATGCTGCGTATCGTACTGGGTGCCATCGGTGCCGTATCCCTGATTGTAGCGGCTATCGGCATCACCAATACGATGGTTATGGCGATTTATGAAAGAACCAGAGAAATTGGTATCATGAAGGTAATCGGCGCTTCTTTGCGGGATATCAAATTACTTTTCTTGACAGAAGCGGCGTTTATCGGATTTGCCGGAGGTGTTCTGGGGATTATCACCAGTTTTCTGATGTCGCTGTTGGTGAATCTGGTGGCGACAAAACAGGCGAGCGAAATGACATCTTCCATTCCTATATGGCTTTATCTGTCCGCTGTTGCGTTCGCTACGATTATTGGTGTATTGTCTGGCTATCTGCCGGCAAAACGCGCCATGAAATTGAGTGCGCTGACAGCCATCAAAACAGAATAAAAAACAGATTGCTTTTTCAAATGCAACAATGACAGGCAGCAGGATATTTCCTGACTGCCTGTTTTGTTTTTATGTATTTTTCAAAAAAGAAATTTTTTTCTTGAAACGGGGCAAGATATGAAAAACAAAAGGTGGTGGCAACGTGATACAGGCGGCGACAGCTCCCGTTGCGATAGGACTGTTTTATATTTACATTCGGGATAAATACGAAAAAGAACCATGGCAGATGCTTTTGTGGGGGCTGCTTTTTGGCGTTTACGCAACTTTTGTCATTTACGGTGTGGGACTATGGGTGGAAAGCAAGTTTCCTTTGACGGATTTGCCTTTCGCGGCGGCTTTTTTGCAGGCGGCATTAGTAGAGGAAAGCGTGAAGATGTTGTTTCTGCTGGCACTTCTTGCACGAAATCCACACTACAATGAGCCTTTTGACGCCATTGTATACGCTGTTTTTATTTCTTTGGGCTTCGCATGGATTGAAAACATCGTTTATGTGACGCACCCGCTTTGGGGAGGCATTGGCACAGCACTGGCAAGAGCAGTCCTTTCCGTTCCGGGACATGGGTTATTTGGGGTACAGATGGGCTATTGGCTGGCAGAGGCAAAGTTTGCCGAAAGAAAAAGTGGATGGTTCCTTAGTTTTTTGGTACCTTATCTGTATCATGGATGGTATAATTACCTGCTGTTGGCGGAAATCCCGGCTGCCGATGTCTTTTTGGCACTGCTTATGGGGCTCCTTGTGACCGCCAGTTTGCGGCATATGGCAGAATTACTGAAAAAATCGCCGTTTCGTCCCACAGGAGAAAAAATGTCCCAAAAATAGTAAAATTTACGCTTTGTCTTGAAAAGCAGAGGAAAAAGCGGTATACTGATATCGAATGGCATATAAAATAATAAAGCGGAGGGAATGCGGTGATTGAAGCAGTAAGCTGCGGCGGCGTCGTGATACACAGGTGGAAGATCCTCCTGCTCTATAAGAATCAGAACGGCAGATATATGGGCTGGGTTCTGCCCAAAGGGACCGTGGAAGAAAATGAAACATACCGCCAGACTGCTCTGCGTGAAGTGAAAGAGGAATCAGGCGCCAATGGCGAGATCATCAAATATGTAGGCAAAACACAGTATACCTTTAAAGGCGGAGAAGATACCGTCAACAAGACAGTGCATTGGTATTTGATGAGTGCAAATTCCTTTTACTGCAAACCGCAGAGCGAGGAATACTTTGCAGACGCGGGTTTTTATAAATTCCATGAGGCTTATCATCTGCTCAAATTCAACGATGAGCGCCAGATTCTGAAAAAAGCATACTATGAATATAGTGAGATGCGAAAGAATAAGGAATTTTTGAAGAAGAAATTTATGCAGAACAAAACGTGAAGGAGAGAGTGCTATGAAAAAGTATTTTGAAGTAAGACCTAGCTTCAGCGATTTGAAAGAAAAAATTGTTGTACTGCAGGATCGTGACGAAAAGAAGACCATGTTCATCGTACTGGCTGTTGTTGCGGCTGTACTGGCAGTGGTTACACTTGGCGTTGTTTATCTGCTGAAAACAAAAATGGATGATGAATATGACGAAGATTGGGACTATGATTGGGACGATCTGGATGATGAATGTTTTGACGATGAATGCTGCTGCACAGACAGTGATGTAGATGATTCCGTGAAGGTAGAACAGGCTTAAGAAAAACAGACCAAAGGGTCTGACAACGGCTGATATGAGAAGGATTGGGGAATACCGGGAGATTTTTTCTTGTGTCAGCCACTTTTTAAATTTTAGCGGGACAAAAAATGCACAGCGGGACGGAAAGCATCCAAAGAGGTGAGCAAATGGAGGAAAAACTGCAGATGGTGCGTAAAATCGTACCGGATTTGACAGAGGAACTGGTAAAGAGATACCGCATATTGAAAACCGTTCGTCTGCTGGAACCATGTGGCAGACGGCTGGTGGTGATCTCTCTTGGAATGACAGAGAGAACGGTTCGCAGTGAAATTGAGAAATTAAATGCTCAGGGTCTGGTAAAGGTTTCCAAAACAGGCATGTCTGTAACAGAAGATGGTCTGAGTGTTTTGGAAAATCTGAGCGATCTGTTCTCCAGTTTGACAGGAATGTCCGAACTGGAAGAAAAAGTGCGGGAAATTCTTGGCGCACAGCGGGTATTGCTGGCACAAGGAGATTCCGACGAAAGCGACCGCACCGTGAAGGAAATGGCACAAATTGGCGCAAGAGTGCTGTTGGAAAATATGCGCCGCAGCAGCCGTATCGCCATCACCGGCGGCACGACCATGGCGGCATTGGTAGATGCTATGCCTTATACAGCAGTACAGAAGGCAGAAATGGTATTGCCTGCCCGCGGCAGCATCGGCAGAAAGCTGGAACTGCAGGCAGATACTCTGGCGGCAAAATTGGCGGAAAAAGCTGGAGCCGATTATCGCATGCTGCATCTGCCAGATAACCTCAGCGCAAATGTGCTGGAAGAAATGAAGTCAGAACCGGAAGTGGCAGAAACCATTGGTGAATTGAAACGGGTGGATATTTTGCTGCTGGGCGTTGGTGACGCTATGGAAATGGCGGAAAAACGCCGTCTGGATAATGATACATGCAAATTGCTTCGGCAGGAACATGCTGTTGCGGAAGCATGTGGCTATTACTTTAACCATAAAGGTGAAGTGGTATATGAAACAAATTCCATTGGTGTAGACTTTGAGGAAGTACATCGGATGGAGCATGTGATCGTTTCCGCAGGGGGTAAAAAGAAAGCAGCAAGTCTGCTTGCCTTGAGCAAGAGCATGTCCAATGCGGTATTTATTATGGATGAAGGCGCGGCGCTGGAAATGCTGCGGCTTGCGGGGCTTTGAAATGCGCAGTATAATACACAGTAGAATGGTAATTCTGTTCATACAGAATCAAAAATATACCGATATTTCATATGGAGAGGAGAACCCTTTATGTTACAGAAAAAAACAGTAGACGATTTGAAAGTACAGGGCAAACGTGTTCTGGTAAGATGTGATTTCAATGTGCCTTTGAAAGACGGCGTCATCACTGATGAAAACAGAATTACAGCAGCATTGCCTACCATTGAAAAACTCATCAAAGACGGCGGCAAAGTGATTCTTTGCTCTCACATGGGCAAACCCAAGGGCGAACCTAAGCCGGAACTTTCTTTGGCACCTGTTGCGGTACGTCTGTCCGAACTGCTGGGAAAAGAAGTAGTTTTTGCAAAAGATGATAATGTTGTTGGCGAAAACGCCAAAAAAGCAGTGGCAGAAATGAAAGACGGTGATGTGGTACTGCTGGAAAACACACGTTATCGCAAAGAAGAAACAAAGAACGAAGAAAACTTCAGCAAAGAACTGGCTTCTCTGGCGGATATCTTCGTAAACGACGCATTCGGTACCAGCCATAGAGCGCACTGCTCCACTGTTGGCGTAACAGCTTTTGTGGAAGAATCCGCTGTTGGCTATCTGATGGAAAAAGAAATTGCGTTCCTGGGCAACGCAGTAAACAACCCCGTTCGCCCTTTCGTGGCAATTCTGGGCGGTTCCAAAGTTTCTGACAAGATCAATGTCATCAATAACCTGCTGGAAAAAGTAGATACCCTCATTATTGGCGGCGGTATGGCTTATACTTTCGCAGTGGCACAGGGCGGTCATGTTGGCGAATCCCTGCTGGAACTGGATAAAGTGGATTACGCAAGAGAAATGATCGAAAAGGCAAAGGAAAAAGGTGTAAACTTCCTGCTGCCTGTGGATACCGTCATCACAAAAGAATTCAAAAATGACACAGAATTCAAAACAGTTTCTACAGGTGAAATCCCTGACGGCTGGATGGGTCTGGATATTGGTGAAAAAACAAGAGCACTCTTTGCAGATGCCATCAAAGGCGCAAAAACAGTTGTATGGAATGGTCCTATGGGTGTATTTGAGATGGAAAACTTCGCCAAAGGCACAAAAGCCATCGCGGAAGCAATGGCATCCATTGACGCAACAACCATCATTGGCGGCGGTGACTCCGCAGCGGCTGTAAACCAGTTGGGTTATGGCGATAAAATGACACATATTTCTACAGGCGGCGGTGCATCTCTGGAATTTTTGGAAGGGAAAGAACTGCCTGGCGTTGTAGCAGTAGACGATAAATAATTTTATTTTGGGGAATTTTGTTTTCGGGGAACAAAGAGAAGGTAAATATAAAGAGAAAGAAGCGGCATAAAACAATGAAACGAATTTTTACGATTTTTATGACCATGGTCATGCTTTTGGGTATGACACAGGTTGCCATGGCAGCGGAAAAGAACCCCGATGCTTTTCAGGCGGCAGTGGATGTATTAAAGAGTGACCAGAAAGTGGAAGAAACACAAGAACTGCCTAAGGTAGAACCTACAGAATATATTCCGGTACTGATGTATCATCATTTTGCGGTACGGGATATGGGCTTTGGTGATGGCATTACCACCATGCAGTCAGAATTGGAGGAACAGATTCGTTACTTCAAAGAACAGGGATATACCATCATTTCCATGGAGGAATTGGATCAGATTCTAGCGAAAAAGGAACAGGAAAAGGACACAGATGGAGATATCGGCTTGGATATGAAAGTAAAATATCTGTGCATCACCATGGATGATGGTTATTACAGCAACTATGATCTGGCATACCCTGTTTTTCAGAAGTATAATGTGCCTGCAACCATTTTTGTGGTAACAGACTATATCACCAATCAAATTGGTCTGAAAAAATTCACATGGAGCAATGCATCCGAAATGATCAATAACAGCAAGGTTGGCATTTATAACCATACCAGCAACCATGTGCCTGCCAGCAAGACTACCACAGAGGAGTTTGTGGCAGCGGCTTTGGCAGGAGAAGAAGCTTTGGCAGAAAATATGCCCACGCGAAAAACATCTGTCAGAGCATTGGCTTATCCCAACGGACAGAATACACCGGAATTGCAGCAGGCATTGCTGGATGAAGGCTTTTCTTTGCTCTTTACAGTAGATTCTGGTGTCATCAACCGGAATACTTCTCGTGGGGCAATTCCCAGAATCATGGTTTCTTCCGGTATGACCGGTGCTGACATCGTAGCGAGAATCGAACAGACAGCAGCCCGCACCATGGGCAGCTGAACATAAAGAAAGAAGGTATTTTATTATGAGAAAGAAAATCATTGCAGGGAACTGGAAAATGAACAAAACACCCGCAGAAGCAAAAGCACTGTGCGAACTGCTGAAAGACAAAGTGAATACAACAGATGCCGACGTTGTATTCTGCGTGCCTTTCGTAGATCTGTACCCTGTGCTGGAAGCACTGCAGGGCACAAACATTGCCGTAGGCGCAGAAAACATGCACTTTGAAGAAAGCGGCGCTTACACAGGTGAAATCTCCGCAGCAATGCTGAAAGAAATGGGTGTAAAATACGTTGTCATCGGTCATTCCGAACGCAGACAGTATTTTGCGGAAACAGATGAGACTGTAAACAAAAAAGTGAAAAAAGCACTGGAAAGCGGTCTGCTGCCCATCATGTGCTGTGGCGAAACGCTGGAACAGAGAGAAGCAAACATCACCATCGAATGGGTACGCATGCAGATCAAATGCGGTCTGGCAGGCGTCAGCGCAGATGATGTGAAGAAAGTTGTTGTAGCTTATGAACCCATCTGGGCAATCGGTACAGGCAAAACAGCTACTTCCGCACAGGCGCAGGAAGTTTGCGCAGCGATCCGTCAGGTATTGGCTGAAATGTATGGTCAGGCTGTGGCTGATGAAGTACGCATCCAGTATGGCGGCAGCGTAAACGGTAAAAACGCAGCAGAACTGTTTGCCATGGCTGACATCGATGGCGGTCTGGTAGGCGGTGCAAGCCTGAAAGAAGAATTTGCAGATATCGTGCATTACAATAAGTAAGTTATCTCACGAAACGGGAGGTAAACGAGAATGGATAAAAAAACAACGGTACTGATGATCTTAGATGGTTTCGGTATCAATGAAAGAACAGAAGGCAATGCCATCAGACAGGCAAAAACACCTGTTTTGGACAGCCTGAAAGCAAAATATCCCTGTGTGAAGGGTTATGCCAGCGGTCGTGCCGTTGGTCTGCCCGATGGACAGATGGGGAACTCTGAAGTAGGTCACCTGAATATCGGCGCTGGTCGTATCGTATATCAGGAACTGACCAGAATCACAAAATCCATTGAAGATGGCGATTTCTTTGAAAATCCTGCTTTGATGGACGCTGTGGAACATTGCAAAAAGAACAATTCCGCACTGCATCTGTATGGTCTGCTTTCTGACGGTGGTGTTCATAGCCATAACACCCACCTGTATGCACTGTTACAGCTGGCAAAACGGAATGGTCTGGAAAAAGTATTTGTTCATGCATTCTTAGACGGCAGAGATACACCCCCTGCTTCCGGCGCAGATTACACTGCACAGCTGGAAGAAAAAATCCGTGAAATCGGTGTGGGCAAAATTGCTACCGTCATGGGGCGTTTCTATGTCATGGACAGAGATAAAAGATGGGAACGGGTACAGGAAGCTTATAATGCCATGGTGCTTGGCAAAGGCGAAACAGCACAGGATGCTGTGGGCTGTATCCAGAAATCCTATGAAAACGGCAAAACAGACGAATTTGTGGTCCCTACTGTTATGGTAGGGGACGACGGACAGGCAGTTGGTAAGATCAGTGACCACGATGCGGTGATCTTCTATAACTTCCGTCCTGACCGTGCAAGAGAAATCACCAGAAGCCTGTGCGATCCTGATTTTGATGGCTTTGCCAGAGAACAGGTGCCTCAGGATCTGAAATACATTTGCTTTACAGAATATGACCCTACCATACCCAATAAAGAAGTGGCATTCAAACCTCAGCGTCTGGACAACACTTTGGGCGAATACATTTCCTCTCTGGGTCTGAAACAGCTGCGTACTGCTGAAACAGAAAAATACGCTCATGTAACATTTTTCTTCAACGGCGGTGTGGAAGAACCCAATCCCAACGAAGATCGTTGGCTGGTGCCTTCCCCGAAGGTAGCTACTTATGATATGAAACCGGAAATGAGCGCAGTGGAAGTCACAGATGGTCTCATCAAGGCTCTGGAATCCGGAGAATATGATTTGATCATCATCAACTACGCAAACCCCGATATGGTAGGTCATACAGGGATTCTGGAAGCGGCGGAAAAAGCTGTGGAAACCGTGGATACCTGCATCGGCAGAGTCGTGGATACCCTGCTGAAAGTAAACGGTCAGATGTTTATCTGTGCTGACCATGGCAACAGCGACCAGATGGTAGATTATGAAACAGGAGAGGCTTTTACAGCCCATACCACAAACCCTGTACCCTTTATTCTGGTTAATTACACAGATGGTATTGGTCTGAAAGACGGCGGCAAACTGGCAGATATTGCCCCTACACTGCTGGAAATGATGGGTCTGCCCAAACCTGCGGAAATGACAGGTGAAAGCCTGCTCATAGATAAATAAGAGAAACAACCAATAGGTATTTTTAAGGAGGAGTTCAACACATGAAAGGTTATTATGAAATTACAGACGTTTATGCAAGAGAGATTCTGGATTCCAGAGGCAATCCTACAGTAGAAGTAGAAGTTGTTGTTGATGACAGCGTAATCGGTCGTGCGGCTGTTCCCAGTGGCGCTTCCACAGGTGCTTTCGAAGCAGTGGAACTGCGTGATGGCGGCGACAGATACAACGGCACAGGCGTACAGGACGCGGTTGACAACGTAAACAACATCATCGCTGACGAAATCATCGGTATGAATGCTCTGGATCAGGTTGCCATCGATAACCTAATGCTGGAACTGGATGGCACACCCAACAAAGCAAAACTGGGCGCAAACGCAATCCTGGGCGTTTCCATGGCAGTTGCAAAAGCAGCGGCAGAAGCGCTGGATATGCCTCTGTACCAGTACCTGGGCGGCTTCAACGCAAAAACAATGCCCGTTCCCATGATGAACATCATGAACGGTGGTAAACATGCTGACAACACAGTTGACGTACAGGAATTCATGATCATGCCCGTTGGCGCATCTTCCTTCAAAGAAGCTCTGCGTATGTGTGCAGAAATCTACCACATGCTGAAAAAAGTTCTGAAAAACAAAGGTCTGTCCACAGCTGTTGGTGACGAAGGCGGTTTCGCACCTGACCTGCCTACAGCGGATGCTGTTATCGACCTGATCAAAGAAGCTGTTGAAGCTGCTGGCTACAAATGGGGCGAAGACATCAAGATCGCTCTGGACCCTGCTTCCACAGAACTGTATGATGAAAAAGACGGCAAATACCACTTCCCCGGCGAAAGCAAAATGGCTGGCAAAGAAATCGTTCGTACTTCCGCAGAAATGGTGGAATTCTGGAAAGCTCTGGTTGAAAAATACCCTATCATCTCCATCGAAGACGGTCTGGCAGAAGAAGACTGGGAAGGCTGGCAGCTGCTGACAAAAGAACTGGGTGACAAAGTACAGCTGGTTGGTGACGACCTGTTTGTAACAAACACAGAAAGACTGCAGAAAGGTATCGACCTGAAAGCTGGTAACGCAATCCTGATCAAAGTAAACCAGATCGGTACACTGACAGAAACATTCAACGCAATCCAGCTGGCTAACAGAAACAAAATGACAGCAGTTGTATCCCACAGAAGTGGTGAAACAGAAGACGCTACTATCGCTGATATCGTCGTTGCTGTAAACGCTGGTCAGATCAAAACAGGCGCGCCTGCAAGAACAGACCGTGTTGCAAAATACAACCAGCTGCTGCGTATCGAAGAAGAACTGGATGAAACAGCTCAGTACCTGGGTCTGGATGCATTCTTCAACCTGAAATAAGATATTTTTAAAATCATGGAGAGAGCCATAAAAGAGGCTGATTCATAAGAAATTAGGAAAGCTGGAATCCTTATATTAAAAAGGATTCTGGCTTTCTTTTTTATAGGATTTTGTGGAATATATTTCTTCTGAAGCCAATTGGCACAGTTTCCTTTCAAAAATTTAAGGAAAAGATAAATGGTGCTTTTCGGGAAATTTGCTTAAGGCTTTCTCTTTTTTTGCAGAAATTTCCATGTGTCTAAAAAATTGCTTTCTGCTCGTTTGTATTTTCTTTCCCTGTATAGGATTCTTTTCGCTGGCAATCATAAAAAAGAAACAAGCTTGTTTCAAAAAAAACAATGCGGGAGGCTTTTTTATGGAAGGAAATACAGGAAAATGCCGATGGAAATGCCTGACGCTTTGGGTTGTGACAGCAGTTCTCTTTTGCTGGGGATTTATACGCTTTTTGCTGCCAGACGATATGACACTGATGGCAGGGCGGACAACAGCCTATGATCTGCGTCTGCCTGTCTCTGTGAAAACAGAAGAAAGTGTGGAAGTGTTGGGCATTTCGGCAAAGCCTACGGCGGATAATTTCCATTTATCCTTGGGGACAGAAGTGTCTGCGGAAGCCCATGAAGCGGGAAGTACAGAAGTGACATTTTATCTTTTTGATAAAGTACCTGTCAAGACTGTTTCCGCCAATATACTGCCTGATACGAAACTCATTCCCTGCGGACGTACGGTAGGCGTACAAATGGATACAGACGGTTTAATGGTACTGGGAACCGGTTTTGTGGAGGATGGAGAAGGAAACAAAACAGAGCCTTGCAAAGGTATATTGCAGACCGGGGATTTGATACAGTCTGTGGATGGCGAAGCAATGCCAAACAAAGAAGCTTTTCTGGAGGCTGTAGGCAGCAATGGTGGTACACCGGTACAGGTGGTTTTTGTGCGGGATGGTGTGGAGCAGAAAGCGGAAGTAACGCCTGTGTATAGCCCTGCGGATGGTGCCTATAAATTGGGTATCTGGATTCGGGACAGTATTCAAGGCATTGGTACGGTGACCTTCTTTGACGAAACCACAGACCGCTTCGGCGCATTGGGTCATGGGATTTATGACGTGGATACAGGTGGTTTGATGTCTTTAAAACAGGGGCATATCACATCTTCCCATTTGACGGAAATCGTGAAAGGGCAAAAAGGTGAGCCTGGGGAACTCAATGGTATCATTGAGGCGGATGAAGTGCTGGGGGATATTGAAAAAAATACAGAAGTAGGCATTTACGGTACAGCGGATACCTCTGCTTTTACCGGTGAAAGCTATCCCATTGCCCTACAGGATGAGATTCAGGAGGGCAAGGCGCAGATTCTTTCCAATATTGTGGGAGATACAGTGGAGGCATATGATGTGGAAATCGAGCAGGTACACCGTTTTGGAAAAGAAAGCAGCAAAGGTATGGTCATTCATGTGACAGACCCGGATTTACTGGCAAAAACAGGAGGTATTGTTCAGGGTATGAGCGGCAGTCCTATTTTACAGAATGGGAAACTTGTAGGCGCGGTGACCCATGTGTTTGTCAATGACCCTACAAGGGGATATGGTATTTTTATTGAGAATATGCTGGAAGCAGCTGAAACAGAAGAGTCCGTACCAACAGGTACGGGCTTTTCTGGATTTTGCGATAGAATTATGCTATACTTTTGTTTACATAGGGGCAAGGAAAAAACTGGTCTGGAGGAGATAGCATGAAAGTATATCATCGAAAAGTGTTATTCTTTACGTTGCTTGCGGGAATTGGAGGAATCCTTTATTTTGGCGGCAGGTTTTTGCAGGGGGATACACTGGGTATCATCTGGGTGATTATTTTTGCCATTTTGATGAAACAGGGACTGACGATTGCTTTGACAGAAAAGGGATATGCGAGAGAGGCTGCCCGTGTACAGATAAACAGAGAAATTTACAGTGAATTATTTGGAAAATTTGGAAAAGTCATGCCTTATGGCTCATTGATTTTATATTGCATCGGCGCAGTCTGTGTATACTTCATTCCAACACAGATCTGGTTGGGTCTATGTTTTATGATTGCGGCACCGGTGTATTATCTCTGGCTCGTGCGGACTGTAAAAAAATTTTGGGAGAAGAAAAACAAATGAATCATTTCTGTGGAAAAAAATAAGAAACCTGGTGGGAAAAAAGAGGGAATTTCCCTTGTATGGGGAATATTAAAAGAGAGAGGATTGTCTGGGACAAGACCACTGTTTTTTTACTGACAATGGAGCATATAAAACGCAGAAGGGAAGATGGAAGATGAACAAGAAATTGTGGGAGCAGTACGCTGATTGGAAAGAAAATTACAGATTTGTGGATTTGACACATGAACTTTCTCCAGAAACACCGCACTGGGCAGGTTTTCCTGCAATGGATGTGCTGCGTCTGTTTGACTACCCCGTTGGATTCCGTACCCATGAGTTCCGTCTGGTGAGTCAGTACGGTACCCATGTAGACGCGCCTGTGCATTTCATTCCTGGTGGCAGAGAACTGCAGGATATTGCTGTGGAAGAAATGATCCTGCCTCTGTGCGTCATTGATGTGTCTGCGAAAGTGGCGGATAATTGGGACTATGTGACAACTGTTGAAGATATTCAGGAATGGGAAAAGACTTATGGTGAAATCCCGGCTGGTTCCTTTGTGGCAGTGCGTACTGACTGGTCTAAACGGGAAGATATGAACAATTACGACGACGAGGGCAACCGTCATTATCCCGGCTGGAGCATGGAAGCGCTGCAGTATCTGATTGAAAAACGGAATGTGACCGCCATTGGACATGAGCCTGCGGATACGGATTCCGCAACCAATGCCAGAGAAAAAGGATTCCTGTGCGAAATTTATGTACTGGAACAGAATCGTTATCAGGTGGAACTGATGAATCATCTGTCTGAAGTGCCTTCTGTAGGTTCTCTGATCTTCTGTGGTTTCCCGAAAGCGAAAAATGCGGCAGGTTTTACAGCAAGATGTATTGCGATCTGCCCCAAAGACTGATTTTTTAAATGTAAAGACATGATGTCTGTCAAACAGGCTTCATGTCTTTTTTCTATGCAGCAAAAGATGAAACAAACGTATTATATGAAGAACAAATTATGAAGAAAAAATGCGGATTGCGTCATGAAATGTCATATTTTTTGCCTGAATAACATTTTTTATGGCATCCTTTGCCAAAAATGAACAGGACGAAGCATTTTGGCAGGTACATATGGATGGAAGAGAATACCCGCATTATAATAGGCTTACGCAAGGGGAAGTTTCCGAGAAAATACAAGGAGTAAATGGGGGTTTTATTTTGATGCAAGTAAGGAATAAAATACGGGTAGTGATTGCGGATCGGGATTTGTTTTATCTGCAGAAGCTGAAACTCTGTCTGGAGCGCCGTGGTGACATGGTAGTAGTAGGTATGGCTGACAACGGACCGGCGGTATTTCATATGATTCAGGAAAGTGCACCGGATGTGGTACTGATGGATGTCATTTTGGGGGAAAAAGATGGTGTATGGGTACTGGAACAGATGAAAGAGCAGAAAAAGGAATGTGTGTGCATTATGATTTCTGCCATCGACAGCGATACGGTGGTACGCCGCGCAGTTGCCATGGGCGCTGATTACTATATGGCAAAGCCCATACAGGGAGAACTGCTTCTGGAACGAATCCGACAATTGACGGAACCTATACGTCCTTATGACGGCAAAGAAAAACTTTGGACAGTGCAGAGAGAAGAACCGATTGCAGAGCGTCAGAGAGTATCTGGACTGGAAGCTGAGATTTCCTCTCTGCTCAGTCGTATGGGGGTGCCTGCCAGCATTAAGGGATACCATTTCATTCGGCAAGCGGTGATGATGGCAGTGGAGGACCCGGAAGTGATGATCGGCATTACGAAGGGATTATATCCTGATATTGCTCGGATGTATCATACTTCTGCCAGCAAGGTGGAACGCGCTATCCGCCATGCGGTAGAAAGTGCATGGAAGAAAAATGGCAGACAGGTATATTTTGAAATATCCGGCTATCATATGATAGAAAAGCCGACAAATGGTCAATTTATTGCGATTTTGGCAGAATATTTCCGTATGCGCTACGGTCAGTCCTATCAGATGGTTTCTTATGGAAAGGAAGCGGCGAAGGCAACTGCTGATTTACATGTGGAAGATAAACTGCTTTTGCTTTCTTGATATAAAGAAAACGTAAAAGAGTGCAGGAATCCACATTATTAACGGAATTTTTATGGCTTTTTCCGATGATGATTTTTATAATCACCTTAAAAGAATCATTGCGGAAGGGGCGAGGAAAATGGAACGGCGCATGTTATGGGAAAAACAGATTGCAGATGAAAAGAATCAAAAGTTTACATTGCGATATTTCTTGCTGGTGCATCCCGTTCCCAAGGGAGAAAACGTGTACGGTGTTGCCATTGATAAGATCAGTGGAGGACAGGTACTGGAACGGGAAGAAGTTTCCGGTCTGTCTGACAGACAGGAGGAAATGGAAGTTTTTTTACAGAAATTATGTCAGGGCGATGCTTTTCCTATGGAACTGGCAGAATTGGGGGATGACTATATTTCTACGAAAGAATTTGTCTGCTGAGAAAATAATCGTAATTCATACAAACATAAAAAGCACGAACGTCCATGTGAACTGAACCAGTAAAAACGGACAATGACAAAAAGCCCCCTTATGTAGGATAATAGAACTACATGAGGGGGCTTTTATTATGGCAAAAAGAAAATACACACATATCAAAATAATTGAACCAAAACTGATTGCTATGCGT